>DASWOL010000025.1:0-21351 GCA_036398695.1 Cellulomonas sp. | reverse complement strand
CGACCGCACCGTGACGTACTGGAACGCGGCGGCGGGGAAGATCAGCGGCTTCCCGGCGCGCGAGATCCTCGGGCACTGGTGCGGCGACGGCCTGCTCAATCACGTCGACGAGGACGGCGGGCGGCTCTGCGGCGACCGCTGCCCGCTGGTGGCGACGCTCGAGGACGGTCAGGTGCGTTCGGCCCGGCTGATGCTCCACCACCGCGACGGCCACCTGGTGCCGGTCGAGATCCGCGCCGCGCCGTTGCGGGACGCGCAGGGCCGGATCGTCGGCGCGGTCGAGACGTTCCGGGACGACACCGCGCGCTTCGCCCAGCAGGTGCGGGTGCGCGAGCTGGACGTGGAGGCGGGGAGCGACCCGCTGACGCGTCTGGGCAACCGGCGCTCGCTCGAGGTGCACCTGGTGGACCGGCTGGCCGCGCTGTCGCATCGCGGGGTGCCGCTCGGCGTGCTCCTGTGCGACCTCGACGGGTTCCAGGGCTTCAACGACTCCTACGGCCGCCCGGCGGGTGACCGCGCGCTCCGGGTGGTCGCGGCGACGCTGGCGCACTCCATGCCCGGCCGCGGGCGGGTGTTCCGCTACGGCGGGCAGGAGTTCGTGGGGCTCGTCGCCCACCACGGCCTGGCGACGTTCGCGGCGCAGCTGTGCTCCTACGTCGCGGAGTCGAGGATCGGGTTGGAGGACGACACGGCCCACGTCACGATGTCCGTCGGCGCCACGATGGCCGAGCCCGGCGAGGACTACATGGACATGCTGCGACGCGCCAGAGCCTTGCTCGACGCCGCCAAGCGCGCCGGCGGCAACTGTTCAGTGACCGACGTCCCGCTGGCCAGCACGGACGAGCCCGCAGGCCTGCCGGTCTAGCCGAACCGCCAGGGGGTCAGAGGCCGACCCCGGCGCCCGCGCCGTGCTCGGCGTGCAGGCGGTCGGTCTCGTCCTGGACGTGGGTGGCCACCGACGCGAACTTGTCGGCGTGCTCGCGCGCGTGGTGCGCGCAGAAGAGCAGCTCCCCCGAGGGGAGCAGGACGCGGACATAGGCCTGTGCGCCGCAACGGTCGCAACGGTCGGCTGCGGTCAGCGGGGCTGGGGTCTGGGTCGCGTTCACGAATCCATAGAACCACCCCTGTGGCCGAATGATGCTGTCGGGAGCGGGTGGTTCGCCCACCGCGTAGAGAATCGCGACGTCACGTCACCTCCCGTTGACCTGAGCGCCGTTTCCTGCACAGACGCGACACGCGCCTGACACAAACGCGCCCGGATCGTGAGACCGCCCCGCGGCTCGCCATGCGTCGGCACGCCGCCGCGCGCCGACGGAGGGCGCCCGGGTGCCCGCAGTTACGATCGCAGGCGTGACGACCACCTCCGCGCAGTCCAGCTACACGGCCCGGCACCTGTCGGTGCTCGAGGGCCTGGAGGCGGTCCGCAAGCGGCCCGGGATGTACGTGGGGACCACCGACTCGCGCGGTCTGATGCACTGCCTCTGGGAGATCATCGACAACGCGGTCGACGAGGCGCTGGCGGGGTTCTGCACCAGCATCGAGGTGGTGCTGCGCGCCGACGGCTCGGTCGAGGTGCGCGACGACGGGCGCGGCATCCCCGTCGACATCGAGCCGAAGACCGGCCTGACCGGCGTCGAGGTGGTCTTCACCAAGCTGCACGCCGGGGGCAAGTTCGGCGGCGGCTCCTACGCGGCGTCCGGCGGCCTGCACGGCGTGGGCGCGTCCGTGGTCAATGCGCTGTCCGCGCGCTTGGACGTCGAGGTGGACCGCAACGGCCGCACCTACGCGATGGCCTTCCACCGTGGCGAGCCGGGCGTCTTCACCGGCGAGGGCCCGGACGCGCACTTCGAGCCGTTCGTCTCCGGGTCCGACCTGACGGTGGTCGGCAAGGTCGGCAGGAACGTCACCGGCACGCGCGTGCGCTACTGGGCGGACCAGCAGATCTTCCTGGCGGCCGCGGTCTTCTCGTACGACGAGCTGGCGACCCGCGCCCGGCAGACGAGCTTCCTGGTGCCGGGCCTGCAGATCGCGCTGCGCGACGAGCGAGGGCTGCCGGGCACGCCCGGCGAGGGCAGGCCGCACGTCGAGACGTTCCGCCACACGGGCGGCGTCGTCGACTTCGTCGAGCACCTCGCGCCCGACGAGAAGGTGACGGAGATCTGGCACCTGACGGGCTCCGGTGAGTTCACCGAGACCGTCCCGGTGCTCGACGAGCGTGGTCACATGACGCCGCAGGAGGTCACCCGCGCGTGCGAAGTGGACGTCGCGGTCCGCTGGGGCACGGGGTACGAGACCGACGTCCGCTCCTTCGTCAACATCATCGCGACGCCCAAGGGCGGCACCCACGTCGCCGGCTTCGAGCAGGCGCTGCTCAAGGCGCTGCGCGATGCGATCACCGCCAACGCGCGCCGCCTCAAGGTCTCGACCAAGGACACCAGCGAGCGCCTGGAGAAGGACGACCTGATGGCCGGCCTGACCGCCGTGGTGACGGTGCGCCTGGCCGAGCCGCAGTTCGAGGGTCAGACCAAGGAGGTGCTGGGCACCGCCGCGGTCCGGGGCATCGTCGCCAAGGTGGTCGGCACCGAGCTCGGTGCGATCCTCACCTCGACGCGGGGTGCGGTGAAGGTCCAGGTCAACAGCCTGCTCGACAAGCTCGTCGCCGAGATGCAGGGCAGGCTCGCGGCGCGCAAGCAGAAGGAGATCAGCCGCCGCAAGACGGCCCTGGAGTCGAGCTCCCTGCCGCCGAAGCTCGCCGACTGCCGGATCGACGACGTCGAGCGCAGCGAGCTGTTCATCGTCGAGGGCGACAGTGCGCTGGGCACGGCCAAGCTCGCCCGCTCGAGCGACTACCAGGCGCTGCTGCCCATTCGCGGCAAGATCCTCAACGTCCAGAAGGCGTCGATCTCGGACATGCTCCACAACGCCGAGTGCGCCGCGATCATCCAGGTGGTGGGCGCCGGCTCCGGCCGCACGTTCGACCTCGAGCAGGCCCGCTACGGGAAGATCATCATGATGACCGACGCCGACGTGGACGGCGCCCACATCCGCACCCTGCTGCTCACGCTGTTCTTCCGGTACATGCGCCCGATGGTCGCCGCCGGCCGGGTCTACGCCGCCGTGCCTCCGCTCCACCGCATCGAGCTGATGGGCAACCGCAAGGCCGACGAGGACAAGTACGTGTACACGTACTCGGAGGCCGAGCTGGCGACCACGCTGAAGAAGCTCGAGCGGGCCGGCCGCCGGTACAGCCCTGACATCCAGCGGTACAAGGGCCTCGGCGAGATGGACTCCGGACAGCTCTCGGAGACGACGATGGACCCGCGGTACCGCACGCTGCGGCGAGTCACCGTCGAGGCGGCCGAGCGCGCCGACCACGTGTTCGAGCTGCTGATGGGCTCCGACGTGGGTCCGCGGCGCGACTTCATCGTCGACCACGCCGACGAGCTGGACCGCAGCCGGATCGACGCCTGAGCACATGCCGCGGTCTGGGAGGATTGCGGCGTGACCGACGTGCTCGACCTCCAGGGCGTGTCCGTCGTCCGTGGGACGACGACGATCCTCGACGGCCTGTCGTGGACGGTGCGCGAGGGCGAGCGGTGGGTGGTGCTGGGCCGCAACGGCGCCGGCAAGACCACCTTGCTGCAGATCGCCTCCGGCCGGATGCACCCGACCTCCGGATCCGCGGACATCCTGGGCGAGCGGATGGGCCGCGTCGACGTGTTCGAGTTGCGACCACGGATCGGCCTGTCGAGCGCGGCGCTGGCCGAGCACATCCCGTCCGGCGAGCTGGTTCGGGACGTGGTCATCACCGCGGCGTACGGCGTCACGGGCCGGTGGCGGGAGAGCTACGAGGACCTCGACGAGGCGCGGGCGGGGGACCTGCTCACCGTGTTCGGCGTCGAGCACCTGGCCCACCGCTACTTCGGCACGCTGTCCGAGGGGGAGCGCAAGCGCGTCCAGATCGCCCGCGCGCTGATGAGCGACCCGGAGTTGCTGCTGCTCGACGAGCCGGCGGCCGGCCTGGACCTCGGCGGGCGCGAGGAGCTGGTGGGCGCGCTGGCGGAGCTGGCGCGCGACCCGCGCTCGCCCGTGCTGGTGCTGGTCACGCACCACGTCGAGGAGATCCCGCCCGGGTTCACGCACGTGCTGCTGCTGCGGCAGGGCCACGTCGAGGCCGCCGGCCCGCTCGACGAGGTGCTGACGGCCGAGAACCTGTCGCAGGCGTTCGGCCTGGCACTGGAGCTGGACCGGCACGCGGATCGCTGGTCCGCACGCGCCGTGCCGGCGCAGGTGCGCACCGGCGCTCACTGACCCGGTCCGGACCAAATCCCCCGCGCCGTCCCGCTCAGCCGCGTAGTGTCGAGACGGGCGGAGTCGCCGTGGCGGCCGCCGCCCACGAGGAGAGGGGACGTCGTGGCCTGGCTGTGGTGGCTCGGAGCCGCGCTGGTGCTGGCGATCAGCGAGGAGTTGTCGCTCGGGCTCGTCCTCCTCATGCTCTCCGGGGGCGCGCTGGCAGGGGCCATCGCCGCCGCGTTCGACGCCCCCGTGGTGGTCCAGACGGTCATCGCCGTGGTCGTCGCCGTGGTGCTGCTGGCGGCGCTGCGGCCCTGGCTGCTGCGACACCTGCGGGCCCGGCACCACCTCGTCGAGACGAACGTCACCGCGCTCGTCGGGCGGCGGGCGATGACCGTCACCGAGGTCGCCGTCGACGGTGGCCGCGTGAAGATCGGCGGCGAGGTGTGGACCGCACGCTCCGAGTCCGGAGCACGGATCGCGACGGACACGCCGGTGCGCGTGGCCCGGATCGACGGCGCGATCGCCGTCGTCGAACCTATCGAGGAGTGACATGAGCAACGTCGGCGAGGCCATCGGCTACGTCGTCCTGGCACTGGTGGCGCTGTTCGTCATCATCGCGCTGGTCCGCGCCGTGCGGATCGTGCGGCAGGCCGAGGCCTACATCGTCGAGCGCCTGGGCCGCTACTCGCGGACCCTGGACGCCGGGCTGCACCTGCTGGTGCCGTTCGTGGACCGGGTGCGGGCGCGTGTGGACCTGCGCGAGCAGGTGGTCTCGTTCCCGCCGCAGCCCGTGATCACGTCCGACAACCTGGTGGTCTCGATCGACACGGTCATCTACTTCCAGGTGACCGAGCCGCGGGCGGCGGTGTACGAGATCGCCAACTACTACACGGGCATCGAGCAGCTGACCGTCACCACGCTCCGTAACGTCATCGGCACCATGGACCTGGAGCAGACGCTGACCAGCCGCGACCAGATCAACGGCCAGCTGCGCGGCGTGCTCGACGAGGCGACCGGCAAGTGGGGCATCCGCGTCAACCGCGTCGAGCTCAAGGCGATCGACCCGCCGCCCACCATCCAGAGCTCGATGGAGCAGCAGATGCGCGCCGAGCGCGACCGCCGCGCCACGATCCTCACGGCCGAGGGCGTCAAGCAGAGCAAGATCCTCACGGCCGAGGGCGAGAAGCAGGCGGCCGTGCTGCGGGCCGAGGGCGACGCGCAGTCGGCGGTGCTCCGCGCGGAGGGCGACGCCCGGGCCATCCTCCAGGTGTTCGACGCGATCCACCGTGGCGACGCCGACCCCAAGCTGCTGGCGTACCAGTACCTCCAGGCGCTGCCGAAGATCGCCGAGTCGCCCTCCAACACCATGTGGTTCCTGCCCTCGGAGCTGTCCGGGGCGCTCGGCGCCCTGGCGCGTGGCTTCGGCGGTGCTGCGCCCGGCGTGGCGCCGGAGTTCAGCGAGCCGCCGCGGCCCGCAGGCACGTCGCCCATCACCGACCTGCCGCCGGTGTCGCTGCCGAGTGCGGCCGAGGCGATCGCCGAGGCGCGTCGCCAGTCGGAGGCGGCGACGGCCGACGCGACCTCGTCCGGCACCCGCAGCGGCCAGCCGTTCGACCCCGAGGTCGAGGCCGGTCAGCGTCCCAGCGGGGCCCCGCCGACCGGCAACGAGTAGCCGCCGGACGGGTGAACCGCCGGCGACACGCCGCTGCCGATGACGGGCTACCCCGTCCGCGGTGGCAGGGTCATGCACGGCCTCGGCCGACGGGGTTGGCCTGTGAACTTGCTGAGTGAGTGCTCACTCATTTAGTATCGCGGGGTGCAGGTCACCGGCGCGCGTCCCGGACGCGCGGCTCCCCTTCCTCCCGACGAGCGGCGTCTGGCCATCCTCAAGGCCGTGCTGCCGGTGGTGCGCACCCGCGGCACGGACGTCACCACTCGCGAGCTCGCCGAGGCGGCCGAGGTCGCCGAGGGCACGCTCTTCCGCGTCTTCGTCGACAAGGAGTCGCTGGTCCGTGAGGCGGTCGCCGCCGCGCTGGACCCGACCGAGGACATCGCGCGGATCGGGTCGATCGACCTGAGCCTGCCGCTCGAGCAGCGGGTGGCCGCCGCCCTCGAGTACGGCGCGGCCCGCGTGGAGGACATCACGCTGTGGATGTCGCTCATGCACCGGCTGGGCCGCGGACCGGGGGGCTGGCGCGGCCGGCACGACCCGGCGGCGATGGCCGAGTGGGCCGCCCGGCAGCGGTCGATGATGGCCGAGGTCCGGGCCCAGATCCGGCGCCTCCTCGAGCCCGACGCCCATCGGCTCCGGCAGCCCGTGGACACGGTGGTCGACCTGCTCGAGCTGACGATGGCCGGGGCCATCGCCCAGAGCGCGAACCGGGCCCGTCAGGGTCTCGGCAGCAGAAGCCCCGACCCGCGCGTCCTCGCCGACTTCTTCCTCAGCGGGGTCGTCCGCCCCGCCGACACCGACCAGCAGTCCCAACCCTGACGGGAGCACCATGCTCGTCCGACTCCTCCGCGAACACCTGCGGCCCTATGCGGGCGCAGCGAGCGCGGTCGTCCTGCTCCAGATCGTGCAGGTCATCGCGACCCTCTACCTGCCGAGCCTCAACGCCGACATCATCGACAAGGGTGTCGCCGTGGGCAACACCCACGAGATCTGGCGACTCGGCGGCATCATGCTCGTCGTCAGCCTCGCCCAGGTGGTGTGCGCCGTCGGTGCCGTCTACCTCGGCGCACGCACCGCGATGGCGCTGGGGCGCGACATGCGCGCGCGGCTGTTCGACCGGGTCCAGGCGTTCTCCCAGCAGGAGATGGGCCTGTTCGGGGCGCCGACGCTCATCACGCGCACGACGAACGACGTCCAGCAGGTGCAGATGGTCGTCCTCATGACGTTCACCATCATGCTGATGGCGCCGATCATGCTGGTGGGCGGCGTGATCATGGCGCTACGCCAGGACGTGGCGCTCTCGGGTGTCCTGCTGGTCGTCGTGCCCGTGCTCGGGGTCATCGTCGCGCTCGTCGTGACGAAGATGGTGCCCTGGTTCCGCAAGATGCAGTCCCGCATCGACTCCGTGAACCGCGTGATGCGCGAGCAGCTGGCCGGCGTGCGCGTCATCCGCGCCTTCGTTCGCGAACGGCGCGAGCGCGAGCGGTTCGGCCGCGCCAACAACGACCTGTTCGAGGCCGGCCTGCGCACCGGCATGTACATGGCGGTGCTGTTCCCGGCCGTGATGTTCGTCATGAACGCCACGAGCGTGTCCGTGCTGTGGTTCGGCGCGAAGCGCATCGACAACGGCCAGATGATGATCGGCTCGCTCACCGCGTTCATCAGCTACATCGTCTTCATCCTCATGGCCGTGATGATGAGCTCGCTGATCTTCGTCATGATCCCGCGGGCGATGGTCGCCTCCGAGCGCATCGGTGCCGTGATCGACACCGAGCCCACCGTGCTGCCGCCGATCGCGCCGGTGTCGCTGCCGGCCGGCCGCGAACGCGGCCTGCTCGAGTTCGTCGACGTCGAGTTCCGGTACCCGGGCGCGGAGGACCCCGTGCTCGAGCACATCGACCTGGTCGCCGAACCGGGCAAGACCACGGCGATCATCGGCTCGACCGGCGCCGGGAAGACGACGCTGCTCAACCTCGTGCCGCGGCTCTACGACGCCACCGGCGGGTCGGTGCGCGTCGGCGGCGTCGACGTGCGCGACGTGGCGCCGGACGACTTGTGGAGCCTTGTCGGGCTCGTCCCGCAGAAGCCCTACCTGTTCTCCGGGACCGTGCGCTCCAACCTCCAGTTCGGAGCCCCGGACGCCACGGATGACGAGCTGTGGCACGCCCTGGAGGTGGCCCAGGCGCGCAGCTTCGTCGAGGCGATGGACGGCGGCCTGGACGCGGCGATCGCCCAGGGCGGCACCAACGTGTCGGGCGGTCAGCGACAGCGTCTGGCGATCGCTCGGGCGATCACCCGCAAGCCTGCGATCTACCTGTTCGACGACTCGTTCTCCGCGCTCGACTACGCGACCGACGCCGCACTGCGCGCCGCGTTGGTTCCCGAGACGCGTGAGGCCACCGTGCTCGTCGTGGCGCAGCGCGTCGCCACCATCCGCGGTGCCGATCGGATCGTCGTGCTCGACGACGGCAAGGTGGTCGGCGTCGGCACCCACGCCGAGCTGCTCGAAGGCAACCCGACGTACCAGGAGATCGTCTACTCGCAGCTGAGCGTGGAGGAAGCGGCATGAGCCAGGAGGCTGCGACCGGAGTGGAGCGGACCACGGGGAGAACTGCTGCCGGCACCCGACGAGAGCGGAACGCAGGGAAGGCCGACCGATGAGCAACGAGAACCAGACCCCGGCTCGGGCCCAGGTACGGCCGCCCCAGCAGCGTCGCGGCCCCATGGGCCCCGGCGCGGGCATGGGCATGCCCGGGGAGAAGCCCAAGGACCTCAAGGGGTCCGGCAAGCGACTGATCGGCTTGTTGCGGCCCGAGCGGGCGCACCTGGTGTGGGTGTTCATCCTGGGCCTGCTCTCCGTCGCAGCGGCCGTCGTCGGGCCGAAGATCCTCGGCCGAGGCACCAACGTGATCTTCGAGGGCCTCCTGGGCCGCACGATCGCCAAGCAGCTGCCGCCGGGGGTCGACCCGAGCACGGTCTCCATCGACCAGGTCACCGCGCAGATGCGCGCCCAGGGCCAGGGCCAGCAGGCCGACCTGATCCGCGGCCTGCCGGGCATCGTCATCGGGAAGGGCGTCGACTTCCACCGGCTGGCGACGATCCTCATCGTGGTGCTCGCGATCTACGTCGTGTCCTCGATCTTCGGCTGGCTGCAGTTCCGGCTGACGACGCGGATCGTGCAGAACTCCGCTCGGCGGCTGCGCGACGACATCGAGACCAAGCTCGGCCGGCTGCCGCTGTCGTACTTCGACCGGCAGCCTCGCGGCGAGCTGCTGTCCCGGGTGACGAACGACATCGACAACGTCTCCCAGACGATGCAGCAGACGTTGTCCCAGCTCGTCACGTCGGTGCTCACCGTGGTGGGCGTGCTCATCATGATGTTCACGATCTCGTGGGAGCTGTCGCTCGTCGCCCTGGTGACCGTGCCGCTGGCGATCGGCATCGCGGGGGCGATCGCCAAGCGGTCGCGGCCGCAGTTCGTCGCGCAGTGGGCGCACACCGGCGACCTCAACGCGCACATCGAGGAGATGTTCACCGGCCACGCCCTCGTGACGGTGTTCGGCCGGCAGCGCCAGTCGGCGAAGGTGTTCGCCGACCGCAACGGCAAGCTCTACGACGCCAGCTTCAAGGCGCAGGCGATCTCCGGGATCATCCAGCCGGCGCTCGGTTTCATCTCCAACCTCAACTACCTCGTCGTCGCCGTCGTCGGCGGCCTCAAGGTGGCCTCGGGGACGATGACGCTGGGCGACGTGCAGGCGTTCATCCAGTACAGCCGGCAGTTCAGCCAGCCGATCACCCAGATCGCCGCGATGGCCAACCTGCTGCAGTCCGGCGTCGCGTCGGCCGAGCGGGTGTTCGAGCTGCTGGATGCACAGGAGCAGTCCGCGGACCCGGTCCCGGCGGCCAAGCTGGCCCAGCCCGTCAAGGGCCGCGTGGAGTTCGAGCACGTCGCGTTCAGGTACGACGAGGACACGCCGCTGATCGGCGACCTGTCGCTGGTGGCCGAGCCGGGCCACACGATCGCGATCGTCGGGCCCACCGGTGCCGGCAAGACCACGCTGGTCAACCTCGTCATGCGGTTCTACGAGGTGAACTCCGGGCGGATCACGCTCGACGGCGTGGACACCCGCACGCTGACGCGCGACGATCTGCGCTCCCAGATGGGGATGGTGCTCCAGGACACCTGGCTCTACGAGGGGACGATCGCCGAGAACATCGCCTACGGGGTGGACGAGGCGACGCGGGAAGAGGTGGTGGCGGCGGCCACGGCAACGCACGTGGACCGCTTCGTCCGCACCTTGCCCAAGGGCTACGACACGAAGATCGACGACGAGGGCGGGTCGCTGTCTGCGGGCGAGAAGCAGCTGCTGACGATCGCCCGCGCATTCCTCGCCGACCCGACGATCCTCATCCTCGACGAGGCGACCAGCTCGGTGGACACCCGCACCGAGGTGCTGGTGCAGAAGGGCATGAACGCCCTGCGCGAAGGGCGGACCTCGTTCGTCATCGCGCACCGGCTGTCGACCATCCGCGACGCGGACCTCATCCTCGTGATGGAGCACGGCGACATCGTCGAGCAGGGCACCCACGCCGAGCTGCTCACGGCCGGCGGCGCCTATGCCCGGCTCTACGAGAGCCAGTTCGCCGCCGCGGTGGTCGAGGAGGCCTGACCGCCTGCTCCGTCCCGGTTCTCCTGGGGTCTGCGTCGATGGAACGCAGATCCCAGGAGCTCCGGGCGCACTGCCGGGGACGGGCCAGGCCCTAGGCTGCGGGGGTGCCACTCGTATCGTTTCGATCGGGGCCTCGCCCCGTGCGTGCGCAGCGGGTGGTCCGCGACCGGATGACCGTCACCCTGTACGGCTGCTACGCCGTGTGGGGCTGGCTGCTCTACAGCTTCAACCCGAGCGTCCCGCTGCTGGCCCGGGACCTCGGCATCAGCGACGCCCTGGCGGGGCTGCACGGCACGGCGATGGCGGCCGGCGGGCTCGTCGCGGCCTTTCTCGCACCGCGGGCCGTGCTCTGGTGGGGCCGGCGGATCGCGATCGTCGCGGGGTGCGGCGCGGTGGCCGTGGGCGTCGTCGGGCTCGTGGCCGGGCCGTCGTTGCCCTGGACGCTGTCGGCGATGTTCGTGCTGGCGAGCGGCGGCAACGTGCTCATCGCCTCGACGCAGGTGGGGCTGGCCCTGCACCACGGCGTGACGGCCTCGGCCGCGATCAGCGAGGGGAACGCCGTCGGGTCGGGCATCGGCCTGCTCGGCCCGCTCGCCGTGGGCGCGGCCGTCTCGATCGGCTGGGGCTGGCGTGCCGGGGTGATCGTCACGGCAGCACTGGCAGTGGCGGTCGCCGTGCTCGTCGAACGCCTGCCGGCGTCGCAGAGCCTGCCCAGGCGCGCGGCACCGCCGGTGGTGCACGACGAGGGAGCCGAGATCACGGCCGGCCCCGCACGCTGGCACCGAGGCGCGGCCGCGGTGCTGTTCCTCGGGGCGATCGTCGCGACGATCGCCGTGGAGAACGCGACCGACTACTGGTCCACCGCCCTGCTGATCGACCGGACCGGCGCCGGCGCCGGCATCGCGGCAGCCGCGACGGCCGGGCTCGTCGCAGGGATGACGGTGATCCGGCTGATCGTCGGACCCATGTCGCTGCGGGTGCCTCCGGCGTACCTGCTGGCCGGCGGGTTCCTGCTCAACGTCGTCGGCTGGGCCGTCGTCTGGACCACGACGAGCACCGGCGTCGCGCTGGCGGGCCTGGTGCTCTCCGGCCTGGGCCTCGGCGTGCAGTACCCGCTGTCGATCGCTCTGCTGCTCGCGGCCTCGCCCGGGCACTCGGACCGGGCGCAGGGCGACGCGACCATGTACGGCGCGCTGTCCGTGGGCGTGGCGCCGTTCCTGCTCGGATGGTTGTCCGACCACGTCGGCATGCACACCGCCTTCGTGGCCGTGCCGGTGTTCGCGCTGGTGGGCGCGGTGGCGGCGGTGGCGGGCGGACGCGCGCTGCGGCCGGCAGCCTCCCACGGCTGACAGGATCGGACCGTGCTACTGACGCAGGTGCAGGACGTGACGGACGCCGCCGACGCGCGGCTGGCCGACTACGTGTCGCTGACCGACGTCGCGCTGCGCTCCCGCCACGAGCCCCAGGCCGGGCTGTACATCGCGGAGAGCTCGACGGTGCTCGGCCGGGCGCTGGAGGCGGGCCACCGGCCGCGGTCCGTGCTGCTCGCCCCGCGCTGGCTGGCCGACGTCTCGGCCATGCTCGCGGCGGCGCCCGCCTCGGGCGACGTGCCGGTGTACGTCGCCGAGGAGTCGGTGCTCGAGGCGATCACGGGGTTCCACGTGCACCGCGGGGCGCTGGCGGCGATGCACCGGCCGGCGCTGCCGGCGCTGTCCGACGTCCTGGCGGGGGCGCGGCGGGTCGTGGTGTTCGAGGACATCGTGGACCACACGAACCTCGGGGCCGGCATCCGGGCCTGCGCTGCACTCGGTGCGGATGCGTTCCTCGTGACGCCACGGTGCGCTGACCCGCTCTACCGCAGGTCAGTGCGCGTTTCGATGGGCACGGTCTTCCAGGTTCCGTGGACCCGCATCGACCCGTGGCCGGCCGGCATCAACGACCTGCGCGATGCGGGTTACGTGGTCGCAGCTCTGGCGTTGTCTGACGACGCGATCAGCCTCGACGAGCTGGCCGCCGACCTGCCCGAGAAGCTGGCTCTAGTCGTGGGTACTGAGGGCGACGGGCTGAAGCCGCGCACGATCGCTTCAGCCGACCTCGTTGTGAAGATCCCGATGAGCGGGGGGGTTGATTCGTTGAACGTGGCGTCCGCGCTGGCGGTCGCGATGTGGGCGACGCGCCGCCGCTAACCGCATCCCGGTGGGCGCGATTGCGGGTTCCGCCGTCGGCGCAGCGGCCTCCTAAGCCGCCGCCCGTGCGGTTGCTGCCATCGGACTGGATCCGTGCTTTCACTCGTACGGCGGGCCCGGACTCGGAAGCAAGGGCTTCACCTGGATTTCGGTCGAAAGTCGTGCCCGCCGGTCCGGGCGAGTCACTACCGTGCCGGGGTAGAGCACTCTCGACTCCCAGTTGATCTAGAAGATATTGAGGCCGACATGGCTAACCGTCGGGGATTCTTGGCCGAGCTGAACTACCAGAGCCAGCTGGCCGCGAAGCAGCAACAGCAACGCCAAGCGGCCGCCTATCGCGCCAGCGTGGCAGCTCAACGCGAGGCGGAGCGGGCGCAGAAGGCTTACGAGCGGGCGACGGCGGCTGCCGCGCGAGCCTCTGAGGCTGGGCGCAAGGCTGCAGAGCGTGAGGCGGCTCGGCTGCATGCGGAGGCGCGACTCGCTGAGGTCGAGGCCATGAATGCGGCCTTGGCCGACGACCTGGCTGCGGTCGACGGGTTGCTCGGGGCGACGCTCGAGTTCGACGACTACGTGGACCTCGAAGCGCTGAAGATCTCCACAGTCGAGCACCCGCCCTTCGAACCGGGCGCCTTGGCGATCGAGTCCCCAGCCGTGCCAGCGCCGAATTGGCCGATCGAGCCGGTCTATCTGGAGCCGCCGGCCCAGCGGACGTTGTTCGGCGCGAAGAAGAAGCACGAGGAGGCAATCGCGGCCGCGCAGGCCAAGCTCGCCGCCGATCACGCCCGCTGGCAGGAGTACGTCGCGTCGCTGGACATGCAGTATCGAGATCTGCTGACGCGTCGAGCTCAGGCTGAAACGGCAAGACTCGGGCGCCTCGCCGCGGCGCGTTCGCAGTACGACGAGGAGTGCCGTCATCGCGAGGACGCAGCAGCCCAACGCAACGCTGAGTTGACCAAGCTCATCAACGACCTGGCCTTCGACGTGGAGTTTGCGATACAGGAGTACGTGGGGATCGTGCTGGCGAACTCCGTATACCCGAGCGTCTTCCCCGTGTCACATGATCACGAGTTTCACCTGACGACCCGCGAGCTGACCCTCGAGGTCCTGGTCCCGGAGCCCTCGGCGTTGCCCGCGGTCAAGGAGTACAAGTACGTCAAGGCCAAGGACGAGATCACGCCCACGGCGCTACCGATGCGTGAGCAGAAGGACCGCTACGCCAACGCCGTATGGCAGGTTGCGGTACGCACTCTGCATGAGGTCTTCGAGGCAGACCGTGCCGGCAAGATCCACTCGATCGCACTTCGCGTGGGCGTCGACGCGATCGACCCGGCAACTGGTCGCCGGGGGATCGTTCCGTTCGTGGTCGTCGCGGTCGATCGTGAGACCTTCCGGGGCTTCAACCTGAGCAACGTGGTGCCTCGCGCAACGCTCGAGCATCTGGGTTCCGCCTTGTCGAAGTCCCCATTTGACCTGACCCCGGCGGACACCAGCCGCGGGGTCCGTACGCGAGGGCAATGACTGTGCGCTTCAACCCGCCACCGGGCTGGCCGACACCGCCGCAGGGATGGACTCCACCGGCCGGTTGGACACCGGATCGGTCATGGCCGGCTCCACCAGCGGGATGGTCGCTGTTCCTCCCAGACGAGACCACCGGCGCCGAAGTCCAGCCAGACGATGCTGCAGTCACCGGCCCCTCGGGGGAGAACCAGGACGGCAGCGAGATCATGGCCCCGTCAACGCCGCCGAGGTCCGCGGCAGCGAGCGAACCTGAACGCGAGCGCTTGCTTGCCAAGATCGCGACACTTGAAGCCGCACTTGCCGAGGCGCTCGCGGGCCGTTCTGACGGCATCGAACTGGACGACCAACGCGTCCTTCAGGACGTTGGGATCTACCGCTACCACCACCCCCTCGAAAGTGCGGCCGCCTACCAGGAGGGACTCCAAGCCCTCAATGCGCGCATCGACGACACGATCAAGGCCGGCCACGCCGTGCTTGCCAGCGATCTCTTCACGTTCGACGGCTCTCTCGCTAAGGGCCGCAGGATGGTCGGCGACCTGTCCAAGTTGATGCTGCGGGCCTACAACGCCGAGGCCGACAACTGCGTGCGATCCTTGCGCTCTGGCAACGTCCAAACCGCCAAGAAGCGGCTGGAGTCGGCGGTCACGGCGATCGAAAAGCTCGGCGCCATCATGGAGATCCGCGTCAGCCCCGACTACCACGCACTACGCGTCGCCGAGCTAGAGCTGACCGCCGACTACCAGATGAAGGTCCAAGAAGAACGGGAACGTGCACGCGAGGAGCGGGAGCTGCTGCGCGAGCAACGCAAGGCCGAGCAGGAACTTGCCGCCGAGCGGGAGCGCCTAGAGAAGGAGCACGCCCACTACGTCGGAGTGATCGAGGCGCTGCGTGCGAAGGGCGACGAGGCCGGTGCCGACGAGCTCGCCGAACGCCTCGCCGCCATCGACCAAGCGATTGAGGCCAACGACTACCGCATCGCGAACATCCGCGCCGGCTACGTCTACGTCATCTCCAACATCGGGGCTTTCGGCCCCGCCGTCGTGAAGATCGGCATGACCCGGCGACTCGAACCGCTTGACCGAGTCAGGGAACTCGGCGATGCGTCAGTCCCCTTCCGCTTCGACGTGCATGCACTGTTCTTCTCCGACGACGCGATCGCACTGGAGAGCGAGCTACACAAGGCGTTTGCCGATCGCCGAGTCAACTTCGTCAACGAACGCCGCGAGTTCTTCTTCGCCACACCAGCAGAAGTGAGAGCGATCCTCGCCGAGAAGGTCGGCGGGCTCCTCGAATTCACAGAGGCGCCAGAAGCACTGGAGTACTTCCAAAGCCGCTCTCAGTGGCCCGAAGCCGGGTCGAGCACGTCGCCCGTTGTGCCGGCGATGGTGTTGGGCGACGAACCGCCGATCCCAGACCGGGGGCCCGCGTGAGCAGTGGATCCTCGCTCAAGCTTGACCTCGAGGCGATCGCGAACAAGCTTCGCGAAACGGCCGCGTTAGGCCAACGCACAGCGGCAGCGCGGTCGGGCTGGCCAGAACTCGCCTCGGTTGTTGCGGCCCTTCGTGACGCGTTCGTCGAGTCGGTCTGGGGGAGTGGCGACAGTTCGCGAGCCGCCTAGCAGCCTCTGCGTCGGCTACCAGCGGCGAACCTGCCGGAGCGATTGGCGCTGGTGCTCGGCGCCGAAGGGGACGGGCTCAAGGCACGGACCGTGGCCGCGGCCGACCTCGTCGTACGCATCCCGATGGCCGGCGGGGTGGACTCGCTCAACGTCGCCGCGGCAGCTGCGGTCGCCTTCTGGGCCACCCGGGTCTCGAGCTAGCCCTGCCGATCGGTGACGTCGGCGACCGTGGCCTCCAGGGCGCGGACCAGGTCGTCGCCGGCCACGGTGGCGGCCACGCCATGGGCGCCGCCGCCGATCGACACCGTCCGGCCGGTGACGCGCTCGTCGGCCACCACAGGCCAGGCGCGCAGCGAGCCGAACGGCGTGATGGTGCCGCGCTCGTAGCCGGTGACGTCGCGTGCCGTGGCGGCGTCCGGCATCGACATCCGGCTGACGCCGAGCAGGGTGCGCAGCTTGGGCCAGGAGATGGTGCGGTCGCCGGGCACCAGGACGAACAGGTAGTCGTCGTCCCCGCGCCGCACGACGATCGTCTTGACGATGTCCGCCGGGACGAGCCCGCGGGCGGCGGCGGCCTCGGCGAGCGAGCGCACCGGGCCGTGCCGGGTGATCGTGTGCGGGATGCCGGCGGCCTGCAGCGCGGCGGCGGCCCGCGCCTCACCCTCGGTGGTCTCGCTCACGGCAGCGCCAGCCCGTCGACGAGCTCGACCCCGGGGGCGGCGACGAGCAGCGCACCCGGCAGCGACAGCTTGGAGCGGCGCACGCCGCTGCCGATGAGGACGCGGTCACCTGCCTGCGGGTCGGGGAGGGCGACCGAACCGTCGAGGAGCACGCGGTACTGCGCCGGCAGGCCGAGGAAGGTGATGCCGCCGTACTCCATGCCGGACTCGGCCGTGGCGCGCTCCATGGGCAGGAACGTCGCCTTGCGCACGTCGAGCGCACGCTTGACGACGTTGTTGACGTCGGCCCGGGTGGTGGCGCGCACGCCGGCGGCTGCGAACCGCTCCTGGCCCTCGCGCTTGCCGACGACGAGGACGCAGTTGACCGAGCCCGACGAGGGCAGCGCGTAGGCCTCGTTGAGCGCCGCCGTGTCCGCCAGGCCCGGGTCGATCTCGGCGACGAGGACCTCGTCGGCCACCGCCGGCTCGGTTGCGGCCCAGACCACCAGCGCCGCGGCGGTCGAGGGGGCGAGCAGGTCGGGGCGGTCGAGAGCGGGCAACCAGGTCAACGTGGGCATGCCCCGCACGCTAACGCGGGTGGGCGACTCTCGTCGTGCGCGGCTCAGCGCTGGTAGGTCGCGGTCAGGGTTGCGCGCGCCAGCGTGTGGAACAGGGCGTTGAACGCGACGCCGGCGTTGCTCGCGGCCGGCCCCACGCCGAGGGACTCGACGTCCAACGCGTGCACCGCGAAGACGTACCGGTGCACGTGGTCGCCGGGCGGTGGGGCGGCGCCGTCGTAGCCGTCGCCTCCGCCGTCGTTGCGCACGTGGAAGGCGCCTCGCGGCAGGTGGTGGCCGCCGTGCGCCCCTGCTCCGCGCTCGAGGGAGACCACCGTCGCCGGCACGTCCACCACGGCCCAGTGCCAGTAGCCGGACGGTGTCGGTGCGTCAGGGTCGAAGCAGTTGACGACGAACGAGCGCGTCGCCGCGGGGAACCCCGACCAGGACAGGGCGGGGGACAGGTTGCCGCCGTGCGCGACGAAGTCCTCGGGGATCCTCGCACCCTCGGCGACGTCGGTGCTGGTCAGCGTGAAGGACGGGACCGGCGGCAGCTTGCCGTAGGGCTCCTCCGCGACGGGACGGTCGAGAGACGTCATCGTGGCCTCCGTTCGGGTGCGCTTGTCGTCATTCTGGTCGCCGGGCACGCTCGTGTCGCCCGCGACGAAGGCCGTTCCCACGGCTCGGCGGCCGATTGACACGGTGGCCGTGTCGGCGTCTACTGGCACCATCGAACATGTGTTCGACGATGGTGACGTTGAGATGGTCGGGAGCGGGGCATGACGGCCGTGGCGGAGGCCCGCGAGGTGGCGGCGGCAGCGCGGGCGGCGCGGGCTGCGTTGGCCTGGGAGGCGCTGGCGCACGCGGAGCGGCGCACCGGGGCACGCAGCGTGCGCACGCTACCGGTGGCGGCTCGCTCCGTGGTCCAGGCTGCGGACGACGAGCCCGCACGGCCCGCGCTCATCACGGCCGAGCGACCCCCGATGGCGGTGCCATCGGCACTGGAGCCGCTGCTGCCCGACGGGTTGCGCCGTGGTGGGACCACCGCCGTCGAGGGGTCGACGTCGCTCGTCCTGGTGCTGCTGGCCCACGCGTGCGCACAGGGTGCGTGGGCCGCGGTCGTCGGGCGTCCGGATCTCGGGGTGCTCGCGGCGTCGCAGGCAGGGGTGGACCTGGGCCGGCTGGCGATGGTGCCGAACCCGGGGCCGGACGCCGCGGCCGTGGTGGCGGCGCTGCTCGACGGGTTGGACGTCGTCGTGGTCGGGCCGGGCGCGCTGCTGACCGACGCGGACCGCCGGCGGCTGGCGGCGCGGGCGCGCGACCGCGGGTCGGTGCTGCTGCCGACGTACGCGTGGCCCGGCGCGAGCACCACACTCGTCGCGGAGGCGGGCCGGTGGGCCGGGGTCGGCACGGGTGACGGCTGGTTGCGCGCGCATCTGCTGCGGGTGGCGCGCGTCGGGCGTGGGGCCGGGGCGGCGCACACGGTCGACCTCGTCCTGCCGCTGGGCGCGCAGCTGCCTGACGAGGCCGCGGTCGCCTCTGTCGACGAGGCGCCGGCCGAAGGACTGAGGCTGGTCGGATGAGCTCGCCGCACAGGGCCTGCCGCGTCCCCGATGACCACGCGAGGGCTCCGAGATGAGCACCCGGACCACGGTCGTCTGGGTGCCGGACTGGCCGGTCGCCGCGGCGACCGCGGCGGCGGGTGTCCCCGGGCACCTGCCTGCCGCGGTGCACGACGGGCGACGGGTGGTCGCGACCTCGGCGCTGGCCCGCGCCGAGGGGGTGCGTCGCGGCATGCGCCGCCGCCAGGCGCAGGGCTGTTGCCCGGAGCTCGTCCTGCTGCCCGCTGACGACGCGCGCGACGTGCGGGCGTTCGAGCCGGTCGCGGTCGCGGTCGAGGGCGTCGTCGCGGGGGTCGAGGTCGCCCGCCCCGGCCTGCTGCTGCTGCCCGCGGACGGTGCCAGCCGGTACCACGGCTCGGAGGAGGCGCTGGCGGTCGCCCTGGTGGACGCAGTGGCCGGCACGGGGTACGAGTGCGGGGTCGGCACAGCCGACGGGCTGCTGGCAGCGGTGCTGGCCGCACGTACCGGTGCGGTGGTGACGCAGGGATCCTCGGCCGCGTTCCTCGCCGGGTACGGCATCGGCGAGCTGGTGCACGCGACCGCCACGGACGAGCAGGCGGCGCAGGTCGCGGACCTGGTCGACCTGCTCCAACGGCTCGGGCTGCGCACGCTCGGTGGACTGGCGGCACTGCCGGTGGGCAGCGTGCACGCGCGGTTCGGCCGGCTCGGCACGTGGGCCCGCACGCTGGCCAACGGGCTCGACGAACGCCCGCCGGCGCGCCGCCGCCCCGAGGCCGACCTCGTCGCCACTGCCGACCTCGACCCGCCGCTCGACCGGGTGGACCAGGCGACCTTTGCCGGGAGGCGGCTTGCCGAGCGGTTGCACGACGACCTGGTGGCACGCGGCGTGGCGTGCGGGCGGCTGGAGGTCGCGGCGACCACCGACGACGGGACGGTGCTGGCGCGCACGTGGCGCACCGACCTCGGCGGCTGGGGCGGGCTGACCCCGGCGCGGATGACCGACCGGATCCGCTGGCAGCTCGAAGGGTGGCTGTCCGACGCGTCGGCCGGGAGGGGCCACGAGGAGCATGCGGTGACGCTCGTGCGGTTGACGCTCACCGCGCTCGACGTGCTGCCGGCCGCCGCCGAGCAGGGGCGGCTGTGGGGCGGCCCGTCGGGCGGGGACCTGCGTGCGCACCGGGCGCTGGAGCGCGTGCAGGGGATCCTCGGCGGGTCCGGGGTGCTCGTCGCCTCCCTCGCCGGCGGCCGGGACGTGCGCGAGCAGGTGCACCTGCGGGTTTGGGGGGAGCAGACCGACCCGCCGCGCCCGGTCGACCGGCCCTGGCCGGGCCGGCTGCCGGACCCGGCGCCGGCCACGGTGCTGGATCCGCCGCGGCGCGTCGAGCTGCGGGACGCCGCCGGGGCGGCGGTGGGGTACGACGAACGGACCGGACTGGTGGGCGAGCCCGCCGTGGTCGTCTGGCCGGACGCCGGCGCGAGGTCCGCAGTGGTCGGGTGGGCCGGCCCGTGGCCGGTGTGCGAGCGGTGGTGGGTTCCCGGTTCGGCCGGCCCGGTGGTGCGCGCCCACCTCCAGGTGGCGCTCGACGACGGGCGGGCGATGCTGCTCGTCGGGACGCCGGAGGGTGGCTGGACGTGCGAGGCGAGCTATGACTGAGACCCAGGGGCGGTCGGCCGCCGGCCCGCGGTACGCGGAGCTGCACGCCCACACCGCCTACTCGTTCCTCGACGGGGCGAGCCTGCCGGAGGAGATGGCCGCCGAGGCCGCACGGCTCGGGCTGACGGCGGTCGCGGTGACCGACCACGACGGGCTGTACGGCGTCGTGCGGTTCAGCCAGGCGGCCAAGGCGGTGGAACTGCCCACGGTGTTCGGCGCGGAGCTGCACCTGCCCGCGCCGGACGGGCGCCGGCACCCGCGCGAGCGGACTCGCTCGACGCCGGGGCTACCCGTCCTCGACCCGCCGACCGCCGTCCCGGACCCCCGGGCGACCCACCTCGTCGTGCTCGCGCGGGGCCCGGACGGCTACCGGGCGCTGTCGCGCGCCATCGCGCTGGCCCATCTGCGCACGGAGCAGAAGGGGGCCGCCGACTACCGGCTCGAGGAGCTCGCCGAGGCCTCAGCGGGCCGGTGGCTGGTGCTGACCGGCTGCCGCAAGGGGACGGTGCGGCGGGCGCTGGCCGGTGGCGACCCGTCGGGGACGGTCGGGGTTGCCCCGGGCGGGTTCGACGCGGCACGGGCCGAGCTGGACCGGTTGGTGGCGCTGTTCGGGAAGGACAACGTCGCCGTCGAGATCACCGCTGCCGCTGACGCCCGCGACGCGGAGCGCGCCGACGCCCTCGCCGCGCTCGCGGCCGGGGCTCGTCTTCCTCTCGTCGCCACCGGGAACGCCCACTACGCCACCCCGCGCGACGCGGACCTGGCGGCCGCCCTCGCGTCGGTGCGGGCGCGATCGTCGCTCGACGACATGGACGGCTGGCTGCCCGGCGCCCCGACGGCTCACCTGCGCTCGGCGGCCGAGATGCTGGCGCTGCACCGTCGCCATCCGCAGGCGGTGCCGACAGCGGCGGAGCTCGCGCTCGAGTGCGCGTTCGACC
>DASWOL010000024.1:0-2246 GCA_036398695.1 Cellulomonas sp. | reverse complement strand
GTCATCTCCCGGCTGACGGTGAAGACCCACGTCAACCGGGCGATGACGAAGGTCGGCGCGCACGACCGCGCCCAGCTCGTCGTCCTCGCGTACGAGGGTGGGCTACTGCCGCCGCAGTAGTGGCGGCCGCGCAGGTCACTGCGCCTGCACGACGACACCGCGGGGCCGGTGCGGCGAGGGTGGAGCCATGACCACCACAGCCGTCCCGTCCACCCGCACCCCGCCGCGGGGCACCCGATGATCGCCGTCGACGCGATCACCAAGTCCTACGGCCCCAAGCGCGCCGTCGACGCCCTGACGTTCACGGTGCGGCCGGGCGTCGTGACCGGCTTCCTCGGCCCGAACGGCGCCGGCAAGTCGACGACCATGCGGATGATCATGGGGCTGGACCGACCCGACTCGGGCAGCGTGCTCGTCGCGGGGAGGTCCTACGCCGACCACGTGGCGCCGCTGCACGAGGTGGGCGCGCTGCTCGAGGCGAAGGCCATCCACCCGGGACGGTCGGCCTACGACCACCTGCTGGCGCTCGCCACGACCACCGGGATCCCGCGCCGGCGCATCGACGAGGTGATCGACCTCGTGGGGCTCACCGCCGTGGCGCACAAGCGCGCCGGCGCCTTCTCGCTCGGCATGGGCCAGCGGCTCGGCATCGCCGCTGCCCTGCTGGGCGACCCTGACGTCATCATGCTCGACGAGCCGGTGAACGGCCTCGACCCCGAGGGCATCCTGTGGATCCGGACGCTGCTGCGGGATCTCGCGGCGGAGGGGCGGACGGTGTTCGTGTCGTCGCACCTCATCTCCGAGATGGCGCTGACCGCCGAGCACCTCGTGGTCGTCGGCCGCGGCCGCCTGATCGCCGACACGTCCGTGGACGAGCTGCGCCGCAGCGCGGGCCGGTCGACCGTCCAGGTGCGCAGCCCGCAGGCCGCGCTGCTGGGCCGAGAGCTGCTCGGCGAGGGGGTGACGGTGACCTCGGGCCCCGACCCGCAGGAGCTGGAGGTGGCCGGGATCGACGCCGGCACCATCGGCGACCGCGCGTTCGCCGCCGGCATCGTCGTGCACGCCCTCGTCCCGCACGAGATCTCCCTCGAGGACGCGTTCATGCGTCTCACGCACGACTCCGTGGAGTACCAGCCCGGTGCACTCGCCGGCGCCGATCACGAAGGGATGGCCGCCTGATGACCACCGACACCTTGGTCCGGCCCACGCCGGAACCGGCTGCGCCCCTCCGGGCCCCGGCTCGGACGGGTCTACGGGCCCCCGAGGACGTCGCCCGCCTGCGGGTCACCGGCCTGCGGGTGCTGCACTCGGAGTGGGTCAAGTTCCGCAGCCTGCGCTCGACGCTCATCACCCTGGTCGTCGCGGTGGTGGTCGTCATCGGCTTCGGGGCGCTCGCCGCGGCCGTGGTCAGCGGCGCCGTGGCGGAGCCGGCCGGTCCCGGTGGCGGCGAGGGCGGGGGCGGCTTCGCGACGGACCCGACCAGCATCTCGCTGGCGGGCATGGCCCTCGCCCAGATCATCGTCGGCATCCTCGGGGTGCTGACGGTCACGGGGGAGTACTCCTCCGGCATGATCCGCGCGACGCTGGCGGCCGTGCCGCGCCGGCTCCCGGTGCTCTGGGCCAAGGCGCTCGTCGTCGGCGTCGTGACCCTGGTCGTCGCGGTGCCGTCCGCGCTCGTCGCGTTCCTCGTCGGCCAGGCGGTGCTCGGTGACGGTGCCAACGTGGCGCTGTCCGACCCGGGGGTGCTGCGCGCAGTCCTCGGGTCGGCCGCGTACCTGGCGGCCACGGCCCTGCTCGGGGTCGGGCTCGGCGCGCTGCTGCGGCACACCGCGGGGGCGATCGGGGCACTGTTCGGGCTGCTGCTGCTCGCGCCCGGGCTGCTCGGCCTGATCCTGCCGTCGTCGTGGTCGGACGCGATCCTGCCGTACCTCCCGTCGAACGCGGGCGCCGCCTTCACCTCGGTCACGGCGACGGACGGCCTGCTGTCGGCGGGCGGGGGAGCCGTGGTCCTGGTGGTGTGGATCGTGGTCCTGCTCGGCGGTTCCGCGGTGCTCCTGCGGCGGCGCGATGCGTGAGGCCTGACATCTGACCTCTGGCCTCCCGGGGCCCGTCCACTCGTCTGTTCATCCTCGACTCGCTCGCGAGGCACGGGGAGATGCACGGCCACGCCCTCCGGCAGCTCGCCGAGAAGGAGCGGCTGCACCTGTGGACCGACATCGGCGTCGGCGCGCTCTACGGGGCGCTCA
>DASWOL010000023.1:0-3889 GCA_036398695.1 Cellulomonas sp. | reverse complement strand
GCGTTGCGGAACCGGTCGTTCCACTCGGCGAACGGCGGCGGGAACTGCCCGGTGCGCCACCCGCCGGGGCCCACGTCCCACGGCTCGGCGACCAGCTTGATGCCGTGCAGCGCGGGATCCTGGCCCGCGGCGACCAGCAGCGGGTGGTCCGGGCTGAAGCCCTGCTGGCCGCGCCCCAGCGTCACCGCGAGGTCGAACCGGAACCCGTCGACGCCCACCGTCTGGGTCCAGTAGCGCAAGGAGTCCAGCGCCAGGCGGACCACCTCGGGACGGCGGAAGTCGAGCGTGTTGCCCACCCCCGTGACGTCGACCAGCGAGGCGGGGATGTTGCCGTCCTGCAGGTAGTACAGCGCGTTGTCCAGGCCGCGGAAGGACACCTGCTGGCCGACGATCCCGCCCTCGCACGTGTGGTTGTAGACGACGTCGAGGATCACCTCCAGGCCGGCGGCGTGCAGCCGGTGCACCGCGGCCCGCAGCTCGTCGAGCACGGCGGCCGGACCGGCCGCCTGCGCCGCAGCGGTCGCGTACGGCGCGTGCGGGGCGAAGAAGCCCAGCGTGTTGTAGCCCCAGTAGTTGGCCAGCCCCTTGCCGGCCAGGTGCGACTCCGTGGCGAACGCGTGGATGGGCAGCAGCTCCACGGCGGTGACGCCGAGGCGCAGCAGGTGCTCGATCACCGCCGGGTGCGCCAGACCCAGGTACGTGCCGCGCAGCTCGGCCGGGAGCGCCGGGTGGTCGATGGTCAGACCCTTGACATGGGCCTCGTAGACCACGGTGTCCCGCCACGGGGTCCACGGCCGGTTCGCCGCAGGGTCCGGGCCGGGCAGGCGCGTGTCGAGGACCACCGCGTGCGGCACGTGGCGGGCGGAGTCACGGGGGTCCGGCGCGCCGAACGGGTCGCCGCGCAGCTCGTCGTCCACCACGTGCCCGTACGTGGCCGGACCCATGCCGAGCTCGCCGGCCAGGCCACGGGCGTAGGGGTCGACGAGCAGCTTGGCCGGGTTGTAGCGCAGCCCGTAGGCGGGCTCCCACGGTCCGTGGGCCCGGAACCCGTACCGCTGGCCCGGCCGCACGCCCGCCACGCGCCCGGAGAACACGCCCAGCGCCGGCCCGTCCAGCAGCACCCGCCGCTCGCCGGCGTCGTCGAGCAGGCACAGCTCGACCGCCTCGGCGTGCGGGGCGAGGACGGCCACCTCGATCCCCTCGTCCGTCACGTGCACGCCGAGGCGCGGCGGACGGGTGTAGGGGGATGCCATGCGTCCATTGTGGCGGGAGCCGGGACGTAGGTCGGGCGCGCGCGCTGGCGGCAGGTAACGTTCCCTGCCGTGAGGATCGTCGTCGCCGTCAAGCACGTCCCGGACATCCAGGCCGAGCGAACCCTCGGGACCGACGGGCGGCTGGTGCGCGACGGGGGCGACGGCACGCTCAACGAGGTGGACGAGAACGCGGTCGAGGCGGCGCTCGTCGTCGCCGAGGCGGCCGGCGGCGCGGAGGTGGTCGCGCTGACGATGGGCCCGCACGACGCGGTCGACGCGACGCGACGCGCCCTGCAGATGGGCGCCGACTCGGCGGTGCACGTGCTGGACGACCAGGCGGCGGGCTCCGACGCGCTGGGCACCGCGCGCGTGCTGGCGGCGGCGGTGAGGAAGATCGCCGACGACGGTCCGGTGGACCTCGTCGTCACCGGCATGGCCGCCACCGACGGGCTGACGTCGCTGGTGCCGGCCGCGCTCGCGGCCGAGCTGGGCTTCGCCGCCCTGACGCTCGCGGTGGACGTGACGGTGGCCGACGGCGCGGTCACCGTGCGCCGCGAGCTGGACCACGCCGACGAGACGCTGCGAGCCGCGCTGCCGGCGCTGGTCTCCGTCTCCGACCGCGCCAACGAGGCGCGGTACCCCAACTTCGCCGGCATCATGGCCGCCCGCAAGAAGCCGGTGACCGTCTGGTCGCTCGCCGACCTGCACGTCGACCCGGCGTCCGTGGGCGCCTCGGGCGCCCGCGTCCGCATCGTCGAGGCGGCACCGCGCCCGCCGCGCGCCGACCGCGTGCTCGTCACCGACACCGGCGAGGCGGGCGTGCGGCTCGCCGCCTACCTCGTCGAGCACAAGCTCGCCTGACCTGCTCGCCTGACCTGCTCGCCTGACCTGGAGGACCGACGTGAGCGTGCTCGTCCTGCTGGACCACGCCGACTCCGGCGCCCTGCGCGCCACCGCGCCCGAGCTGGTGGCCCTCGGGCGCACCCTGGGCGCGCAGGTCGAGGGCGTCTGGGTGGGCGCGGCGCCGCTGCCGGCCGCCCTGCCCGCGGGGCTGGCCCGGGTGCACCGGGTCTCGGTGCCGCACGACGAGCACCTGGCGGCGAGCCTCGCCGAGGCCCTGTTCGCGGTGCTGGACGCCACGGGCGCGGACGTGCTGCTGCTCGCCGCGACGTTCGAGAACAAGGACGTCGCGGCGCGCGTCGGCGTCGGCCGTGACGCGGGCGTGGTCACCGACGCGGACGTCCTCGCCGTGGAGGGCGGACGCCTCGTGGCGGGCAAGACCGTGCTGGCGGGCACGTGGACCACGCGCGTCGAGGTCGCCGCTCCGCTCGCCGTGGTGCTGGTCAAGGCGGGGGCGGCCGCGGCCGAGGAGCCGGCGGGCGTGCCCGAGGTCGTCGAGCACGCGGCGGCCGCGACGTTCGTCGGCGGGCTGGTCGAGGTCGTCGAGCGCACCGAGCGGGCCGGCACCGGCCGGCCGGACCTGGCCAGCGCCCCGGTGGTCGTCGTCGGCGGGCGCGGCACCGACGGCGACTTCGGGCCCCTGGAGGAGCTGGCCGACGTGCTCGGTGCCGCGATCGGGGCCACCCGTGTGGCGACCGACGAGGGCTGGATCGCCCGCGAGGCGCAGATCGGCCAGACCGGCGTGGCCGTGTCCCCGCGGCTCTACGTCGGCGCGGGCGTGTCCGGCGCGGTGCACCACCGGGGCGGCATGCAGGCGGCCGGCACCATCGTGGCGATCAACAACGATCCCGACGCGCCGATCTTCGAGATCGCGGACTACGGCGTCGTCGGCGACCTGTTCGAGGTGCTGCCGCAGCTCACCGCGGAGCTGCGGCGCCTGCGCGGCTGACGCCTCCCCACGGGCGCGGGGCTAGGACAGGTCGCGCAGCCAGTGCAGCGCGGACTCGCCGTGCGCCGACTGGAATGGCCGCAGGTTGGGCACTCCCGGCGGCGCCGGCTGCAGCGAGCCCCACACGAGCGAGCCGGTGAGCCCGGCCAGTCCCGCCCGCAGGTCGTCGCGCGAGACCTCCGGCGCGTGCTCGGCGAAGATCGCCGCGGGGTCGCCGCCCCCCTGGGCCGCCACCGACGGCAGCAGGAACGCCAGGTCGAGCCAGCTGGCGCCGACCGACGCGTGCAGCCAGTCGATGAGCCAGACCTTGCCGTCGGCGTCGATCATCACGTTGTCCGAGCGCAGGTCGCCGTGGACGATCCCGTCGCCGTCGAACCCGTCGAGCGCGCCCTGCTCCCAGCGGACCAGGTCCGGCAGGTGGCCCAGAGCCCACTCGGCCAGCGGCCCGCCGGTCTCGGCGAGCTCGGCCTGGACGGCGGCAGGGGCGTTGCGCAGACGGCACCAGCCCGTGAACTCGTCGGCCAGGAGGTCGACGGTGCGCGGCAGCGGGCTGCCGGGCCGGGGACGGGCGCCCGAGAGCGCGTCGACGGCGTTCAGCACCAGGTCGAGGTCAGAGCGCTTCCAGGGGATCTCGGGGGAGCGGCCGTGCACCGCGTCGAAGCCGAGCAGCACCCACTCGCCGTCGTCGTGCGACCACAGCAACCTCGGCGCCGGGACCTCGTCGGGCAGCGCCGCGGCCGCGGCCACCTCCTGGCGCGCCTGGCCGACGGCGACGGGGCTGATCTCG
>DASWOL010000022.1:0-3513 GCA_036398695.1 Cellulomonas sp. | reverse complement strand
CGGAGCTCGCGGACCGTGCGGTACGGCAGCAGGGCGAACTGCGCCTCCGCCGCGCGCCGGAGCACGGCGTCGACGTCGGGCGTCCCGCTCGCGGGAGGGTCCTCACCTCGCGCGTAGGCCGCCAGCTCCGCGAGCGAGACCGCATCGTCGCCGTCCGTGTCGATCGCGGTGTAGACGGCGCCGCGGTACGCAGCGAGCACCGCGGCGGCGTCGAGCGAGTCCAGGGCAGCCATCCGCTCCTGCACCGAGAGCCCTGCCCGGGCGACGAGCTCCTGCAGTGCCGCCAGGCCGTCGGCATGGTTGGCGGTGGCGGTGCCCGGATCGAGCTGGGCCGCCAACGACCCGCCGATCGCCACCAGCTCGTCGGCGAGGCGGCCGACCTCCTCGCCCAGGAGCCGGCTGTCCATCGCCAGCAGCGACTCCAGGAACGCCGCGTAGGTGACCGAGCCGTCCTGGCGGGCGACGAGCAGCTCTCCGAGGGCCTGCTGGTGGTCGCCCTGCCCGGTCACCAGCTCCTCGGCCGAGCCGGTGAGCCCGTCCAGGTGGCCGGCCGCCCCCGCACCCGACGCCAGCAGGCCGTCGGTCCCCGACGCGAGCAGCCCGAGGCCGTCCCCGAGTCCGTGCGCGGCCGGGTGGACCTCGTCGATGAACGTCGTGGCGTTGGCGCTCTCGACGCCCACCAGCCGACGGACGTTGTCCTGCGCCTGACGCAGGTTGCCGAGGATCGAGGCGACGTACATGTCGACCAGCTGCTGGTTCAGCTGGGACACGATGGTCTCGCCCTTGCTCGCCGCGAGCGTCTCGACCCGCGCGCTGCCTGCGCCGTTGACCTGGTACGTGATGCCGATCGGGGCAGGGTCCACGGAGGCGAGGTCCACCAGCGTGCCGGAGAAGTCGGTCGGGATGACGACCATCAGCTCGTACCCGCCGTTGGCGAGCCCGCTCTCGGCGACGCCGCGGCTGACCACGTGCCAGCGGGCCGAGGAGTCGCTCTCGATCTGGGTGACATAGCCCCGGCCGAGGTTCACCGTCTCGCCGTCGACGGTCGCGCCGACGTCCTCGTTGACCACCGCGACGTCGAGGAGTACCGGCCGTGACTCCTGCGCCCGCAGCTCGGCGACACCCCGCTGGTACTCGGAGTTCAGCGGGACGAGGATCATCGAGACGAGCGAGACCAGGAAGAGCAGCAGCGCAAGTCGGGCCCCGCTGCTGACCCGCGTACTCGCCCCCCGCACCCCGCTCCTCCTCCGCCGTCGGCGACCATCGGCTGATCCAGGGGATCGACCAGTGGTCGCCGACGGTACGGGGCGGTGTGCCGGGGGCGCCGGGGCCCGTGAGTAGTTCTACCGGCGAGGCATCAGACGGTGACGAGGCGGCCGGCGCGGTACACGGCCACGCAGGCCAGGTCGGCGTCGGTGACCACCACGTCGGCCCGCCGGCCCACGACGAGCGCGCCGATGTCCGTCCGGCCGAGCACCTGTGCCGGGGTCGTCGCCGCGGAACGCACCGCGTCGACCAGCGGGACACCCGCCGCCGCCGTGTGCCGGACGACGTCGAGCAGGTGCGCGGTGCCCCCGGCGATCGCGCCCGCGGTGCCGTCGGCCGCGACGATCCGCGCGACGCCGTCGGCCACCCGGACGTCCATCGGCCCGAGCCGGTAGTCGCCGTCGGCCATACCCGTGGCGGCCATCGCGTCCGTCACGAGCACGACCGCGTCCGGTCCCACCAGGTCGAAGACCGCGCGCACCGTCCCGTCGGCCAGGTGCGTGCCGTCCGCCACCAGCTCCACCACCAGCTCCCCCCGCGCTGCGGCGGCCAGGCACGACGCGATCGGCCCCGGGTCGCGGTGATGCAGCGGCCGCATGCCGTTGAACAGGTGCGTCGCCGTCGGGCGGGGCGAACGGGCGGCCGGGCTGCGGTGCAGCAACCCCAGGGCCCGGGCGATCCCCGCGTCGACCTGCTCGGCCGAGGCATCGGTGTGCCCGAACGACGGCAGGACCCCTCCGTCGACGAGGGCCGCCAGGACGTCGCGTGACGACGTGGCCTCGCCCGGCGCGCCATCGCCGGCGGACCCGTCCGGCTGGCCCGGCCGCACCACCCCCGGCACCTCCGGCGCGATCGTCATCGTCACCAGGTGCCCGCGGGCCGCAGCCACCAGCTCGTCGACCAGCCCCGGGTCCCCGGCCAGCATGTCGGCGGGGTTCTGCGCCCCGCACCGGTGCGCAGACAGGAACGGCCCCTCGGCGTGGATCCCCGCGATCTCCCCTGCGTCGGCCAGCTCCGCGAGCAGGGCCGCGCGCGTCAGCAGCGCCTCCCGCGGTGCGGTGACCAGAGACGCGACCAGGCTCGTGGTCCCGTGGCGCAGGTGCTCGGACACGGCGCGCAGCACGGTCCGGCGGTCCGTCGCGTCGGGGAAGCTCGCACCCCCGCCGCCGTGGTCGTGCAGGTCGACCAGCCCCGGCAGCACCGTCCCTCCCGGCTGGGGCGGCGACGCCAGCACCGCGGCCGCCCACTCGGCCGGCACGTCCTGCGCCGCACCGACCCACACCAGCGTCGGGCCGTCGGCGACGACCACCCCGTCCTCGACGACGGCCGCGGGAGTCACCACCCGGCCACGGAGAACCACGATCTCGGCCCGGGCGTCAGCGCTGCTCACGGGCCCCATCCTCCCGCACCGCGCCCCCCGCCCTCCACCCGCCACGCGCCAGCCCGGCGGCCGGCGCTGCCCCGCCTGCCCGTGCTGCTCCGCCCACCGATGGATCCAGTCGGCGGGACACGCCGGCGTGTCCCGACCGTTCCTTCCACGCCCCCACCAAGGGATCCACTCCACGCGCAAGGGATCCACTCGGGTGAGTGGTGGGGCCGGTCGGCGGAGCGACAGGTCAGGTCGTCGGTGCAGGGGCAGACAGGTCGGGGCGGGCGTCAGAACAGGCGGGAGTCCACGTCGTCGACGCCGCGCATCGCGTCGTAGTCGAGCAGGAGGCAGCCGATGCCGCGGTCGGCGGCCAGGACCCGGGCCTGGGGCTTGATCTCCTGGGCGGCGAACACGCCGCGCACCGGGGCCAGCAGGGGGTCGCGGTTGAGCAGCTCGAGGTAGCGGGTGAGCTGCTCGACGCCGTCGATGTCGCCGCGTCGCTTGATCTCGATCGCGATGGTCGCGCCGCTCGCGTCGCGCGCGAGGATGTCGACCGGGCCGATGGCCGTCGGGTACTCGCGCCGGACCAGGGTGTGGCCGGTGCCGAGCAGGGTGATCTGCGCGGCCAGCAGCTCCTGCAGGTGCGCCTCGACGCCGTCCTTGACCAGGCCGGGGTCCACCCCGAGGTCGTGCGCCGACTCGTGCAGCACCTCGTGCACCTCGATGACCAGCCGGTCGTCGCTCTTGGTGTGCTGGACGACCCACACCTGCGCGACACCGCGGCCGGCCGCCTCCTCGTCGACGGGCACCGCGACGAGCGTGCACGGCGGGCTCATCCAGTTCAGCGGCTTGTACGAGCCGCCGTCGGAGTGCAGCAG
>DASWOL010000021.1:0-41899 GCA_036398695.1 Cellulomonas sp. | reverse complement strand
GGAGACGATCTGCCACACGTTCTTGGAGCCGTCGAGCGCCGAACGGCTCTGGTCGACATAGGCAATATCCACCGTGGGACCGACCACCAACTTGCCGTCGTCCGGCGCCTGCTGACCCACCAGCATCGAGAACAGCGTGGTCTTTCCGACGCCGTTGGGGCCGATGACGCCGACGATGCCGTTGCGCGGCAGCGTGAACGACAGGTCCTCGATCAGCTGCCGGTCGTCGAAGCCCTTGCGCAGGTCCGTCGCCTCGAGGACCAGCGACCCGAGCCGCGGGCCCGGCGGGATCTGGATCTCCTCGAAGTCCAGCTTGCGCGTGCGGTCGGCCTCCGCCGCCATCTCCTCGTAGCGCTGCAGGCGGGCCTTGCTCTTGGCCTGGCGGCCCTTGGCGCTCTGGCGCACCCAGTCCAGCTCGTCGGCCAGCCGCTTGGCGAGCTTCGCGTCCTTGCGGCCCTGCACCTCCAGGCGCTGGGCCTTCTTCTCGAGGTACGTGGAGTAGTTGCCCTCGTACGGGTAGAGCCGGCCACGGTCGACCTCGCAGATCCACCCTGCGACGTTGTCGAGGAAGTACCGGTCGTGGGTGACTGCCAGCACCGCGCCGTGGTAGGAGGCGAGGTGCTGCTCCAGCCACTGCACGGACTCCGCGTCCAGGTGGTTGGTCGGCTCGTCGAGGAGCAGCAGGTCGGGCTTCTCCAGCAGCAGCTTGCACAGCGCGACGCGGCGCCGCTCGCCGCCGGAGAGCACCTTGACGTCGGTGTCCGGCGGCGGGCAGCGCAGCGCGTCCATCGCCTGCTCGAGCTGGGAGTCGAGGTCCCAGGCGTCGGCCGCGTCGATCGCCTCCTGCAGGTGGCCCATCTCGGCCAGCAGGGCGTCGTAGTCCGCGTCCGGCTCGCCCATCAGGACCGAGATCTCCTGGTAGCGGTCGACCTTGGACTTGATCTCGGCGACGCCTTCCTGGACGTTGCCCAGCACCGTCTTGTCCTCGTCGAGCGGCGGCTCCTGCTGGAGGATCCCGACGCTGTACCCCGGGGCGAGCCTGGCCTCCCCGTTCGAGGGCGTGTCCAGGCCCGCCATGATCCGCAGGATCGTCGACTTGCCAGCCCCGTTGGGCCCGACCACGCCGATCTTCGCGCCGGGCAGGAAGTTCAGCGAGACGTCGTCGAGGATGACCTTGTCGCCGTGCGCCTTGCGCGCCTTGTACATGGTGTAGATGAACTCAGCCACGCGTGTGGTCCGCTCCGGGGGGTCGATGGTGGGGCGGCGGGCCTCGCCGCGCCAGCACACCAGCCTAGGCGATCACCCGACGAGCACCTCGTCGTGGTCGGCGCCGCCGCCCTCGAGGTGGCCGAGCTCGTCCAGCTCGTCGTGCACGGCGCCGTCCAGCTCGTCCAGCTCGTCCTCGTCCAGCTCGGGCTCGCCGTCCTCGTCGGGCGCCTCCGCCAGCGTGCTGACGTCGACCGGCCCGTCCTCGTCGGGCGCCCCGGTGCGCGCACCGGGGGCCAGCGTGCGCTCGAACTTGGTGGTCCCGAACGCCAGGTCGTGGCCCAGCGCGGTCGCCTCGATCACCACGGACGTGCGGGTGCCCTCCGGTCCGGACCACTCCTCGGTGCGCAGCCGGCCGGTCACCATCACCGGCTCGCCCTTGCGCAGCGACTGGACCACGTTCGTCGCCACGTGCCGCCACACCTTGACCGTGTACCACTGCGTCGGCGTGTCCCTGAAGGTCTGGGCGGCGCGGTCGTAGATGCGTTGCGTGCTGCCGAGCCGGAAGGACGCGTACGGGACGCCGCCCTCCTTGCCGACCGAGAACCGGACGGACGACCCGACGAACCCGGTGACCGTCAGGGTGGACTGCGTGCTCATGGTGCCTCCCTCGCATGGCCCCGACCGTCGCGGGGCGTGTGTGCGGCACCCTTCCGAACCGCGGGGCACGGCGCGGCACGGCGAACCCGCGCCCGTGGCGCGCGCGACGAGAACGCGGGCTGTGGGCGCCTCAGCCTCAGGCGGTCGGTGCCGCCGTGAGGGCGGACGCGACCATCTCGCGAGTGCGCCGATGCTCGGCCAGCACCTGCTGCGTCGGCTCGACGAGCCGCGCGAGAGCCACCGCCTCCACCGCCGCGCGACCGTCCGCGGTCACCGTCGCCGCCCGCCGCCGGCCCGCGGCGACCCGGGTAGCCGACGCCGCCCACCGGGCCCCCACCGCGGCGACGACGCAACCCGCCGTCGCGCCGACCAGCGGCCATGACACCGGTCCGCCGCCGAGCTTCAGCCCGGCCACCAGCCCGGCGCCCGTCAGCGCGAGGACAGCCAGCACCCCGGCGACGACCAGCAGTGCCGCCGCGGCCCGCGACCGCCGCGCGGCGAGCGTCACCTTGGCCAGCGCGGCGGTCAGCGCGTCGCGCAGCTCCTCCACGCCCGCCACCCGGGCCGCCACGTCCTGCGCCCACCGGCGCGGCAGCCCGTCGGAGGCGGAGTCCAGCCACGACGAGCGAACGAGCGCGACCGCGTCGGCCGGCACCGACCCGAGCTGCGGCACCCTCGCCGCGCCGCCGCGCACCACGGCGCCCACCGCGTCGGACACCGCGGACAGGCCCACGGCGTCGGTCAGGGCGTCGACCACGGGCGTGACGGCCAGCTTCGCCGGCGCGGGCTCGGTCTGCCCGAGCTCGCCGGCGAGCGCCCTGGCGGCGTCGCCGACCTCGGTCCCGGCACGGCGGGCGGCCGACGAGCGCTGGCCGACCACCCCGGCCAGCTCGGCCCGCACCGCGTCGACCCCCTCGCCCGTCCGCGTGGAGACCTGGAGCACCCCGACGCCGGGCAGCCCGTCCTCGGTGAGCAGCCGGCGCAGGTCGTCCGTCAGCTCCCCGCGCACCTCCGGGGCCAGCGTGTCCACCTGGTTGAGGACCACCACCATCGACGCCTCGTGCCCCACCAATCGCTGGAGGTAGCCGGTGTGCAGGGCGTCGTCGGCGTACTTCTGCGGGTCGACCACCCACACGAGCAGGTCGGCGAGCGGCACCACGCGGTCCACCACCGCGCGGTGCTCGGGCGACACCGAGTCGTGGTCGGGCAGGTCGAGCAGCACCAGCCCGCGCAGGGGCGCCTGCTCGTCGGCGTCGAGCTCGCTCTCGCGCTCGATGCGGTCGGCGGGGTCCACGCCGAGCCAGTCGAGCAGCGGCCCGCCGTCGCTGCCCCACACGCAGGCGGTGACGCGTGAGGTGGTGGGGCGCCTGACACCCACCTCGGCGAACTCCAGCCCGGCGACCGCGTTGAACACGCTCGACTTGCCCGACCCGGTGCCACCGGCCAGCGCGACCACCGTCTGGTCCACACCCAGCTCGAGCCGCTCGCGCACCTGCGCCGCGGTCCTGCGCACGCGCGCGACGACGGTCGCGGGCACCCGCGCGGCGGCGATGTCGAGGGCGCCGAGCAGGGCGTCGACCCTGCGCCGCAGGTCGGCGGTGTCGGCGCCGTGCACCGCGCCGGTCGCCACCGTGGACGCGGTCATGTCAGCCCCTTGAGCACGGCCAGGCGCAGCCGCAACCGCGACGACGCGTCGGCCGCCAGGTCACGGTCGCCCAGCGGCCGGCCGAAGGCCGCGCGCTCGAGGTCCACCTGCGCGGCGGCGAGCGCGGCCAGCTCGTCGCGCAGCGAGGTCACCGCGGCCATGCCGGCCTCGCCGATCAGGTCGCCCAGCAGCATGCCGGCCTCGCCCAGCCCGGCCGCCGCGGCGAGCGCGACGGGTGCGAGCACGCCGTCGCCGGTCACCCTGAGAGCCCTCGCCCGGCGCCGCGCCTGGCGGCCACGCGCCGGCGGGCGGGCCGCGAGCGCCGCGTTGACCGTCCGGGCGCCCTGCGACACCCAGCCACGCGCCGCCGCCTCGGCAGCCGCGTCCCGATCCTGGTTCCGCGAACCCGCGGGCGTGGCGGCCTCGACCACCGGCGAGCCCGCCGGGGCCTCCGGTGCGCGCAGGGCCGTGCGCAGCGCGGCCTCCGCCTGCTCTCCTGCGACGCCGAGCGTCGCGGCGGCGGACCGGACCAGGTCGTCGAGCAGTGGCGCGCAGGCCGTCTGCCGTGCCAGCGCCGCCCGTACCGGGCCCCTGGCCGCGCCCGACGAGGACACCAGGCCCGCGAGCGCCGCACCCGCCGCCGTCAGCTGCGCCCACCGCGCCCGCACGGCGCCGTCGGCCACGACCCCTGACAGCACGCGCGCCCGCGCCTGCTCGCGCGGGCCCGAGGCCGCCGCGTCCAGCGTGGCACCGATCGTCGCGGCCGCGTCCGCCTGGTCCTGCACGGCGTCGGCCAGCTCGTCCACCCAGGGCCGCAGCGCGGCCAGCGAACCGCGCAGCGTCCGCGCGATCACCGAGCGCGCCCGGTCCGGGCCGGCGAGCATCGTCAGCCAGCGGCGGATCGGGGCGACCACCGGCGCCGGCAGCAGGTCGACGTCCGGGCCGAGGTCCGGGACGACGAACAGCGGCGAGCCTTCCAGCCCGTGGGCGCGCAGCCGCTCCAGCAGGTCGCCGCGCACCGTCGGCAGCGAGTCGGCCGGCACCCGGTTGAGCACCATCGCCACCGTGGTGCTGCGCTCCACCGCGTCCTGCAGCACGCGCCACGGCAGGGCGTCGCCGTAGCGGGCGGCCGTGGTGAGGAACAGCCACAGGTCGGCGGCCTCCATCAGGCGGTGCGCCGTCTCGCGGTTGGACTCGAGCACGGAGTCGAGGTCCGGGGCGTCGAGCAGCGCGATGCCGCGGGGCACCGCCTCGTCGGTGGCGACCTCGACCTCGGCGAGCACGGGATGGCGGGCCAGCAGCTCGGCGTCCGCCGGGTTGTGGACCAGCACCGGGTGTCTGGTCGTCGGCCGCAGCACGCCGGCCGCCGTCACCTGCGCGCCGACGAGCGAGTTCACCAGCGTCGACTTGCCGGCGCCGGTGGAGCCGGACAGCACGACGATCGCGGGCGCGGACAGCTCGGTCAGGCGCGGCATCAGGTGCTCGGTCAGCTGGTCGACGAGCCGGCCGCGCGACGCGCGCGCGGAGGCCACGCCGTCCAGCTCGAGCGGGAAGGACGTGGCCTCCACGTCCCGCCGCAGATCGGTGACCGCGTCCAGGAGCGAGGTAGCCGCGAGCGGCCGGTCGAGGACGGCCCGCGGATCGTCGTCCCGGTGCCGGGCGTGGGCCAGCGTCGGCATTGCCGGCTCGCTGGACCCGCTCACGCGCTCATTGTCGCCGTGCTACCTGATCAGGCCAAACGCAGCACCCGGGTGACAAGGGCGCCGGCCGGGCGCGGCCGGGCGAAAAAAAGGTGACGGGCGTCAGGGGGCGGTGGTGCGCTAGGACCACCGCAACGAAGAACCGGGCCCGTCCAGGGCCCGGCACCGCCACGCCCACGCGGCGAAGCGCGAGAGCACCGCACATCCCACGAGGAGCGTCACGATGAACCCCCAGATCCTGTTCGAGCTCGCCCGGATCGAGCACCAGAACCGCGTCGAGGACGTGGAGCGCGAGCTGCGCCGCCGGCGCGTCGCGCGCCGTCGATCGCGGCGGTATGCCGCCGGCCGGCCGCCGTCCCGTCAGCCCGTGCCGCTGGCCCCGACCTGCTGATCCCGACGCACGAGCCCGCCGCCCCGGGTGGTCCCCGGTGACGGCGGGCTTGTGGGCGTCCGCCGTGCGCTACCGCTCGGCGGGCAGCTGCACCGTCACCGTCGGCGCGTCGGCCGTCAGGCGGCAGGCCACGGTGCGGTCGCCGGCGGACACCACGTACTCGCCCGCGTAGGCGTCGAGCGCGAAGCTGCCCGACTCGTCGGTCCGCACGGACGTCTCCGCGAGCCACCACTCGCCCTTGACCAGGGCGCTGAGCGCGTCGTACGACGGCTTGGGCGTGCCGTCGGCGCGGACGAAGCCGGACGGCGCACCGAGCCACGACCCGTCGTCGGTCAGGCCCCAGTAGGTCGCCCCCTGGACGGCGGGGTGCGCGAACAAGGTGGTGTAGTGCCGGACCACCTCGTCGGCCTGGCGCTCCTCGCCCTCGGGGGTCGAGGGCCACGACGGGATCTGGTAGTCGTTGAGGTCCTCGATCTCCGGCGGCATCAGGTGGCCGGACAGGAGCGTCGTCTCGGTCATGTGGATCGGCAGCCCGAACCTCGAGAACCGCTCCAGGATGCCGAGCGTCTTCTCCTCGCCCCAGTAGCCCTGGTGCATGTGCGACTGCAGGCCGAGGGCGTCGATCCGGATGCCCGCCTCGAGGCAGTCCTCGACGAGCCGCTCGTACGCCGGCGACATGTTGAAGTCGTTGAGCAGCAGCGTGACGTCCGGGTTGGCGCTCCGTGCCGTCTCGAACGCGAGCCGCACCATGCCGACCCGGCCCTCACGCTGGGCCAGCCGGGTGATGGCGTTCTCCTCGGCGGTGAACACCGGCATGATCACCACCTCGTTGATGGCGTCCCAGGTGTCGATGACGCCCGCGAAGTCCGTGACGTCGCGCACGATCCGCGCCCGCACGGTGGCCTCCACCTCGTCGTCGTCGAGCGGCAGCAGCCACTGCGGCGCCAGCGTGTGCCACACCAGCGGGTGCCCCTTGACCGCCACGCCGTGCGCGGCGAACCACCGTGCCGTGGCCAGCAGGCGCGCGGTGTCGGGGTGCCCCCGCTCCGGCTCGAACGACCGCCAGTAGAACGGCAGCGTCGCGGTGTTGAAGAGGTCCACGTAGAGCTGGCCCAGCCGCTCGAGGTTCTCCCGCGCCCCGCCGAAGACGTTGGCCCGCACGTCCGCCTCGCGGTTGGCGAGCGGGATCAGGTCGAACCCGATGTTCCCGAAGACGAACTCGTGGCGACGCTGGGCGACCCGCACCTCGGTGTCGGCGAGCGGGCGACCCGCGGCGTCGGTGACGCTCAGGACGGCGCGCGCCGTGCGGTGGGCGTAGCGATCTGGGCGCGGGACGACGACCTCGTGCATCTCGATCCTTCCGGTTGGTGTCAGGCGGGGTTGGCGGCCGACGCCACGTGGAGAGGCGGGCCGCCGCACATCAGCGGGAGACGGCGACGCCGGAGTCGGCCACCACGACGACCTCGCTCCAGCGCGGGTCGGCGAGCGTGATGGGGTGGCGCTCGCCGACGAGCTCCGTGACGGCCTCGGTCTCGCGCACCTCGCACGAGGGGCCGACCCAGAGCTCGACCACCCCGGGCTCGACCGCCCGGACGAGGTCCCGCCCGGAGAAGGCGAGGCGAGTCGTCGGGACGGTGAAGCGGACCTCCGCCGACTCCCCCGGCTCGAGCAGCACCCGGGCGTAGCCCAGCAGCTGCGCGACCGGTCGCGTGATCGACGCCACCGGGTCGTGGCCGTACAGCTGGACCACGTCGGCACCGGCGCGCGAGCCGGTGTTGGTGACGCGAACGGCGGCCTCGATCGCACCCTGGGTCGGCACCAGGGGGCTCACCGTGAGCTCGTCGTGCGCGAACGTCGTGTAGGACAGCCCGAACCCGAACGGTGCCGCGGGCGCCGGGTCGAGGTTGGACACCGACGAGGCGCCGCCGAGCTGCGGATGCAGGTACGAGTACGGCTGCGCGCCGCCGGACCGCGGGAGGCTGACGGGCAGCCGGCCCGAGGGGTTGACGCGACCGGACAGCACGCCCGCGATCGCGGCGGCCCCCTCCTCGCCCGGGAAGAACGCCTGGACCACGGCGGCACAGGCGTCCACGGCCCAGCCGACCGCGTACGGCCGGCCGGTGACCAGGACGAGCACGACCGGCGTCCCGGTCGCCAGCACGGCCTCGACGAGGGGGCGCTGGACGCCCGGCAGGTCGAGGTCGTCGGTGTCGCACCCCTCACCGCACGTGCCACGGCCGAACAGCCCGGCCTGGTCCCCGACGACGACCACGGCGACTTCGGCCGCCGACGCCGCGGCCACCGCCTCGTCGAAGCCGGAGCGGTCCGGCTCGGTGACGCCGCAGCCGCGCGCGTACGTGACGCCCGCCCACTGCGTCCGCGCCGCGTCGAGCACCGTCGGCACGTCGATCCCCAGCTCGACGCCCGGGAAGTTCGCCAGCACGTGGTTGGTGAACGAGTAGCAGCCGAAGAGCGCCGAGGCGCGGTCGGCGTTCGGGCCGATCACGGCGACCCTCGTCGCCGGCCCGAGCGGCAGCGTGCCGTCGTTGGCGACCAGGACCACGCTCTCCTCCGCCAGTCGCGCCGCCAGGGCGCGGTGCTCCGGCGGGTCGAGCGGCCCCGGGTCGGCCGCGGGCTCGTCGAACCGCTCGTCGAGGAGGCCCAGCTCGGCCTTCTGCGTGAGGACCCGCAGCACGGCCTGGTCGACGAGCGCCTCGTCGACCGCGCCGGAGCGCACCGCACCGGCCAGCGGGGCGAGGTAGGCGTTCCCCGTGGGGAGCTCCACGTCGATGCCGGCGAAGAGCGCCTGGCCCGCGGCGTCCGCCAGGTCGGTCGCCACGCCGTGCAGGGACATGAGGAAGGCGACGGCGAAGTAGTCGGCGACGACCACGCCGGAGAACCCCCACCGCTCGCGCAGGGTCTCGGTGAGCAGCTGGTGGCTCGCGGCCGCCGGCAGGCCGTCGATCTCCGCGTAGGAGTTCATCACCGACCGCGCCCCGCCGTCGACCACCGCCATCTCGAACGGCGGGAGCAGCACGTCGGCGAGCTCGCGCGGGCCGACGTACGCCGGCGCCAGGTTGCGTCCGGCCCGCGAGGCCGAGTAGCCGACGAAGTGCTTGAGCGTCGCCACCACGCCGGCGTCCTGCAGGCCCCTGACGTAGGAGGTGCCGACGGTGCCGACGAGGTACGGGTCCTCCCCGATGCACTCCTCGACCCGGCCCCAGCGCGCGTCGCGCACCACGTCCATCAGCGGGGCGAGGCCCTGGTGCACGCCCAGGGCGTGCATGGTGTCGCCGATCGCCCGCCCCATCTCCTGGACCAGCTCGGGGTCGAACGACGCACCCCACGACAGGGGTGCCGGGTAGGTGGTGGCCCGCCAGGCGACGAGTCCGGTGAGGCACTCCTCGTGGACCATGGCGGGGATGCCGGGGCGGGTGTTCTCGACGAGCCAGCGCTGCCGCTCCCGCAGTGAGCGGGCGGCGGCGGCCGGCTCCAGCGGCATGGTCCCGTAGAACCGGGTGATCTGCCCGAGCCCGTGGCGGGCGAACTCCTCGAACGGCGGGGTGTCCTGCTCCATCGCGTCCTGCATGGGCGCGACCTCCGCACCGCCTCCGGCGGCGACCCAGACGCCGACCAGCTGGGCGAGCTTCTCCTCGAGCGAGAGCCCGGCGAGCACGGTGCGCGCACGTTCCTTGTGGGACACGACGTCAGCCCTTCGTTCCGCGGGCACCGGGATACCAGTCCCCGACGTGGTTGTCGGTCATGACGACGAACACGTCGTCAGCACGCACACCCTCGGCCTCGAGGTTGCGCGCGATCGCCTGGAAGGCCGCCTCCTTCTCGGCGACCCCCCAGCCGTGAGTCATCTGCACCCGCACGTAGAGCGGGTCGCGGCGCTCGCCGCCGAGATAGTGCGCGTCGGCGATCAGGTGGTCCGCCGGCAGCGGGTGGATCACGCAGAAGCGGTCCTCCAGGTCCATGCCCAGGCCTTCGACGAGGCCGCGGTGCACGGCGTCGGCGTAGGCGAGCCGGGTGGTGGGTGCGACGGTCTCCGCGACCTCGATGGTCACCAGGGGCATGGTCGGCTGTTCTCCTCGGTATCGGGCTGGACCTTGCCAGCACTCGTTGGGTCTCGCTAGGTCTGGCAAGGTCTGGCCAGACCCTGTCAGACCTCGCTAGACCCTGTCAGACCTGGCTCATCCCGCCGTCGACGACGAGCTCGGCACCGGCCACGAAGCTCGATTCGTCGCAGGCGAGGAACAGGACGGCGGCGGCGATCTGTTCGGGACGCGCGATGTGGCCCACCGGGATCTGGGCCTCGACCTGCGCGATGACGGCGGAGTCCCCGTGGAAGAAGTCGGCGAACGTCGCCGTGCCGGTGGGCCCGGGGCTGATCGCGTTCGCCCGGATGCGCCGCTCGCGCAGCTCGGAGGTCAGGGTCCGGGCCAGCGAGCGCACCGCGGCCTTGGTCGCGTTGTAGATCGCGTGGCCCGGCCCGCCGTTGCTCCCGGCGATCGAGGCGGTGAGCACGATGGTGCCGCCGTCGCGCATCAGCGGGACCACGGCCTTCGTCGTGAAGAACGCGCCGCGGAAGTTCAGGTCGGCCACCGTGTCGAACTGCTCGGCGGTGGTGTCGACGATCGCGGTGGCCGCCACGTCGCGGCCGGCGTTGACGAACAGCGTGTCCACCGGGCGGCCCAGGCCCCGCAGCAGGCCGGCCAGCGCCTCGAGGTCGTCCAGGTTGCTCGCGTCGCCCTTCGCGGGGATCGCGTGGGGGCCGAGCGCGGCCACCGTCTCGTCGAGCTCCGCCTGGAACGGCGACACGACGACGACGTCCGCGCCCTCGGCGATGAACCGCGCCGCCGTCGCCCGTCCGATGCCGGCCGTGCCGGCCGTCACGACGGCCAGCCTGCCTTCGAGCAGTCCCATCAGTCGTCCTCCTCGCCCGCATAGCGCACGCCGACCTGGCGACGCGCCTCGTCCAGCACCTCGAGCACACCGAGGCTCGCGCCGAGCGGCATCTCGCCGCTGTCGGTGGTGCCGTCGGCCAGACATCTTTCGACCTCACGCACCTCGAGGCCGTAGCCGTTCCCGGCAGGCAGGCGATGGTGCTCCGTCCGGCTGCCCGCCGGGGTGCACACCGTCACCTGCTCGGTGCGGAAGATCATCCCGGCCGCCTCGATCCATCCTCGCGTGCCGAGGATGGTCGCGGTGGACCCGGCGTCGCTGACGGCCGAGCACGTCAGCTGCGCGAACCGGCCGTCGTCGTACGTCCACAGCATCGAGTCCGAGGCGTCGACGCCGGTGGGCGCCTTCGTGCCGCTCGCCTCGACGCCGTCCGGGCGGCCGAGCAGCAGCCACGCGAGCGCCGCCGGGTACACCCCGAGGTCGAGCAGCGCCCCGCCGCCCACCGCCGGGTCGAAGAGCCGGTGCCGGGGGTGGTAGTCGAAGACGTGCGACAGGTCGATGCGGACCGCCCGCACGTCGCCGATCTCGCCCGAGGCGATGATCTGCTCGATCCGCTTCACCGCGGGGTTGAGCCGGGTCCACATGCCCTCGACGCACAGCAGGCCACGCTGGGCTGCCGCGGCCGCGATCTCGCGGCCCTGACGGGCGTTGAGAGCGATCGGCTTCTCGACGAGCACCGGCTTGCCGGCGCGCAGCGCGAGGAGGGCGCCGTCGCGGTGCTGCGCGTGGGTGGTCGCGACGTACACGACGTCGATCTGCGGGTCCGCGACGAGCTCGTCGTACGAGCCGTACGCGGCGGGGGCGCCCAGCTCGGCGGCCAGCGCCCGGGCCCGGCCGAGGTCGCGAGAGGCGACGGCGGCGACGCAGCTGCCCGGTGAGGCGGCGACGTCCGCGCCGACCGTGGCGGCGATGCCCCCGGCGCCGAGGATCCCCCAGCGCACCTGCCGGTCCATCTGGCCTCCTTGCCAGTAAGCAACTTTCGCCGGAACTTTCTTGCCGCTACGATAGGCATCGGTGCGCTGGGCGTCAACCGGCGCCTGGACTGCGCGAAAGGGACTTCCATGAACGGCCGACCGGTCACCATCGCCGAGATCGCGGCAGTGGCTGGTGTCTCCGTACCGACCGTCTCGAAGGTGCTCAACGGTCGCAAGGGAGTCTCACCGCACACGCGCAGCGAGGTGGAGCGGCTGCTCACCGAGCACGGCTACCAACGGCGCAACCGCGGCGGGCAGGGCTCCGGGCTGGTCGACTTCGTCATCTCCAGCCTCGACACGCAGTGGGCGACGGCTCTGCTGCGCGGCGCCCAGAACGAGGCCTCGCGCCTCGGGTTCGACCTCGTCGTCACCACCACCCACGGCAATCCCGTCGGCGCCCCGGACTGGCTGGACCATCTCGCCGAGCGCGGCTCGGACGGCGTCGTGCTCGTCGTCTCCCGGCTGCTGCCGGCCGCCCAGGCCGAGCTCGACCGGCTGCGGATGCCCGTCGTGCTCGTCGACCCCGTCGGCGCCGGCGACCAGTCCCTCACCACCGTGGCCGCCACCGACTGGGCCGGCGCGCGGGACGCGACCGAGCACCTCATCGGCCTGGGGCACACGCGGATCGCCATGATCACGGGGCCCATCGACCTGTCCTGCCACCAGGATCGTCTGGACGGCTACCGCTCGGCCCTCCAGCGCGCCGGGATCGTCTACGACGAGTCGCTGGTCCGCTACGGCGACTCCCTGGTGGCCGGCGGGCTGGACCACGGACTGGACCTGCTGCGGCAGCCCGAGCCCCCCACGGCGATCATCAGCGGCTCCGACGAGCAGGCCTACGGGGTGTACCTGGCGGCGCACCAGTGCGGCGTGCGCATCCCGCGGGACCTGTCCGTCGTCGGGTTCGACGACGTCGAGCTGTGCCAGTGGATCTCGCCCCACCTGACCACCGTGCACCAGCCGCTGGCGGACATGGCGCGCGAGGCCACCCGGATGGTGATCGAGCTGTCGCGCGACGGCGCGCGCCCGGCCCAGCACATCGAGCTGGCCTCCTCCGTGATCGTGCGCGAGTCCACCGCACGCGTGAAGCGGTAGCGCTCGCTCCTGCCAGCCGGCCGGGCTCTGCCCGGCGCCGCGCGGCCTGCTCGACCCCGTCTGCGTCCGTCGCGTGGGCCTGTGTTGCGATACGGCAACGGTTCGACACGCCCTGGCATAACGCACTTGCCCCCGGGACACCGGCTCAGCTAGCGTGACCGACACGGAAAGAGAAAGCGCAACTTTCCACGGAAGGCCAGTCGAGGAGGACGGCCCGAGGCGATGCAGTCGATCACCGTGCCGAGGCTCCGTCCTCGACCACGTCCCAGCATCTCCCGCAGCACAGATCTCGATGACGAGAAGAGAAAGGGAAGCGAGATGTCGCTAGCAACACGCGCAGGCAGGACGAAGGCGGTGGCAGTCGGCGCAGTCGCGTCGCTGGCCATGGCCGCCCTGGCCGGCTGCGTCAGCACAGGCAGCACCAGCGGAACCAGCACGCCGACCGGCGAGGCGACCGGCACGAGCACCGGAGGCGCCGTGGCGCCGTCGGACCTCTCCGGGAACATCGTCTGGTGGGGCTACACCCCGGGCTCGCCCGTGAACGAGCAGTACATCGCGGACTTCAACAAGGACTACCCGAACATCAAGGTCACCTGGAAGCAGACGGCGATCGACGACTACGACGCCGCGGTGCGTCCGGCGCTCGGCAACAGCACGGGCCTGGACGTCTACCAGATGTCCGCGGGGTCCGCGAACGGCGGTGCCGCCGTCTTCGGTGGCAACGCGATCGACCTGACGCCCGCGGTCGAGGCAGCCCTCGGCTCGGACTGGAAGGACAAGCTGGCCACCACCGGCGTCTCGGCGCTGACCATCGACGGCCAGCTCAAGGCCCTCGCGGCCGGCGCCGTGTTCGCCGGCACGATCTGGGTCAACCAGGACCTCTTCGACAAGTACGGCCTCAAGCCGCCGACGACGTACGACGAGTGGAAGAACGTCTGCGCGACGTTCAAGAAGAACAACGTCGGCTGCTTCGTGCAGGGCGCCAACCAGGGCGCGTTCAACATCGACACGCTCCACGCGATCGCCGACAACGTGTCCCCCGGGACCTTCATCAAGGCCACGCGCGGCGAGGTCCCGTGGACCGACCCGAGCATCCTCAAGGCCTTCCAGCTGTGGAAGGGCCTGTTCGACGACGGCATCATGCAGGACGGCGCACTCGGCCAGATGCAGTACCCCGACGCGAACAACGCCTTCATGTCGCAGAAGTACGCGATGGTCATGATGGGCACGTGGTACAGCCAGTACCTCATCCCGGACGTCATGCAGTCCGCGATGCAGGCCGCCGGCTCCACCGACAAGCCGTTCACCATGATCCCGATCAACTTCCCCGACATCGCCGGCACCGGGAACACCGGGAGCCTGTTCGGTGACGTGGACTACGGCCAGGGCGTCAGCGCCAAGTCGTCCAACCAGGAGGCGGCCACCGCGTTCGCCGTCTGGATGGGGACCTCGAAGGCGGGCCAGCAGGCCATCGCCGACAGCCTGAACCTCATCCCGGCCCTGAAGTCGGTCACGCCGAACTGGGACAACGTCAAGCTCGTCAACCCGGACAAGCAGGCCGCACCGGAGAAGGACCTCGTCCAGCGCGCCTCGGCCGTCACGGACAACCCGCGGTTCGCGACGATCAACGCCGACATGAACGACGCGCTGATGCAGGCCCTCTCCACCGTCGCGGCCGGTCAGGCCACGCCGGATCAGGCGACCAAGACCCTGGAGCAGGCGCAGGAGAGCGTCGGCTGATGAAACTCGGATCCCCGGCCGGGCGAGGCCTCCCCTGCACGCGCCCGGCCGGGGTTCCGGCCTGGAAGGCGACACCATGACGACGACGTCACCGACGACCATCACCACTACCGCGCGGACCGCCGACCCCGGCCGGCCCCGCAAGAAGGGGGGCACCCGCCTCAACGGGCTGCCCTGGATCCTGCCCGCCTTCGTGTTCGTGGTCGGGCTGATCTACTACTCGGTCTTCTACACCGGCTACATCTCAACCCTGGACTGGGACGGCCTGGCGCCGACGGCCAAGGCGGTGGGGCTCGGCAACTTCACCAAGATGTTCGCCGACCCGGTGTTCTGGGCGGCACTGCGGCACACGGCCCTGTTCTACGTGGTGACCTTCACCCTGCAGACCATGCTGGGCTTCATCCTCGCGGCGATCATGCACTCGCGGGTGCGGCTGGCCATGCTGCACAAGGTCATCATCTTCATCCCCACCGTCCTCGCCCCGGCGACCATGGCGCCGGTCTTCCGCATCATGTTCGCGGACGACGGGATGGTGAACTGGATCCTGCGGCACGGCGGGCTCGGCGCGCTGGCTCATCCGTGGCTGGCGGACGGCACCACCGCCCTGCCCGCGCTGATGCTCATCACCGTCTGGCAGTGGACGGGCCTGACGTTCATCCTCTACTACGCCGCGATGAGCCAGATCGAGCCGGAGCTGCTCGAGGCCGCCCGCCTCGACCGCGCCGGCAACATCCGGACCCTGTGGTACATCGTCTGGCCCGGCTGCCGCGGCACCACCGTGTCGCTGGCGATGCTCGGCTTCATCGGCGCGCTGAAGACGTTCGACATCCCGTATTTGGTGACCACCGGTGGGCCGTACCACTCGACCGAGTTCCTCGGCACCTACATCTACCGGGTCGGGATACGGCAGGCCCACATCGGGTACGCCGCCGCGATCTCCATCGTCCTGCTCGTCCTCGCGGTCGCCGGCGCCATCGTCATCGGCCGAGCGAACCGGAAGGGGGCGAACGCCTGATGTTCGAGGTCCGTCGTCTCAGCTCGAGGATCATCCTTCAGGTCGTCCTGCTGCTGCTGACCATCCCGTTCCTGCTGCCTCTGGTCCAGATGGTCATGGGGGCCTTCGGCGGCATCGGCTGGCGCAACTTCGTCGTCGTCTGGGACACCGGCGTCATCCCGACGTACTTCAGGAACTCGGCCATCCTCGCCGTCTGCGTCATCGCCATCGTCTACGTCCTGGCGATGACGGCGTCCTTCGGCTTCTCGAAGCTGCGGGTGCGCGGCAAGGAGCTCTACTTCTGGCTGATGCTGGTGGCACTCACGCTGCCGGAGGTCATCCTGCTGTCGCCGCTGTTCGTCACGGCGACCAAGCTGCACCTGTACAACACGCTCACCGCGGTGGTCCTGCCGCTCGCCGCGCTCCAGCTGCCGTTCGCGATCCTGCTGACGCGCAACTACTTCGACGGCATCCCGACGGAGCTGATCGACGCCGGGCGCATCGACGGCGCCAACGTGTTCCAGACGTTCTGGCACATCGTGCTGCCGCTGACCAAGCCGATCGCGTCGGCCGTCATCGTCCTGACGCTCATCAACTCGTGGAACAGCTACCTGCTCCCCCTGGTGTTCCTCCAGGACCAGAGCAAGCAGGTGGTCACGCTGCTGCCCCAGTTCTTCGTCGGCGAGTACACGAACGACCAGACGAAGATCCTCGCCGCCGCGGTCCTGACGGCCATCCCCACGGTCCTGGCCTACATCCTCATGCAGAAGAACTTCGAACGCGGCCTGTCCGCGGGAGCCCTCAAGTAACCAAGGAGACACAGCACGATGCCCATGATCCAAGTCGACCTCCGGCGCGACCTCTTCCAGGAGAAGGGAGAGGCGATCTCGAAGGCGATCCACGAGGGGCTCATCGAGGGCCTGGACATGCCTGCCGACGACCTGTTCCAGGTCTACCGGCCGCACGACGCGGGCGAGATCGTCTTCTCGCCCGACTTCGGCGGGGCGGACCGGCGCGACCTCGTCCTCATCCGGATCACCATGGTCCACATGTTCCCGGCCGAGGTCAGGGCCCGCATGTACACGGCCGTGGTGCGCAGGCTGGAGGCAGCCGGTCTGCGGCACGACGACATCCTGATCTCCGTCGTCGAAGTCGGGTACGAGGACTGGTACTCCGGCGCCCCGCTGAGCGAGTGAGCGGCGCGACGATGAGTGACTACTTCAACGTCCTGTTCGTCGGCGGCACCGGTGCGATCAGCCACTCCTGCGTCAAGGAGGCCCTCGCCCAGGGCATGACCGTCACGGTGCTCAACCGGGGCCGCAGCTCGAAGGTGCGAGCCCTGCCGGAGTCCGTGGAGCTGCTGACCGGAGACATCACCGACGCGGCGAGCGTCGAGGCCGCCCTCGGCGACCGGCACTTCGACGCGGTGGTGAACTTCCTCTGCTACGGCGCGCAGGACGCGGCCCGCAACGTCAAGCTGTTCGCCGAGCGCACCAGCCACTACGTCCACATCTCGTCGGCGTCGGTGTACCACCGGCCGCTGCCGAAGGGTCCGGTGAGCGAGTCGACGTACGCGCACAACCCCGAGTACGAGTACATGAGCGGCAAGGTCGAGGCGGAGAAGGTCTTCCTCGACGCCTTCGCGCACCAGGGCTTCCCGGTGACGATCGTCCGCCCGTCGCACACGTACGACGAGGCGATCGCGCCGCTGGCCGGCGGGTGGGCGGTCCTCGACCGCATCGAGCGCGGCGACCCGGTGGTGGTCCAGGGCGACGGGACGTCGCTGTGGACCTACACCCACGCCGCGGACCTCGCCGTCGGCCTGGTGGGCCTTCTGGGACGCCCGAGCGCGTTCGGCGAGGCCTTCCACATCACCAGCGACGACGTGCTCAGCTGGAACCAGATCTACCAGGCGGTCGGGCACGCGCTCGGCATCGAGCCGAGGATCGTCCATCTGCCCACCGAGCTCATCCTGCTCGCGGCGCCGGACTGGTTCTGGTCGGGGTTGCTCGACGGCGACCTGTCGCACTCGGAGGTGTACGACAACACGAAGATCCGCAGCTACGTGCCGGCCTTCAACCCGACGCGGACGTTCGAGCGGGAGATCTACAAGATCGTCGCCTGGCGTCAGGCCCATCGGGACCTGGCGACGGCCGACCCCGCCGAGGCTGCTGTCCAGGCACGACTGGTGGCCGCGTACGACCGGGCCAAAGCCGCCGTCACGGCGCTCTGAGGAGAACAACCGAATGCCGAACGTCGTCGCCCTGCGCGCCGAGCACGTCACCGACGGCGTGGTCGGCGTGCCGGCGCCGCGGCTCTCCTGGCAGGTGGCCTCGACCCGGCCCGGCTGGGTCCAGGCCACCTACCAGATCCGCGTGCGGCGGGCCGGCGCCTGGCACGAGGCGCCGCCCGTCGCCACGGCCGAGCAGGTGCTCGTCCCGTGGCCCTTCGCCCCGCTCGCCTCGCGTGAGGTGGCGCAGGTCGCCGTCCGGGTCAGCGGCCCGGACGGCGAGGGCGACTGGTCGGCGCCGCTGCAGATCGAGGCCGGGCTGCTCGACCGCGCCGACTGGGCGGCCGGGCTGGTCAGGCCGCCTCGGCACGTCGACGACGGGTGCGCCTACCTGCGACGGGAGTTCGTGGCCGGGGACGTGGTGCGCGCCCGCCTCTACGCCACCGCGCAGGGCGTCTACGACGTGCGCCTCAACGGGCAGCCGGTGGGCGACGACCGGCTGGCGCCGGGCTGGACCAGCTACGGGCACCGGCTGCGCTACCAGGTCTACGACGTCACCGCGCTGGTGAGGTCCGGGCCGAACGCCGTGGCCGCCCGGCTCGCCGACGGCTGGTTCGCCGGGCGGCTGGGATGGTGGCGCGGCGGGCTGCGGCACAACTGGGGCGAGGCGACCGGCCTCGTCGCCCAGCTCGAGCTGACCGCGGCCGACGGCTCCGTCACCACGGTGACCAGCGACGGCGCATGGCGCGCCGGGCACGGCGGCATCGTCTCCACGTCCTTCTACGACGGCGAGACCTTCGTCGAGGACCACGAGCCCGCGGGATGGGACCTGCCCGGCTTCGACGACTCCGCGTGGTCGCACGTCGAGGTGGCGCCGCTACCGGCCACCCGGCTGGTCGGCCCGCAGTTCCCGGCGATCCGGGTGGCCGACACCCTGCCGGTGCGGCAGTGGCTCACCAGCCCCTCTGGGGCGACGATCGCGGACCTGGGACAGGTGATCACCGGGCACGTGCGCCTGCGTCTGCGCGGGACGCCGGGCAGCGTCGTCACGCTGCGCGTCGCCGAGGTGCTCGACGACGGGGAGCTGGCCCTGCGGCCGCAGCGCACCGCCGCCAACACCGACCGTGTGACGCTCGGCGCCTCCGGCGACCTGGTGTGGGAGCCGGCGTTCACGTTCCGCTCGTTCCGCTACGTGGGCGTCGACGACCCGGCGGGCGTGGTGGTGCGCCAGGAGGTCACCGGGCGCCTGGTGCGCAACGGGCTGGCGCGCACCGGATGGTTCTCCTGCTCCGACGACGAGCTGAACCGGCTGCACGAGAACGCGGTCTGGGGCATCGGCGACAACATGCTCGACGTCCCCACCGACTGCATGCTGCGTGACGAGCGGCTGGGCTGGATCGGCGACGCCGCGCACTACGCGCCCACCGCGGCGTACCTGTACGACACCGCGGGCCTGGCCGACTCCTGGCTCGAGGACCTCGCGCTCGACCAGCGCCCCAACGGCTCGCCCACCATGGTGGTGCCCGCAATCCCGCTGGTGCCGTTCCCGGGCGACTACCCGGTGGCGGTCTTCAGCGACGCGGCGTGCATGGCCCCCTGGTCCACGTACCAGCGGTTCGGCGACCGTGACATGCTCGCCCGCCAGCTGCCGTCGATGGCCGCCTGGGTGCGGTGCGTCGCCGGCGAGGTGCTCGGCGGGTTCCCCTCGCCGGGCTTCCAGTTCGGCGACTGGCTCGACCCGACGGCTCCGCCCGACAACCCCGAGAACGGGCTGACGGAGTACGACGTGGTCATGACGCTGGGCGCGATCCGTTCGGCACGCCTGGCGCTCGAGGCCGCGACCGTGGTCGACGAGCCGACGACGGCCGGCGAGATGTCCGCGCTGCTCGACCGGCTGCTGGCGTTCTTCGACGCGGAGTACGTCACGGCCAACGGCCTGGTCGCCTCCGACTCCCAGACGGCGTACGCGCTCGCCCTGGCCGAGTCCAAGCGTCCCGCCGCGCTGTACCGGCTCGAGCTGCTGCTGCGGCGCCGGGGCAAGATCCAGGCCGGCTACCCGGGCACGTACGCGCTGATGGAGGTGCTGGTCGCCGGCGGCCACGCCGACCTCGCGTACCGCCTGCTGGGATACCAGGGCATCCCCGGCTGGCGCTGGGCGGTGCGGCTGGGCGCCACGACCTTCTGGGAGCGATGGGACTCGCTGCTCGTCGACGGCTCGCTCAACCCCGGCGACATGCTGTCCTTCGACCACCCGGTCTTCGCGGGGATCGCCGACTGGATGCACCGGGTGGTCGGCGGGCTCGCGCCCGCGGCGCCCGGCTACCGGGCCGTGCGCGTGGCTCCCCTGCCCGGCGGCGGGCTCACCTGGGCACGAACCGCCCACGAGACGCCCTACGGGCGGGTCGAGGTGGCCTGGGAGCTGGCCGACGAGCTGTTCCGGCTGGACGTCGAGGTGCCCGCCGGCGTCGTCGCCGAGGTACGGCTGCCGGGGGCGCAGACCTCCCAGACCGTGGGGTCCGGCACGCACACGTTCACCTGCCCGGCCTCGCAGGTGCCCGTCGACACCGACACCGGAGCCTGGGGCGCCCACGCGCACGTCGCCCAGGCGGCCGGGGTCGCAGGCTGAGCCGCCCGCGTCGTCGCCCGCGGGGCGTAGCGCTCCCGCGGACGACGGCACCCGCTCCTGCCGGCCTCATGACGGCATGACGGGTCGGGTGGGACGTACGTCGGTTCCCCCGCGCGGACGCCGTTGATTCACTGATCACGTGGGGCAGACAGCCTCCGCGCTCATCGCCGTGGATGTCGCGGATCCGCAGACGGCCGCCCGGGCCGGGTCAACCCGGGCGGGCAGGTCGGACACGTTCCTGCTCGACGCCCGCCATCCCCAGCGCTCCGACCTGGGCATCTGCATCGCGCCGATCGGGTTGGCCACGGGCTGCCGCAGCCGTTGCCCGGACGACCAGCCGGTGCGCGCCGCCTTCCACATCCTCACGCTGTGCGAGCAAGGAACCGCGACCCAGCTGGTCGACGGCGCCGAGCACCAGCACCGACCCGGTTCGGTGCTCTGGATCCCACCCGGGACGGCGCACCAGATGGTGCCGGTGCTCACCGGCGTCGCGGTGTGCTTCACGTCCTCGTTCGCCGGGCCGGCGCTCGCGGAGCGCACCGGCGGCGCGTGGGACCTCGCACCGCGCGAGATGCGGGACGTGGCCTCCCTCGTGGGCGTGCTGCGCTCGGAGTACCTGCGCTACGTGGACGACCAGACAGGTCCGCAGCTGCGCGGCGGGGACCTGGTGCTGCAGCACCTGCTGCTCGCCCTGCTCACCCGGCTCCAGTCGATGCCACGACGCGTCGGCGCCGGCGACGCCGCCCACCCGGTGGCCCGCCGGTTCCTCGAGATGGTCGAGACGAACTGCCGCACCATGCGCCGCGTCGAGGACTACGCCGAGGCGCTCGGGTACTCGACGCGGACGCTCCAGCGGATCTGCTACGAGCAGATGGGTGCGGGCCCGCGCGACATCATCGACACCCGGATCGCCGCGGAGGCCGAGCGCCTGCTGGCGTCCACGAACCTGCCGGTGTCCGCGGTGGGCCGCTGGGTGGGGTTCGCCGACGCGGCGAACTTCTCGAAGTTCTTCCAGCGGCAGACGGGCTGGACCCCGGGCGAGTTCCGGCGGGTCCAGCTCGGCTGACCGATCGGCACCAACGCTCGTCGGGTCCGCACCACCGGGGACCCGCGACGGGGTCGCCGCAATGCGAAGAATCGCTCTCGTAGCCGGCTGCGCCCTCGCGCCGGTCGGGAGGAGCCCGATGAGCACGGTGGTGTGCTTCAAGTGGGTCGTGGTGGCCGGCGACCTGCGGACCGATCCTGAGACCGGCGAGCTGGACGTGAGCAGGGCGCGGCACGAGATCGCGCCGTACGACCGGAACACCATCCAGGCCGCGCGGCTGGTGGCGTCCGCGCGCAGCGGCCCGGTCGTCGGGCTGACCGCCGGCTCGATCACGCCCGCCGGGCTGAAGGACGCGCTGGCGCGCGGGCTCGACGAGGTGGTCCACGTGCCGCTCGACGAGCAGGCGCCGCTCGACGGGCACGTGACGGCCCACGTCCTCGCCGCGGCGATCGGCACCCTCGAGGGCGCGGACCTGGTGCTCACCACCGAGGGCTCCGCGGACTCGTACGCCCACGAGACCGCACCGCGCGTGGCGGAGCTGCTGGGGTGGCCCGTGGTGACGAACGCCAGGTCGGTCGAGATGAACGGCAGCCGGCTGCGCGCCACCCGTGTCCGCGACGACGACCTGGAGACCGTCGAGGTCGACCTGCCGGCGGTCGTCTCGGTGGTTCCGGAGGTCGCGGCGGCGCCCATCCCTGGCCTGACGGCGGTGCTCGCCGCCGCCAAGAAGCCGCGCCTCGTGCTAACGGTGCCCGAGCTGGGCCTCGGCCCGGACGCGACCACGCCACGGTGCCGCCCCGTCGGGACGAGAGGCTTCCTCACCGCCCGCCGCGGCATCCGCTACGAGGGCAGCCCCAGCGAGGTGGCCACGGCGCTGGTCGACGCGCTGGACCGGGACGGGGTGCTGGCGTGAGCGTGCTGGTGTTCGCCGAGACCCCGCAGCTGGCCGCCGACCTGGTGCAGCGCGCCACCGCGCTGGACCCGCATTCCACGCTGGTGGCGCTGCGGCCTGCGGACGCCGGCGAGGTGGCCGCCGATGTGGTCCTCACCGCGACGGGCGGCCGGCCGGAGGACGTGACTGGCGTGCTGGCGTCCCTGGTGCGCGACCAAGCCGCCGGCCTTGTGCTGCTCGCGGCGACCATCCCCGGACGGGAGATCGCCGCCCGGCTGGCGATGCGGCTCGGTGCCGCCCTGGTCCCGGAGGCCACCTCCGTCACCCTGACGGAGTCGGGTGGCCGCGCCGAGCGCGTCGTCCACGCCGGCGGCGCGGTGCAGACCCTGGCCTGGGACGGGCCGGCGGTGGTGACCGTCGCGCCGCGGCCCCAGACCCCCGCACCGCGCGACGCCGGCGCCGTCGTCGAGCGCCAGGTGCCCGCCGACACCCGCGTGGTGCGCGTCGCGTGCGAGCCGCTCCCGCACGGCGACGTGGACCTGGCCGGTGCCGAGCGCATCGTCTGCGTCGGCATGGGACTGCGCACGGTGGACGACCTCGGACTGGCCCACGGTTTTGCGGCCGCGCTCGAGGCACAGGTGGCCTGCACGCGGCCCGTCGCGGAGGACCGTGGCTGGTTGTCGTCCGACTGCTACATCGGGATCTCCGGGCTGCACGTGAGCCCCCGGCTGTACGTCGGGATCGGCGTCTCCGGCCAGGTGCAGCACGCGGTGGGCATGCGCGGGTCGACGGTGGTCGTCGCGGTCAACAGCGACGAGCGCGCCCCGGCGGTCGCGGACGCGGACCACGTCGTCGTCGGCGACCTGTACCAGGTGGTGCCGGCGCTCACCGCAGCCCTGCAGCGGCGGGCGGCACGGGGATGAGCGACGACGCGGAGGTCGTCGTGGTGGGCGCCGGCCCGGCAGGCGCCGCGTGCGCGTACGCCCTGGCGCGGGCGGGTCGCGCGGTCATCCTCGTCGACCGGGGCACCGCGCCGGGCGCGAAGAACGTCTCCGGCGGCCGCCTGTACACCGCCGCGCTCGACGTCCTCGAGCCGGGGCTGTCGGCGTGCGTGCCGGCTGAGCGCACCATCGCGGTGGAGCGCCTGGGCGTGCTCGACGGCGAGCGCTGTCTCGTCGTCGCCGCGCCGGCACCGACCCGTCCCGCTGGCGGCCCGCAGTCGGTGACCGTGGTCCGGTCTGTGCTCGACGCCTGGCTCGCCGACCTGGCCGAGCAGGCTGGGGCGAGCGTGCTGCCGGGTGTCGCCGTGGAGGGCCTGGCCAGGACCGACGGCCGCGTGGTCGGCATCCGTGCGGGCGGCGAGGAGCTGCGTGCCACCACCGTGGTCGCCGCCGACGGGACCAACTCGCTGCTGGCGCGCGAGCTCGGAGTCGTCCGAGCGCCGGTGTCCGGACAGGTGGCCACGGGTGTCAAGGAGGTCGTCGAGCTGCCGTCGGGCGCCATCGAGGAGCGTTTCGGCGTGGGGCCGGGACAGGGCGTCGCCCAGCTGATGGTCGGCTGCACGCGGGGGCTGCACGGCGGCGGGTTCCTCTACACCAACGCGACGTCGGTGGCGCTGGGCATCGTCGTCGACCCCGCGGGCGTCGCACGCTTCGGGACCACTCCCCGCGAGCTCCTGGAGGACCTGCGGGCCCATCCGGCGATCGCTGCCCTGCTGCGCGGTGGCCGCGTGGTCGAGTACGCGGCCCACCTGGTGCGCGAGGACGGCGCCGCGGGCGTGCCTCGGCGGCTGACCGCACCCGGGTTCCTCGTCACCGGGGAGGCCGCCGGGTTCGTCCTCAACCTCGGCTACACCGTCCGCGGCATGGATCTGGCCGTGCTGTCCGGGCTGGCCGCGGCCGAGGCGATCCTCGCCGGGGGCGAGCGCGAGAGCGCCTACCGCACGGCACTGGCTCGCACCGGCGTGCTCGGTGCGATGGCCTCGGCCCGGCGCTACCCGGGGTTCCTCGACGCCGACCGGATCTACGAGGACTACCCGCGCCTGGCGCTGGACGTGCTCCAGGAGGTGTTCACCGTTCCCGGATCCGGCTCCGGGAACGGGACCTGGGCCTGGACCTGGAGCAGGAGCAGGAGCAGGAGCGACGGTGCCGCGCGTGGTGTCGCGCGTGCGCGGCCGGTTCTCCCGTTCGCCGGTGCGGGTGCGGGACGTGCTCGCCGACGCGCGGAAGGCGGTGCGGGGACTGTGAGCGCGGAGGCGGAGGCTCGCCTGGGCGTCGCCGACCTGCTCGGCCGTGACGCGTTCGCCGTCGACGAGGACTACGCGCACATCGCGATCGACCCCGCGATCTGCCGCACCTGTCCGCACCGCGCCTGCGTCGCCGCGTGCCCGGCGTCGCTGTTCTCCTGCGACGAGAGCGGCGAGGTGCACTTCGACCACGCCGGGTGCCTGGAGTGCGGCACCTGCCGGGTGGTGTGCACGCCCGGCGGCATCGTGCGCTGGACCTACCCCCACGCCGGTTTCGGGGTGACCTACACCGCATCCTGACCGGTCCTGACCGGTCCTGACCCGTCCTGAGCCGTCCTGACCAGTCCTGAGCCGTCCTGACCACTGACAGCCCGCCCGTCCCGGCGGGCCGGAACACCGATCCAGACCAGGAGAGACCGCCATGACCATGTGGTACATCACGGAAGAGCGCGACGCCGTGCTCGCCACCGCGCGCGACTTCGTCAAGGCCGAGGTCGCCCCGCGCGCCCTCGAGATCGACGAGACCGACCAGTTCCCGCTCGACCTGCTCAAGCGGGCCGGGGAGCTCGGGCTGCTGGCGATCACGGTGCCGGAGGCGGACGGCGGCCTGGGGCTGGACCAGACGACGAGCGCGCTGGTGCTCGAGGAGATCGCCAAGGTGTGCCCGGTGCTGACGGTCGCGATGGGCGCGCACGCGCTGCTGGCCGGCGGCCTGCTGCAGATGCTGGGCACCCCCGCGCAGAAGGACGCCTACCTGCGGCCCGCCGCCACCGGCCAGATCGTCCTGGCCTGCGGCTCCACGGAGGCCGTCGGCGGCGACGACCAGGCGGAGTTCAGCACGCGCGCGGTGCTGGACGGCGACGAGTGGGTGCTCAACGGCGGCAAGGTGCTGATCTCCAACATCGGCGTCGCGGACGTCTACGTGATCATCGCCGTCACCGCGCCGCAGCCGGACCCGGTGACGAAGACCGGCCTCTCGGCGTTCATCGTCCCCGCCGGGACGCCCGGGCTCGGCGTGGGCAAGCCCGAGCACAAGCTGGGCTGGCACGGCTCGGCGACGGGCTCGATCTCCTTCACCGACTGCCGCATCCCCCGCGAGAACCTGCTCGGCCCGCAGGACGGCGCCCTGCAGGCGATGTTCGTGTCGGCGACCGCGGAGTTCCTCTCCTGCGGCCCCGTGTCCCTCGGCATCGCGGAGGGAGCCTTCGAGATGGCCCGCGACTACGCGATGTCGCGCGTCCAGCTGGGGCAGACCATGTTCGACCGGCTCCAGGTGACCCGGCACAAGCTCGTCGGCATGTACACGCAGATCGAGGCGCTGCGCGCGCTGGTGTACTCCACCTACGCCCAGCGGGACGCCGGAGAGCTCGAGCTCGCGCGCGGCCGGCTGCTCAAGGTGGAGGGCGCCCGCGTGAGCGAGCAGGTGTGCCGCGAGGCGATCCAGGTCTTCGGCGGCGTGGGCGTGATCCGCGAGACCGGGGTGGAGCGCTTCTGGCGGGACGCCAAGGTCATGGCCATCGGCGGTGCGTCCGCCGAGGCCCTCGTCGACGCGGTCGCCGCCATGATGCGCCGCGGCCTGCTCTGACGCCGCGGCGCCCGCAGGCACGGGTCCGGGCACCCGCCCGGGCCCCAGCACGAAGCAAGGAGGAGAGCACCATGCAGCACTACGACGGCAAGGTCGTGGTCGTCACGGGCGCAGCTCACGGCATCGGTGCCGAAGTGGCACGCCGCTATGCCGCTGCCGGCGCCGCGCTCGGCCTGTTCGACATCGACGGCCCGGCGCTCAAGGAGTCCGCCGACGCCCTGCGCGCGGCCGGGGCCACCGTGCTGGACCGCGAGGGCGACGTGGCGGACGCGTCGGCACTTCTCGCGTTCGCCGACGCCGTGTTCGCCCAGCTGGGACGCGTGGACGTGCTCTACGCCAACGCCGGGGTGATCTCCGCCGGCACGGTGTGGGACGAGCCGGCACCCGACTGGGACTGGCTGCTCGACGTCAACGTCAAGGGCCTGGTGCACGCGACCAGCGCCTTCGTGCCGCGGATGACGGCGCAGGCCTTCCGGTCGGACGTGGTCAACACCTGTTCGATCGCCGGGCTGCTGACCGTCGAGAACTCCCCGGCGTATGTCGCCTCGAAGTTCGCGGCCCTGGGCATGACCGAGGTGCTCGACCTGCAGCTGCAGACCGTCGGCTCCCCCGTCCGGGCGCACGCGGTGTGCCCGGCCATCATCCAGACCGACCTGGCGCACTGCAACGAGCACCGTGACCAGCCGGGCTTCGACCCGACGGCGTACCCGTACCTGAGCAGCGAGGACTACCGGCGCCGGTGGGCGGTCGTCGAGGGCTCGCTGCCCCTGGGGATGCCGCTGGCCGACGCGGTGGACACCATCATCGACGGCGTCGAGAAGGACACGTTCCTCATCCTGACCCACCCCGCCTACAACCCGGCGATCCTCGGGCGCGTGCAGCTGCTGCTGTCCGGCGCCCACCCCCAGCTCGTGCAGCGCTGAACCGAAGGAGCAACGGTGTACGCCTACCAGAAGCAGTACGACCACGTCGTGACGCTCGACGTCGACCACGACGCCCACATCGCCACGATCACGCTGGACTGCGCCGAGAACCTCAACCGGTTCTCCGAGCAGCTGATCGACGAGCTGCACCAGGCGGTCGACGCCGTGCGCGTCGACCGGCAGGTCCGCGTCGTCATCCTGCACGGCACCGGCCCGGTGTCGTTCGGCCCCGGGGACCTCGGCGTGCTGAAGTCGAAGTTCGCGGTCTCCCTGTCCGAGGGACGGCAGGTGATGGTCGAGATCGGCGAGCTGATCCGCAAGATCATGTTCATGCCGCAGCCGGTCATCGGTGTCGCCGAGGGCGACTGCCTCGGCGGTGGCTGCAACCTGCTGCTCAGCACCGACCTGGTGATCGCCTCGGAGAAGGCCCGGTTCCACGAGCTGTTCGTCAACTACGCGCTGAGCCCGGACACGGGCGGGCTGTGGGCACTCCAGCGGCTCGTCGGGCCGATGCGCGCCAAGGCGATCGCGATGCTCGGCGAGCCGGTGGACGCCGCCCACGCCCAGCAGTACGGGATGGTGCTCGAGGTGGTGCCGGACGGCCAGGCGATGAAGGCGGCCCGGGCTCTGGCGGAGTCGATCGCGGCGAAGTCGCCCGTCGGGATCGCCCACACGAAGGCGATCGCCAACCGCATGGAGGACTACTCCATCGAGACCTACTTCCAGGTCGAGGCCGACTACCTGTGCCTGGGGGCGCTGTCCGCCGACTTCCGCGAGACCACCGTCGCGGCGGCCCAGCAGCGACCGCCGGCGTATAAGGGCGAGTAGCCCGGACGTTCGCAGGCCCGGGTCCCGGTCGTCGTCGGACGGCCAGGACCCGGCCTGCGCTCACCCGCTGCTGCGGGCCGGCTCCAGCTGCGCCGGCGCGTCGACGCCGGCCAGCGGCGTGGGCTTCAGCCCCAGCGTGAGCAGGCCGGCGACCACAGCCAGGCCGACGAGCACCCAGCCGACCAGGTGGAAGTCGTCCAGCACCGCGGCGAGCGTCGCGCCCCCGGCGACCATGGAGCCGAGGATGCTCACGCCGATGGATCCGCCCAGGCGCTGGGTGATGTTGAACAGCGTGTTGCCGTCGGCCAGCTCGTGCTCGGGCAGCGGGGCCAGCATCGCGACGAGCAGCGGTGTGGTGACGAACCCGACAGCGATGGCCCGCCCGGACAGGATGGTGGCGGTCACCCACAGCGGCGTGCCCTGGTCGAGCAGCACGAGGAACACGCTGGCGACCGCGAGCACCGCGAAGCCGACGAGCACGAGGGTGCGGAGCGGCACCCGGTTCGAGAGCTTCTGTCCCACCCAGGTGCCGATGCCCATGATGATGCCCTGCGGCAGCAGCGCCACCCCGGTGGCCAGCGCGCTGTGCCCCTGCACGGACTCGGTGAACACCGGCATGAGGAACACGGTGCCGAACGCCACCACCGAGCAGAGCACCTGCAGCACCAGGGCGAGCGCGGAGTTGCGGGTGCGCACCATCGCGAGGTTGACCGCGGGGTGCGGCACCCGCAGCGCCCAGAAGGTGTACACGACCAGCAGTGCCAGCCCGCCCGCCAGCGGCGCCCAGGACAGCGGGCTGGTCCAGCCGGAGGACGTGCCCTCGGTGGCCCCGAACAGGGCGGCGACCAGCCCCAGCGCGAGCAGGGTGAAGCCGAACGGGTCGAACGGCGTCCGGGTGGTGGCCGGCGCGCCCAGGTCGCGCGGGGCGCGCAGCTGCAGCACCAGGCCGACGATGCCGACGGGCACGTTGACCAGGAAGATCCACCGCCAGCCCCCGGCGTTGATGAGCAGGCCGCCGAGCGTGGGGCCGAGCGCGGGAGCCAGGAACAGCACCAGCGCCGCCGAGACGGGCACCTTGCCAGCGCCCAGGCCGCCGCGGCCGAGCAGGATGCTCAGCGCGAGCGGCACCAGCGGCGCGCCGGCGAAGCCCTGGATGGCGCGCGCGGCGACCAGCACGCCGATACCCGGGGCGATGGCGCACGCGGCGGAGGCGACGACGAACGCCACCATGCTCCACGTCAGCACGCGCATGGTGCCGAAGCGCTTGGCCAGGTACGAGGTTGCCGCGAGAGAGACGCCGAGTGCGAGCAGGTAGCCGCTGACCACCCACTGCACGTCGTCCAGCGGGGCGGACAGCTCGCGCGCGATGTCCGGCACGGCGACGTTGACGATGCTCGAGTCGATCATCGACAGCAGCGGGCCGATCAGCAGGCCCGTGCGAGCCGCGCGGCCCAGCACCGGGCCCCATCCGGCGGGGCGCGGCCCGGAATCGTCCCCGGCGACCACCGCCTCCCCGTCGCTGGTGCCGGTGGCGGCCTCGGGGGCTGGGACGGGGCTGTTCATCGGGTGGTCTCCAGAAGGTCGGGTTGGGCCGCGGCGGCGTGTGCGAGGTCGGTCAGCCAGGCGCGTTCGGTCGCGATCTGGGTGAGCACATGACGGGCGGCGAGCGCGCGCCACGGGTGCGGCCCGGGGTCGGCCATCTCGCGCAGCAGCGCGGCGAGCTGTTCGGCGCGTCGCTCCAGCGCGGCGTCCCGCGCCATGACGACGCCGAGCCGCTCGGCCGCCGTCAGCTCGGCGAAGAAGCCGACGCGCAGCAGGAACTCCTCCTCGTCGTCGGCCAGCGCGTCGGGCAGCACCGCCACGTCCTGGCGCAGACGCTCCCGACCCACGGGGGTCAGGGCGTAGACCTTGCGCGGCGGGCGGCCCTCGACCTCCTGGATCTCGTGCGTGACGGCGCCCTCCTGCTCCAGGCGCCGCAGGATCGGGTACAGCGAGTTGTTGCTCAACGTCGCCGCCAGCGGGCGCTGCACGCGGCGCTTGAGCTCGTAGCCGTGCACCGGGCCCGCGCGCAGGTTGCTCAGCAGGACGATCTCGACCAGCATGTCGTCCAGTCTGACATAGGTCACGGTGACCTACGTGACCCGCCCACCTGGCGGCCGATCGGCAGCCGCAGGATGCCGCGTCAGGCGGCCGCCGACTCCTCCTGCGGGCCGAGCAGGCTGAGCACCGCCTCCTCGGCGACCCGCTCGCTGCGGGTGGCCGGGAACGGCGCCCCCCGCTCCCACAGGTCGAGCAGGCGCGGGTCGATGTAGGCCGCCCGGCACACCGCCGGGGTGTTGCCCAGCTCGTCGGCCACCGCGCGCACCACGCTCGTCAGCACTCTGCGCCGGGCTCGCTCCGCCGCGGGCGGTGCACCGGCCTGGCCCAGGGCCTGCGCGGCCAGCACGGTGGCGTGCCACGTGCGGAAGTCCTTGGGCCTGGCGTCCTCGCCCAGCAGCTCCTTGACGTAGCCGGCGATGTCGCCGGTGGTGACCCGCTTCCAGGCCCTCCCGTCGCGGTACATCAGGAGCTCCGGGGGCTCGCCGCGCCGACGCCGCAGCTGGCCCACCAGCTCCCGCACCCCGGGGTCGTCCACCACCACGTCGCGCACCTGGCCGGACTTGGCCGGGTAGCGGAAGCGCACCCCCTGCGGGACGGCCCGCACGTGCTCGCGTCGCAGCGTGGCCAGCCCATAGCTGCCGTTCGCCTTGGCGTACGCCTCTCCGCCGGCCCGGAAGTAGGCCAGGTCCAGCAGCCGGAAGGCCAGCGCCAGCACCTTGGTGCGCGGCAGCCCGGGCTGGAGGAGGTCCTGGCGGACGCGGCGCCGGGCGGCGGGCAGCCGGGCGGCCACCTCCAGCACGTGCTCGTGCTTGGCCCGGTCCCGGCGCGCCCGCCACTGCGGGTGGTACAGGTACTGGCGTCGCCCGGCGTCGTCCAGCCCGGTGGCCTGGATGTGGCCGTTCTCGAGAGGGCAGATCCACACGTCGTGCCAGGCCGGTGGAATGACGAGGCCTCGGATCCGGGCGAGGACCGCCGGATCGGTGATCTGGGCGCCGGCCTGGTCGAGGTAGCGGACGCGGTTGCCCTTGCCTGCGCGCGTCCACCCGGGATCGGTGGGGCGCACCCGGCGCAGCCTCGGCATGACCGACAGTCTGGCCAGCGTCGCGCGGCTGCGCACGACGAGCGGCCCGGCGCCTGGACCCCGCGCGGCCGTGTGCCGCGGGTTGTCGACGCGCGTCGGTGCCGCAGATGTTCGCGGCCGGCACCGCGGCGCTGGACGCCGACGCCGGACCGGTGCGGCGTCCGGCAGCGGATTGACGGCGCGCGACGAGCGGTGATCCTCATCTTCCAGCTGACGTGCTCCGGCGGCACCTTCCCCACCCAGCTCACCGAGGGCGGTCTGTTCACGGCCTTGCATCCGTGGGTGCCGTTCACCTACTCCATCGACGCGCTGCGCGAGGTGATCGCCGGCAACCCGCCGGACGCGGGCACGGTGGCCACATCACTCGGCGTGCTCAGCGCGATCGCGGCCGTCTGCGTCGCCCTGTCGGTGTGCCTGCGCCGCTGGTCGGAAGCGAGGGAGGCCCGGCACGCGGCTCACGAAGCCGCGCACGGCACCCCGCCGGTCGCCCCGCTCGACGCGGCGGCTGCGTGAGGGCAGAGCGCTACGTGCGCGGCCGATCACCCGTCGTGCCAGGCGCAGTGTTGAGCTCGATGCCGGCGTGACGAACGAGCGACAGAAGGTTCTCGGGGTAGTAGCGGACGCCGCTGGCCTCCAGATCGTCCACGGGCCACCAACGCCACGTCGTCACCGCCCGCCGCTCGAGCTCCGTCCAGCCGTCGACGCCCACCGTGGTGTCGTCCGTCCGCGCGGCGAAGAAATGTTCGACCTGGTGACACGGCACCCCATGATCGAGGAAGTCGAACTCTTGGCAGCTGAACGGCCCGACCAGACACAGACCGGACTGCCCCGTCTCCTCGCGCAGCTCTCGCAGGGCGGCGTCTTTCGGCGACTCTCCACGCTCCAGCGCACCCCCCACCGCGAACCAGAAGCGCACCGTGTCCCCGGTGTCAGACAGGTCGCGGCCCTCGAACAGCAGCACCCGCGAGGAGGAGTCCAGCAACACGACACGCGCGCACACTCGCGTCTCACCATCCACGCCCGACACGCTAGCCACCGAGGTCGCCTCGGCGGCTCCCCCCGCATCACCGGTCACTGACCCGCGCCCGACCGGCCTCAGGGCGCGCTGAACTGCTGGGTGCCGAGCACCCCGAGCAGCCGCAGCTTGCTCTCCGCCTCGCTGCGTGGCGCGGCGGTGAGCACCAGCAAGGCCTGGGACTCGTCCTCGGTGAGCAGCGCCTGGCAGTCCAGGTCGATGGGCCCGATCTCGGGGTGGATGAGCACCTTGTGATCCTCGAACCGGCGGGCCACCTCGTGCCGCTCCCAGATGCCGGCGAACTCGGGACTCACCCGCTGGAGCTCACGCACCATCTCGCCGGCGCGGGAGCGGGGACCCATCGACCCGTAGGCGGCGCGCAGCGCGGCGACGTGGGCCCGGCTCTGCCTCGGCTGGTCCGACTCGGGATAGATCAACCGCTCGGACTGCGGGTGGACGAACCAGCGGTAGACGGCGCTGCGCTCCATCCCGGTCAGCGCGCCGACCTCGCCGAACAAGGCGCGCGCCAGGTCGTTCTGCACCAGGGTCTCCCCCAGCGCGGACAGGATCACGGCCGGGGTGTCCGCGAGGCGGTCCAGCACGCGCAGCAGCGCCGGGGCGACGTGCTCGAGGTCCGCGACGCGGTCGGGCGCGCTGTGGCCGGCGACCCGGAACAGGTAGTCGCGCTCGTCCGACGTCAGACGCAGGGCACGGGCCAGGGCCGCGAGCATCTGGGTGCTCGGCTGCGGTCCGCGCCGCTGCTCGAGCCGGCTGTAGTAGTCGGTCGACATCGAGGTGAGCTGGGCCACCTCTTCCCGGCGCAGCCCAGCGGCCCGCCGGCGTGGGCCCGTGGGCAACCCGACGTCACCGGGCCTCAGCGCGTTGCGGTGGCGCACCAGGAAGTCCGCCAGAGCGTCGCGATCCATGATTCGCAGTATCGACCGGGCGCGCCGCGCGAACCAGGGATCGCGGATCCGTGGACAAGGGCTCCCTGGAGCAGGTTCCGGGCCCGACGAATACTCGCCGTATGCGAATCACCGGAAACACCGTCTTCATCCCTGGCGCCACCAGCGGCATCGGCCTGGCGCTCGCGCTACGCCTGCAGGCCGAGGGCAACACCGTGATCGTCGGCGGACGCCGCACCGAGCTGCTCGACGCGATCGCCGCCGAGCACCCGGGTCTGCGCACCGTCCGGATCGACACCACCGAGCCCGAGAGCATCGCGACCGCCGCCAAGCAGGTCATCGAGCAGGCGCCGAACCTCAACGTGCTCGTCACGATGGCCGGCATCATGCGCATCGAGGACTGGACCACGCCGGCCGGGTTCCTGGCCTCTGCCGAGGAGACGGTCACCACCAACCTGCTGGGGCCGATCCGCCTCGTGGCGGCCTTCGTCGAGCACCTCCGCGCGCAGCCCGACGCGACGATCCTCACGGTGTCGTCGGGCCTGGCCTTCGCCCCGCTGGCGGCGACCCCCAGCTACAACGCCACCAAGGCCGCGATCCACATGCTCAGCGAGTCGATCCGCCTCCAGCTCGCCGGCACCACGGTCAAGGTCCTCGAGCTGGAACCTCCGGCGGTGCGCACCTCGCTGGTCCCCGGGCAGGAGAACAGCGAGTTCGCGATGCCGCTCGACGACTTCGTCACCGAGGTCGTCAGCCTCATCGAGTCGCAGCCCGACGCGACCGAGATCCAGGTGGAGAACGTGAAGTTCCTGCGGTACGGCGAGGCCCGCGGGAACTATCCGCAGGTGGTGGCCACGCTCAACCGGCTCGACCCCCACGGGATGTAGGCGGCAGCCATCAGCAGCCGCCGGCGGGACGTTGGTCGGGCGCATCGGTGGAGAGGGCGTGTGCCAATGGCCAAGAGCGAGTGATCGCGAGTGACGAATTCTTGGGACCCTCAATGACAATGAACCAGACACGGTCGGATGGCGCTCCCGTTGCGAGGGTGTTCCCGGGCAAGTACCTCAGCGTCACCACGTTCAAGCGGGACGGAAGCGGCGTAGCCACGGCGGTGTGGTTCGTTCAGCAGGGCGACACACTCCTGGTCCAGACGGGCGCGGCTTCCGGCAAGGTCAAGCGCATCAACCACAACCCGGCGGTGCTCGTGGCGCCGTGCACGGCGCGCGGCCAGCTCCGCGGACAGCAGTCCAGCGGGATCGCCGTCGTGCTTTCCGGCTCGGAGGCGGACGGCGCCAAAGAGCTGATCCGGCGCAAGTATCGGCTCGACAGGATGGTCATCGGGCCGCTGTGGTTCGTCCAGTCGGTGCTGCACGTCGGCCGCCCGCGCAGCACCCCGGTGATCCTGGCGATCACGCCCCGCTGAGGCGGCGCGCCCTTGACGCCTTCCTCGACCGGAGAGCGGCCATCGCCTTCTGTGAGATCGCAGCCGATCAACGATCGTCAGGACCGGATCGGCCGATCGAGGCTGAGGCCGTCCATGAAGACGTTCAGGAGCCGGGTCGCCTGAGCGCGCTGTGAGGGCTTTCCGGCGACGGCGAAGATTCCGATGAGTCCGGCGGCGACATCCTCGGCGTCGGTGTCGCGCCGGAACTCACCTGCGGCAACGCCCGCATCCAGGATCGCCGCGATCGCCGCGAGGAGCTCCTCGCGGGTGTGGGCGAGGGCGATCTGGCCGGCGTCGATCATGGCGAGCAGGGTCCCGGTCATGCCGTGCTTGGTCGCCATCCAGTCGCCGAACAGATCCATCCAACGACGCATCGCCTCGCGCGGCGGGAACTGGTCGAGCAGCTCCTGGGCGCCCATGGTCAGACGCTGGACCTGGTCCTGATAGACCGCGTCGACGAGCGCCTCACGAGTCGGGAAGTGGCGGAAGAGAGTCGCGATCCCGACTCCGGCCTCCCGGGCGATCTCGCGCATCGACGGCTCCGCCTCGGATGCGAAGACGCGCGTCGCGGCCGCGAGGAGACTGTCGCGGTTGCGAGCCGCGTCCGCGCGCAGCGTTGCGGGTGCTCCGGCCTCACCCAAGCGGATCACGTTCCACATCCGGTAGCCTAGCGAACAGTCCAACCGGATCATGCTCCGATTACAGGAGAAGGCCTCGATGTCTGCTTCCACGACCGCGACCATGCGCACCCTGCGCTTCCACGACTACGGGGAGCCCGGCGACGTGCTGCGCCTGGAGACCGCGCCCGTACCCGACCCTAGCTCCGGACGCATCCGCGTCGTCGTGCACGCGTGCGCGCTCGCGCCGGCCGATTGGGCGCTGTGTCGAGGACTGTTCGCGGGCCAGCTACCGCGTGGAATCGGATGCGACGTCTCCGGCACCGTCGACGCCGTCGGCGACGGCGTGGGAGATGTCACCGTGGGCGACCTCGTGCTCGGCACCGCCGACTGGGCCAACTGCCCGTCCGCGGGGGCATCCGACCGCGCGATCATGAACCGCTGGACCACCGTGCCGGCCGGCCTCGACCTCACCGAGGCTGCCGCGCTCCCGATGGCTGTGGACACCGCATACACGCACCTGAGCTGGCTCGGACTCGAGCCGGACAAGACGATCCTGATCTACGGGGCCGGCAGCACCGTCGGGTACGCCGCCGTGCAGATCGCGCTCCTGCGCGGCATGCGGGTGATCGCCGCGGCAGGCCAGACCTACGCCGGCCAGTTGCGCGACCTCGGAGCGCAGGTCACCCCCTACGGGAGCGGCCTGGTCGAACGGGTCACGGCGATCACCAACGGCCCGGTCGACCTGGTCCTCGACACCGCACCGGTCGGTGGTGCCCTGCCTGATCTCGTTCAGATCGCCGGAGGCGACCCGACGCGGGTGCTCACGATCTCCGACTTCGCCGCCGCCGACGATCTCGGCGTTCGGGCCACTTTCCACGAAGACCTCACCCAGCGCGCCGACGGGCTCGCCGAGTTCGCGCAGCTCGCCGCCGACGGCCGGTTCGCCGTCCCGGTCGCCCGGACCTTCCCCCTCGACGAGTGGCGCACCGCCCTCGACATCAGCCTCGGCAACCAGGCCCACGGCAAGCTTCTGCTCCTTCCCGGGAGGCCGACCATCGACGCCTGACACCTCGAGCTCCGTGAAGCACCCCAGGGCTCGAGCCTGTCCTTCACGTGGCTCGGCGCGTGGCGCCCCTCAGGGCTCGAGTGCCATGCCAGGGATTCGTGCCCGGATTGCGTCCATCTCGGCCTCGTCGGAGATCCCCTGCCAGTCCTCGCGCGGCGTGTAGGGGGCCTCGAGCGTGCGGACCTCCTCGTCGGTGAGCGTGATGTCGAGGGAGGCGACGGCTTCGTCGATCTGGCCGGTCGAGCGGGCACCGACCAGTGGTGCGGCCACGACCGGCTTGCTGCGCAGCCAGGCGAGCGCGACCTGGGCGCGGGTGGCACCGTGGGCGTCCGCGACCCGACCGACCGCGTCGACGATCGCGCGGTTGCTCGCCTCGGTGGCCGGCGAGTAGAGCATGTCGGCGTAGCCGCGGTCCGTCGCAGAACGTGGCGTCGCTCGGGCGTCGTCCCACGAGCGCGCGAGGCGCCCCCGCGCCAGCGGCGACCAGATGACGGTGCCGACGCCTTCGTCGAGGCACAGCGGGATCATCTCCCGTTCCTCCTCGCGAGCAAGCAGGTTGTAGTGGTCCTGCATCGACACGAACCGGGCCCAGCCGTGCTCGCGCTGCAGGTGCAGCGCCTTGGCGAACTCCCAGGCGTGCATCGAGCTGGCGCCGAGGTAGCGCACCTTGCCCGCCTTCACCACGTCGTGCAGCGCTTCCAGGGTCTCCTCCAGCGGCGTGGCGTGGTCGTTGCGGTGAACCTGGTAGAGGTCGATGTAGTCGGTACCGAGGCGCCTGAGCGAGTGGTCCACCTCGGTCATGATCGCCTTGCGGGACAGGCCCTTGCCGTTGGGGCCGGGACGCATGGGATGGCGCAGCTTGGTGGCGATGACCACGTCGTCGCGGTTGGCGAAGTCGGCGAGCGCCCGGCCGAGGATCTCTTCGCTGGACCCGTGGGAGTACATGTTGGCGGTGTCGAAGAAGTTGATCCCGGCTTCGAGCGCGTGCCGGATGAGCGGACGGGCCTGCTCGTCGCCCAGCGACCAGACCGGGTGGCCCCGCTGGGGCTCGCCGTAGGTCATCGCGCCGATCGCGACCGGTGAGACGTCGAGACCGGTGGTCCCGAGCTTGATGTACTGCGTGAGGCTCCGATACTGTTGTGGAGAGTTCTCCGGATACGGTAGTGGAGAACTCTCCGGATCACAAGGTGGGTGCATGGTTCGCACGGACGCCCTCGAGAACAGGGCGCGGATCCTCGACGTCGCCTATCGGGCCTTCGCGGAAGATCCCGACGTCTCGCTGAACGCCATCGCCACACGCGCGGGCGTGGGTGCCGGCACGCTCTACCGCAACTTCCCAACCCGGGAGGACCTGCTGCTCGCGGTGTACCGCGAGGAGCTCGACTCGCTCGTGGCGTCCGTGGACGGCCTGCTCGCCCGCCAGCCGCCGCTGGAGGCGTTCCGCACCTGGGTGCGAGAGCTGGCCGCGCAGATGCGGGTCAAGCACGGCCTCGGAGAGGCGCTTGCCAGCCCGGAGGCGCAGGCGGCGATCGACGCCCAGTACGCCCCGGTGACGAGCGCGATCGGCAGACTCCTCGACGCGGCGGCAGCACGCGACGAGGTCCGCGCCGGCATCGAACCGTCGGACGTCCTGCTGCTCATCGGTGCGCTGTGGCGGGTCCCCTCGGGACAGCAAGGGCTGGCCCAGGCTGATCGGATGCTCGAGACGATCCTGGACGGGCTCGGCGCTGGGGGCGTGCAACAGCGCCTCGCCGAGTGAGGCGCCCCAGCCACCACGGGCGCAGCGATGGCGTCAGCCGAACGGGTGGTGGGCGCTATCGGAGCCTGACCGGCTTTCTTGGACGGGCCAGATGCGGGCCCCGTGACCAGCGTCCGTTCGTCGATCCCGAGGGTCAGCCTTCGCTGCGCACGAAGCCGCGGGCGGCCCGTCGGCACCTTCTCCAGCAGAAGGGCACCGGCAAGCCACGCGTGACGCGGCTCAGCCGATCGACGAGCTCGATCACCGCCGACCCGTGGACGTTGCCAGCGCCTCAGCAGGCAAGCGCGGCTGCAGGCGACGGGAGGGTGCATCAGGAGGCAAGTGAGCGACGCGCCTCCTCGAGCGTCTCCTGGCGGGTCGGCCAGTCCATGAACTGCTGGATGACGACCCCGGGACCGTAGCTGTCGTCGTCGTCCGCGGGGATGCCGAGTGCGGTCAGGTAGCGCAGGAGCAACGGCCGGTCGAACCGGTCACGGATGCGGCGGCTTGTGTAGCGGGCGGTGTCCTCGAAGTCGAAGGGCTTGCCTGACTCGTGCCAGGTCCACCGCCCATCGGTGGCGTGGGCGGCGAGCGTCCGCTCGTACCTCAGCGGCGGCTCGCCGGCCGGCCCCTGGACCCACAGTTGGGTCGCCTGATGTCCCGGGCCGTACCGGGGGGCGTTCATTGCCGCGACGCATCGAACGCCGAGCCGGGCAGCCAGGGCGGGACCTGCGGCGGTCGGGTCGCCCCCGCCTACGCCGTTGTTCAGGTAGGCCGACCACCGATCGCCGCAAGCCATGACGAGCTCACGGGTCCACGGCGCCTCGAACGGCAGGAGGGCATGAAGCTGCTCGGGGTACGCGCGGGTCGCTGACGCTCGCACGCTCTGCCCGAGCGCGGTGCGCCAGGCGAGCAGTTCCTCGACGAGGTCGCACGCGCTGACCTCGAGGTACTGCACGCTCCACCCGATCGGGCTCGCGGCGCCGCCAAGGAGCTGGCTCACGCGGCTGAACGTACCGCCGCACGGCGGAACACGGGCGCGTTTCGGCAGGCGCCTGGAACTCGACAACACGCCGGAGTCGACGTCCTTACCGGAACTCCTCGACGTGCTTGCCTGACCGCACACCACCGCACGAGCGGCGCCTGTCATCCCCGCGCGTCACCACACAAGGCGACACTCGACAGGGACCCTGCAGCAGTCCCTTCCATCGCCGCATCCTGCAGACCGCTATCACGACCACCGACCACGACGCACCCCTGACCTACAGAGGACCCCGCATCAGGCCGGCAGCAAGAGCGCCATCGCCTCCGCCGCCTGCATGCTCGGCGACCTGCTGCACACCACCGCCTCGACCACCCCGGAGTCACCCCTCGCAGCATCACCACCTGGCGCATCAGCACCACCTGGCGCACCCACCGCGGCAACACCGCCACCGACGACCGGATCGCCCGCGCTGCCACCGAAGCCATGGCCCTCGCGGGCCGCGACCTGCCCGCTACCCTCAACCTCGCCGGCATTCAGCTCGACGAGCTCCGCCAGTCCGACCGCACGACCGACCTCAACCAGGACAACTTCATGACCGGCTGGTCCGACTGAACCCAGCCGCGCCCCGGGCAGCGAACCTGACCAACGCAGCGGAAGCGCCACCCACCCCGCCGGGCACGAACGGCCCGCAGCGACCGCACCCAGCACGGCCACCACGCAGCTCCGGTCCGGTCTCGCCGCACCGACGACCCACCCCGGTAGCCTTGCCAGCGGTGGTGGCCGAACACGCCCGGGTTTTCCCTAGGTTTCTCCCTAGGGTCGTCCCAGCGAATTTCCCCATCCCCCGCGCCCGTAGCTCAACGGATAGAGCAGCGGCCTTCTAATCCGCTGGTTGGGAGTTCGAGTCTCCCCGGGCGCACCGAGTGCTCACGCCCTCGTGCCACGATGTCGGTCATGCCATCGCGCCCCGGAGCCTGCTGATGGCACGGCACCGGACCAGTCTCACGCCGCAGGAGCGGCGCCAGTCCCTGCTGCGCTGGGCCGGCCGCGTCGCAGTGTGGCTGGCGCTCGGCGCCATCGTCGGGGTCGCCGCGTGGGGCGCCATGGCCTGGGCCGGGTCGCCGCCGGGCATCCGCCCGTGGGTCGGCCTCGTGGTAGGCGTGCTGGCGGCCGCGGCCGCGGGGATCGCCAGCACCGTTCCCGGCCCGGAGGCGCCCGACGAGCCCACGGACGGACCTCCGTCGTCCTGACGTGTCGTCGGCCCGCCGTAGGCTGGCACCGTGACCAGCAGCGCCAACGGGACCAGTGACCGCATCGTCTGGATCGACTGCGAGATGACGGGCCTGGACCTCACCGCGGACGCGCTGGTCGAGGTTGCCGTGGTGGTCACCGACTCCGAGCTGCACGCGCTGGACGGCGGCATCGACGTGATCGTCGCGCCGCCGGCGGAGGCGCTCACCCAGATGAACGACTACGTGCGCACCATGCACACCACGTCCGGCCTCCTCGAGGAGCTGCCCGGCGGCATGTCGCTCGGCGAGGCGCAGACGGCCGTCCTCGACTACGTCCGCCAGTGGGTGCCGGAGGCCGGCAAGGCGCCGCTGGCCGGCAACTCGGTCGGCACGGACAAGACGTTCCTGGACCGCGACATGCCCGAGCTCGTCGGGCACCTCCACTACCGGGTCATCGATGTGTCGAGCATCAAGGAGCTCGCCCGGCGCTGGTACCCACGCGTCTACTTCAGCGCCCCGGCCAAGCACGGCGGCCACCGCGCGCTGGCGGACATCCTCGAGAGCATCGACGAGCTGCGCTACTACCGTGCCGCCCTCATGCCGGCCGCACCCGGACCGGACTCGGCGACCGCCAAGGCGATCGCCGCCCGGATCACGGCCACGTCGGTGGCGGCGAACCACCCGGCGTAGAGCTAGGTCAGCTCGAGCCGCATCAGCACGCGGGGCAGGCGGGCGGCGACGGCCGCGGTGTCGGACACCCGGGTGAATCCGGCCTTCTCGAACATCGAGCGCGTACCGACGAACGCGAGCGTCCCGTCGAGGCGTGCACCCTGGTTGTCCACCGGGTAGCCCTCGACGGCCGGGGCGCCGTGGTCGCGGGCGAACTCGACCGCACCGGCGAGCAGCGCGCCCGCCACCCCCTGGCGGCGATGTCCGCCGCGCACGCGGAAGCACCACACCGACCACACCGGCGCCTCGTCGAGCCACGGGATCCGCGAGCCTCGGCGGAACCCGTAGAGCTCCGCGCGTGGCGCCACCCCCGCCCAGCCGACCACCACGCCCTCGTCGTACGCGAGAACGCCCGGCGCCAGGTCACGCGAGCACAGCGCACGGACCAGGTCCGCCTGGCCCGCCGGCCCCAGGGCCTGCCGCTCCACGGACCGGATCCGGTACGCCAGGCACCAGCACGCCTGCGCGCCGGGCGTCGACGGCCCGACGATGGCCGCCAGGTCCTCGAACCGCGCGGCGGACGCGGGCACCACCTCGATGGCCATGGCCGCAACGTAGCAAGACGCACCGTCAACGACGCCGGGCGGACTTCCTCATCGACAAGCGACAGGGCGCCGACGAGACCGTCGACGCCCTGCGGTGGGGTGGCTAACGGGACTTGAACCCGCGACCCCCTGGACCACAACCAGGTGCTCTACCAACTGAGCTACAGCCACCACGGCGACTCGTCGTCCGACGAGGACCGACGGAAAGTGTAACGGCCCGCCGCCGCCGCGCCGAACGCGAGCTAGAGCCGGCCGGCGAACGCGTCCGCCGCACGCTCCACCGAGCCGGGGGCGTGCGAGAGGAACAGCGACGGCTCGGTCAGCTCCACCTCGAGGATCACCGGCGAGCCCTCGTCGTCCGGGATGACGTCCACACGCGCGTACAGCAGCGGACGGTCCAGCTCGACGAACACTTCCCCCAGCACCGCCAGCACGCGGTCGCCGAGCTCGCGCTCGGCCGTGCTCGGCTCGCGCGGTGCGATGACCTCGCCGCGGTACAGCGCGCCCTCGAGGTCTCCCTCGCGGAAGGGCCCCGACAGCAGCGCGCTCTTGCGCACCGCGTGGCTGAACACCCCGTCGAGGTAGACCAGGCCGGTCTCGCCCGCCGTGTCGACCGCGCGCAGGTAGCGCTCCAGCATCACCTTGCGGCCCACGGCCATGAGGTTCTTCGCGTGCGTGATCGCCAGCATCCG
>DASWOL010000020.1:0-22827 GCA_036398695.1 Cellulomonas sp. | reverse complement strand
CGGGACGACCACGCCGTCCACGAAGACCTCGCCGCCCCAGACCCCCCAGGGCTCGGCGCGGTCCAGGGCCCCGGCCAGGCAGCCCTCGAGGAGCGGGCACTGACGGCACAGCGCCTTGGCCTGCTCCACCTGCGCCGTGTGCTCGGCGAACCACAGCTCGGGATCGTGCGAGCGGCACGGGATCAGGTCGGCGACCAGCCGGTCGAAGTCGTCGGCGCCCGTGGTGGAGACGCCCTGGTACACGGTGTCGAGCAGCGTCGTGAGCTGCACGATTCCTCCTGGTGTCCTTGCTGGTGAGTCTTGTTCGCAGGTCCGCGACCCCTGCGCTCACCGGGATCTCCCGGGGGAAACAGAAAGGCCGCGGATCCGGTGCGGGATCCACGGCCTTCGGCGACTGTCGTCGTCAGATCATGGAGGTCCCGCGAGGGAGCGTGGTGGCGTCGACGCCGGCGCCGGCGGGGTTACCGAGCCCCACGACGGACGCGATGCGCGCCTCGAGCGAAGCGCCGCGCCGATCGGTGGACACAGCCCACCCCTGGAACGGGGTGCCGGTGGCCGCGAGGAGGTACGCAGGCACGTCGAACGCACGCGTCGTCATGGCGATGGTCTTCATCTCGGCACTGCACCTCCTCCCACGTGCGGGCTCGTGCCTCGTCGGCACGGCCCTGAGCAAGAACCTCGTCCACGGTAGGGGGTGGAGCGGAAGGCGGCAACGGATTTTCGGCGCGAGTTTCACAGGAAGCTCCCTGCCGCGGGCCGCTGGCTGCGCAGCGGTCAGTGCGACCGGCGCGGGGCACCCGCCACGAGCTCGAGCAGCGCGGCGCCGTACGCGTCCAGCTTGACCGGACCGATCCCCCGCACGCGCGCCAGCTCGGCGATCGTCCCGGGCCGCAGCGCGGCGACCTGCTCGATCGCACGGTCCGCGAGCACGGTGTACGCGGGCCGGTCCACCCGCCGCGCCTCGTCGGCGCGCCACTGGCGCAGCCTGCTCACCAGCTCAGGATCCGGCCGGGCCACGCCCTCGTCGTCGCCGCCGGCCGAACCGCGCCCCGGCGTGGGCGACGACGACGGCCACAGCCCGTCGAGGAACCGCGACACGCTGCGCGTGGACCGTGCCCCCGGCGTGCGCGAGCGTGCGTACGACATCTCCAGCCGCTCGCGCGCCCGGGTGACACCGACGTAGAGCAGCCGCCGCTCCTCGTCGAGCGCCGCCGCCGTGTCCGCCAGCGAGATGGGCAGCAGCCCCTCGGACATGCCGACGAGGAACACGACGTCCCACTCCAGGCCCTTGGCGGCGTGCAGCGACGCCAGCGTCACGCCCTCCACCACCGGCGCGTGCTGCGTCGACGCACGCTCGTCGAGCTCGGCGATCAGCTCGACCAGGCTCGTCGCACCGGCGGCCGCCAGGTCGTCGGCGAGCGAGACCAGCGCCTGCATGGCGTCCCATCGCTCCCGGGCCGCGCCGCGCGGCGCGGGCGGCAGCTCCGCCCAGCCCACGGTGAGCAGCACGTCGCGCACCACCTGCGGCATCGGGGTGTCCGGGTCGGCCGAGCGGACCGCGCCGCGCAGCAGCACGATGCCCTCCCGCACGTCGCGGCGGGCGAAGAACCGCTCCCCGCCGCGCACCTGGTAGCCGACGCCCGCGGCGGCCAGGGCCTCCTCGAACGCCGCCCCCTGGACGTTGGTCCGGTAGAGCACCGCCACCTGGCTCGGCCGCGTCCCGTCGGCCACCAGCCGGGCGATCCGGGCGGCGACGCCGGTCGCCTCGGCGTCGTCGTCGTCGTACGCGGTCCAGCGCACCGGCGGGCCGTCCGGGCGCTGCGCGACGAGCTGCAGGGCCGTGGGCTCGCCGCGCTTGCGGCCCGAGACGAGCAGCCGGTTGGCCAGGGTGACCACCTGCGGCGTCGAGCGGTAGTCGCGCACCAGCCGGATCTGCGTCGCGCCCGGATGCGTGCGGCCGAAGCCCAGCAGGTGCTCCGGGCTGGCGCCGGTGAACGAGTAGATCGTCTGGCTCGGGTCCCCCACGACGCACAGCTCGTGCCGGCCGCCCAGCCACTGGTCCAGCAGGTACTGCTGCAGCGGGCTGACGTCCTGGTACTCGTCGACCACGAAGTGCCGGTACTGCCCGCGCACCTCCTCGGCGACGTCGCGACGCTGGCCGATCATCGCCGCGGTGAGCAGCAGCACGTCCTCGAAGTCGATGACGCCGCGCTCGTTCTTCACCTCCTCGTACGAGGTGAGCAGGCGGGCCACCTGCTGCACGTCGAAGCCCGCCGGCACCGGCCGTCCGGCCGCGGCCATCGCCGCCGGGTAGTCGTCGGCCGGGACCAGGCTCACCTTGGCCCACTCCAGCTCGGAGGACAGGTCGCGCACGGCGATCCTGTCGACGTCCAGACCCAGCCGGCGCGCGGACTCCGCGACCAGCGGCGCCTTCTGCTCCAGCAGGCGGGGCGCGGCGCCGCCGACGACCTTCGGCCAGAAGAAGCCGAGCTGGCGCAGCGCCGCCGCATGGAACGTGCGCGCCTGGACGCCGGCCACGCCCAGGCCCCGCAGCCGCACCCGCATCTCGCCCGCGGCCCGGGCCGTGAAGGTGACGGCGAGCACGCTCGCCGGCTTGTATACGCCGGTGCGCACGCCGTAGGCGATGCGGTGGGTGATCGCTCTCGTCTTGCCCGTGCCGGCGCCGGCCAGCACGCAGACCGGGCCGTTCAGGGCGGTGGCGACGGCGCGCTGCTCGGGGTCGAGCGCATCGAGGAGGTCGTCGGCGAGCATCGCCCGCCATCCTCGCAGCCTCCGCCGACAGGCGTGAGACCCTCGTCGGGCCGCACGCCCGGAATGCCGCCGGCCCGGCGTACGTTGGCGCCGACGAGGGCAACGAACGGTGAGGACCCGATGAGCGCCACGAGCACGCTGACCATGTACACCACCCCGTGGTGCGGCTACTGCCACCGGCTGAAGGGCCAGCTGGAGTCCGCGGGCATCGCGTACGACGAGGTCGACGTGGAGCAGGTGCCGGACGCCGCCGCGTTCGTCGAGTCCGTCAACGGCGGCAACCGGACGGTGCCCACGCTCGTCTTCCCCGACGGCACCGCCGCGACCAACCCCTCCCTGGCCGAGGTCCGGGCGCGCCTGGCGATCTGACGCCCGCCCCCACCCCCGCCCCACCGCCGCCACGCGGTGACACCCACCGCCACACCGCTGCCACCGCTCACACCGCGCCACCACCCCAAGAGTGGAGCCGACACGCCGCAACACGCCGTGAATGGGCGCCATCCGGCTCCACTCGAGGTGGTCAGGCGGTCGGCAGGGGCCTTCCGTACCAGTCGGTGATCAACGCGTAGGCCACCGAGGTGCGCATCGGGAGCAGCACCTGCCCCGCCACCACTGCCGCCGCCAGCTCGTCGCGCGAGAACCAGCGGGCCTGGGTCACCTCGACGCCGTCCACCGTCACCTCGGTGCGCGCCGCATGGCCCCGGTACGCGAGCATCAGTGAGGCGGGGAACGGCCACGGCTGGCTGCCGAGGTACTCGACGCGGTCCACGACCACCGCCGTCTCCTCGGCCACCTCCCGACGCACCGCGTGCTCCGCGGACTCCCCCGCCTCCACGAACCCCGCCAGCGTCGAGTACCGTCCGGCCGGCCAGGCGGCGTTGTGCCCGAGCAGCACGCGATCCTCGTCGTCCACCACGGCGACGATGATCGCCGGGTCCGTGCGTGGATAGTGCTCCGAGCCGTCGGCCGTGCACACGCGCACCCAACCGGCCTGCGACGGCACGGTCGGTGCGCCGCAGCGCGGGCAGCGCGGGTGGCGTGCGTGCCACTCGTCGAGCGCCACGGCCATCGTCGCCAGGCCCGCGTCGCGTGCCGGCAGGTCCGCACCGGCGTCACGCAGCGACACCCAGCGCAGCCCCGGTGCGGGGGTGGGCGACGAGGCGGGCGCGGCCACGGGGCCGGCAGGGGTCAGCGCGGCAGGCTCGTCAGCGGAGACGTCGGCCGGCGACGAGGAGTGGACCAGCACGTCGGAGGCCTGGCCCACGCGGGGAGCGCCGCGTCCGCGGCGGACACGGCGAGCCACGACGAGCGCCGCGGACTCACCGTCCCCGTCGCGGCCCAGCAGCAGCCACTGCTCCTCGTCGGGCGTCGTGTCGCTCCCGCCGTCGTGGCCCTCGTGCTCGCCGTCGGCCACGACGCGCGCCGCGGTGCGCGGGTCGAGCAGGGCGGCCGCCCCGGCGGCGTCCACCACGAGCTCACCACCCCCGACGACGAGCACCCGTGTCGCCGGGTCGCGACGGGCGCGGGCGAGGATGCCGGGGTCGGCACGGAGGTCGGCGGCCCGGTCGAGCACGGTGCGGGCGAGCGGGAGGGCGGCGGCGAAGTCCACGGCGGCCACGGTACGCGGCACGACGGAGCCCATCGGGCGGACGTCGTTGCACCGGGTGCGCACGCGTCCGCCCGTGGCCGGCCCACGGCCCGCGTGACACCTCGCGGCACGCGGTCCCGGACACGCCGGGGCGGGCGACCGGGCTGGTGCGCGTGGCCGACCTACCCTGGCGAGGTGCCCCGCTCCCCGCTGGCGCTCGCCGCCCTGGCGACCGTCGCCGTCCCCGGCCTCGACGCCTACGACGTCCGGCAGCCGCTGCACGGCGGATCGGAGTTCGACGTCGCCGTGGTCACCGACGCCGAGCACCGGCACTGGGTGGTGCGGGCGCCGGCCAACGCCGCGGCGGGCGCCGCGCTCGAGGCCGAGGTGGTGCTGCTCGACGCGCTCGGCGGGCAGGTCGACGCCGGTGCGCTGCCGTTCGAGGTACCGCGGCCCGCCGGGTTCGCCCACCTGCCCGAAGGCGGGCGGGCCGCCGTTCACCAGCTGGTGCCCGGCAGCCCGCTGCGACTCGAGAGCCTCACGCCGGGCCCCGGCCTGTCCGCGGCTCTCGGGCGAGCGCTGGGTGCGTTGCACCAGCTGCCGACGTCCGTCGTGGAGAACGCCGGCCGGCCGGTCTACGACGCGCCCGCCTACCGCCAGCGCCGGCAGGCCGAGGTCGACGAGGCCGCCAAGACCGGCCACGTGCCGACCGGTCTGCTGCGCCGCTGGGAGCAGAAGCTCGAGGACGTGCGCCTGTGGCGGTTCCAGCCGACGGTGGTCCACGGCGATCTCACCGCCTCGCACGTGCTGGTCCTGGACGGCGACGTCAGCGGCATCCTCGACTGGGGCGACGCGATGGTGGCCGACCCGGCCGACGACCTCGCGTGGCTGCTGGTCGCCGCGCCCCCGGATGCGGTCGAGTCGATCCTCGAGGCCTACCTGCTGCGGCGCACCGAGCTGACCGACCCGTTCCTCACGGAGCGCGCGCTGCTCGCCGGTGAGCTGGCGCTGGCCAGGTGGCTGCTCTACGGCGTCCGGTCCGCTCAGCAGGACGTGATCGACGACGCCGTCGGGATGCTCACCGACCTGGACCAAGCCACGAGCGACCTCACCGCCGTCGGCTGATCCGCGGTCCCGTGCGGCGCCGGCCGGTGCGCCGCGATGCCGACGGGGATCGCCGCCGCGTCGGCCGAGCACCTTCGGCGAACCATCAGGTCCGTACCTCCTCGCCGGTCACCGTCCGCAGCAGCGCCGCGATCCCGGCCTCGTCGAGCAACCGCTCCGGATAGACCGTCTCCCCGGTCGCGACGTAGCAGAAAGCCGCGCGCACCTTCTCCAGCGGCAGCTCCTTCCAGCGCGACCACGCCAGCCGGTACACGGCGAGCTGGAGCTCGCGGGCGGCGCGCTCGGCCGGGTCCTGCGGCGGGCGGCCCGTCTTCCAGTCGACGACGACGACCGCGTCGGGCACGTCGGGCACGTCAGGCCCCTCGGCGCGGTCGACGTCCTCGAACACCGCGTCGATCCGCGAGTTGACCACGTAGCCGTCGATCGACGTGTGCACCTCGACCTCGACCGCGAGCGGGCGGCGGCCCGCCCAGGGCGTGCTCCGGAACCGCTCGCGCAGCCTGTCCAGGTCGACCGCGGCGGGCAACGAGTCGTCGTCGGCCCCGGGCAGGGCGTCGACGTCCACGAGCGTCGCCGCACCGAAGTAGCCCTCCACCCATGCGTGGAACGCCGTGCCGAGGCGCGCCTGCGGCGAGGGCGGTTGCGGCACCGGCCGGCGCAGCGCGGTGGCGAACGCCTCCGGGTCGCGGTCGAGCCGGACCACGGCGGAGGCCGACAGGGCCGCCGGCAGCTCCACCGGCCCCGGGGGCTCCGCCGCCGCCGCGCGCTCGGCCAGCAGCCTGTCCGCCAGCGCGTCCCACGGCCCCTCCGCGTCGCCCGTCTGGTCGGCACCGGCCGCCGGCCACGCCGCCCACACCGCGACCGCCGCGCGCTCCAGGGCCCCCCGCCGGGGTGTCGGCAGCGGGTCCACCGGCCAGATCGCGGACGTCTCGCGTCCTTCGTACGGGTTGGGCGCCTCCGGCGCCGGAACGGGCTCCCACCCGTCCGTGGTGACGATCCCGGCGGCGGCCAGCTCGAGGAGGAACGGCGACGCCGTCCGGGGCTTGGCGCTCGCATCCCAGCGGTACGCCGCCAGCAGCGCGCGGTGCCTGGCCCGCGTCACCGCGACGTACGCCAGCCGGCGCTCCTCGGCCAGCTCGTGCTCCCCCGCGGCGGCCCGGAACGCCAGCCGACGACGCTCGAGCTCGCGGAAGTCCGACGCCCCGGCGACGACCAGGTCGGGCAGGTCGCGGCGGTCGCCACGCAGCGGGTAGGGCAGCTCCTCGAGCCGAGTCAGCCACGCGTTGCTCACGTAGCCGTCCGTCCGGCACGGCTCGCTCGGCAGGACGCCGTCGACAAGCCCGGGCACCGCCACGACGTCCCACTCCAGGCCCTTCGCGGCGTGGATGGTCATCAGCTGAACCGCGTAGGGGTCCGGGTCCACCACCGGCAGCTCGAGACCGTCCTCCTCGGCGGCGGCCGCCTCCAGCCAGGCGAGGAACGCGCCGAGCGTCGGGGAGTCGGCGGCGCGGGCGAAGTCGTCGGCCACCTGGGCGAACGCGTCGAGATGGGCGCGCGCCCGGGCCGGGTCGGCGCCCGGCCGGGCCAGCACCTCGACGTCCAGGCCGAGCAGCCGCTCCGCGTGACCCACGAGCTCGACCAGCGGCAGGTACGTCTGGCGCCGCACGGCGCGCAGCACGCCCGCCAGGTCGACGAGCCGCTCCCTCGCCGACGCCGTCAGGCTCCGGCCGTCCCCGCTGCGCCAGCCGGGCAGGGGCAGCTCGTCGACCGCGTCGACGATCGACCGCTCGTCGACCACGTCCGGCGTCACGACGACGTCACCGGCGTCAGGGCGCCCCGCGAGGTGCCGGGCCCACGCCGCCAGCGCGAGCAGGTCCGCCGCTCCGATCCGGTAGCGGGCGCCGGTGAGCAGGCGCATCAGTGCGTCGCCGCGCGACGGGTCGTGCGCGGCGCGCAGCAACGCCACGAGGTCGACCACCTCCGGGGCGTCCAGCAGCCCGCCGAGGCCCACCACCTCCACCGGCAGCCCGCGCGCCCTCAACGCGGTCCCCAGGAGCTCGAACTGCCTGCGCTTGCGGCACAGCACCGCTGCGGTCACGGGCACGCCGTCCGCCGCACCCGGACGCCCCCCGGCGGCAGCACCATCACGCCCGCGCCAGTGCTCGGCGACGAAGTCGGCGACGGCTTCGGCCTCGTCGGCGACCGTCTCCAGGACACGGGCCTGGACCGACCCGTCCCGCGCCTTCGGGCCCGCGGCGAGCATCGGCACCTCGACGGGACCACCACGCTGCGCCGACCGCCTGCGCAGCGGCTCGGCGACCACGTTCGCGGCCGCCAGCACGCTGCGGTCGTTGCGGAACGACGTCGCCAGCGTGAGCACCCGCGCCGGCTGGGTGGTGCCGCCGGCCGCCGGCACCACGAAGTCCTCCGGGAACCGCTCGAGCCCGCCCGCGCTCGCGCCACGCCAGCCGTAGATCGACTGGTGCGGGTCGCCGACAGCGGTCACCGGATGCCCGCCGCCGAACAGGGCCCGCAACAGCTCCAGCTGTGCGTACGACGTGTCCTGGTACTCGTCGAGCAGCACGACGCGGAACCGGTCGCGTTCGACCGCACCGACCTCCGGCACCTCGAGTGCCAGCCGCGCCGCGAGCGCCACCTGGTCGCCGAAGTCGATGGCGTCGGCCGTCCGCTTGCGCGCCCGGAACTCGGCGACGACGTCAAGCAGCCGCATCCGCGCCCGCAGCGACGCGACGATGTCCGCGAACCTCGCTCGCGGCCCGGGCTCGGGCGTCGCCTCGATCTGCTCCACGATCGCCCGGATGCCGGCACGCGCGGCGTCCGGGTCCAGCAGGTGCTCGTCGAGCTTGCCGGCCAGCGCGAGGACGGCGTCGACCACCGTCGACACGGCGTTGTCCAGACCGAGGTCGTCGGCCCACGACTCGACCACCTCGCCGGCCAGCTGCCAGCGGGCGGCCTCCGCCAGCAGACGCGCCCCCGGCTCGAGGCCCAGACGCAGGGCGTGGTCGAGGACGAGCGAGCCGGCGTACGCGTTGTACGTCGAGACCACCGGGCGTTCGAGCCTGCCCAGCGGGTCGGTGTCCCCGCTCGGTCCCAGGCCCGCGGCACCCGGAAGTGCCAGGCCCTGCTCCCCCGCCGCGCGCACCAGCGCTCGCAGCCGGCGCCGCACCCGCAGCTCGAGCTCGCCCGCCGCCTTGCGGGTGAACGTCAGGCCGAGCACCTGACCGGGGGCGACGAGACCGTTCGCCAGCAGCCAGACGACGCGCGCGGCCATCGTCTCCGTCTTGCCGGAGCCGGCGCCGGCGACGACGAGCGCCGGCGTCAGGTCCGCCTCGATGATCGCCACCTGCTCGGCGGTCGGCGGGTCGCGGCGCACCAGGCGCGCGATGAGCGCGGCCGACAGAAGCTCGTCGCTCATCCCGTCACCTGCCCGCCGGACGGCTGGACCGGGCACGACGACCGCACCGGGCAGGTGCGGCACAGGTCGTTGCGGGTGGCGCGGAACGCCGCGTCGGCCATCGAACCCGCCACCTCGTCGATCAGCTCGCGGGCCCGGACCGTGCGCTCGGCGTCGAGTCCCGGCTGCTCGCGCTTCGCCCCCGACGAGCTCGCAGACAGGTAGAGCAGCAAGGCGCTCGCACTCGTCGTGGCCGGTGGCAGGCCCTCGAACGCGCCCGCGTTCACCGCCAGCTGGTAGGCGGCGAGCTGGGGGTTCTCGGCGGCCTTCGCGCCGGAGATCGCGCCGCCCGTCTTGAGGTCGACGACGCGCACCCGGGGCGGTCCGTCGCCGGCGACCGCCTCGACCCGGTCGACCTTCCCGTGCACGGCGGCACGCTCGGTCTCCAGCCGGAAGTCGGCCTCGACGAGGAGCGGCTCGCCGGCCGTGCGCAGGTAGCTCCCGAGCCGTTCGACCATCGCCTCGGCCTTGCGCCGGGTCATCGCCTCCGGCCAGCCGCCGTGCAGCCCCAGCGACGACCACTGGGCGTCCAGCGCCGCCAGCAGCTCCGCGGACGTCCCCGTCGGGTGCTCCTGCGCCACGGCGTGCACCAGGGTGCCGAGGCTCTGCTCGCGGGAAGACGTGCGGGTCCCACCCGCCGCCTCCAGCGCCCAGCGCAGCGCGCAGGTGGCCGCCTGCTCGATCCGCGACGGCGACACCGGCACCTTCACGTCCGCGGCCCACAGCGGCTCGTCGCTCGAGGTCTGGGCCAGCCCGTGCCAGTGCGCCGGGTCCGCCACGTCCACCCCCGCGGCCGCCAGCCGTGCGAGCGTGCGCGCCGCGGCGGGGTCAGGCTCGCCGGCCGCCGCCGTGCCCTCGATCCGGGCCCGGAGCAGGCCGACCAGCCCGCGCAGGTCCAACGGCACCGGCATCTGGTCGACCAGCCGCGAGTCGGCCGGCTCGTCGTCCGGCACGGCCTCCTCCGGCCCGCGAAGCGGCTCCGCCGGCGGAGCGACGAGGTCCACGAACGGCGACGGCTCGGAGTCCAGGTCCGCCACCGCCGTGACGACGAGCCGCGTGCGCGCCCGCGAGCAGGCCACGGCGAAGGTCCGCAGCTCGTCGGCCAGCACCGCCTGCCGGGCGGCGGCGACGTCCGGCGCCCCTGCGTCGCCCGCCCGACCGTCGAGCAGGTCGACCAGCGCCTGCGCGCCCAGCAGCGAGTCGCGCAGCCGCAGGTCCGGCCACGACCCCTCCTGCACGCCGGCCACCACGACGAGCTCCCACTCCCGGCCCGCCGCCCCGGCGGCCGTCAGCACCGGCACCGACTCGCGTCGGGCACGCGCCGCCAGAGTGTCCGCCGGCACGTCTTGCGCAAGGAGCCAGTCGACGAACGATCCTGGGGGCGCCGCCGGCATCCGCTCGACGAAGGTCTCCGCCGCCCGGAACAGCGCCAGCACGGCGTCGAGGTCGCGGTCCGCCCGCTGCCCGGCGGACCCGCCGGCGAGGGCGGCGCGCCGCCAGGGCTCCGCGAGCCCGGCGGCGTCCCACACCGCCCACAGCACCGCGTGCGCGTCCGCGCCCGGCATCGCGGCGGCCGCCCTCCCCGCGGCGATCACGCGTGCGAGCCGTCGCAGAGGCGCCCCGACCTCGGGCCCCAGCCCGGCCACCTTCGCCGGCTCCTCCAGCGCCTCGACGAGCAGCGCGTCGCTGGCACGCCCGCCGCCACCGGCGAGCTCCTCGGCTCGCAGGGCGCGGCGTGCGCGTCGGAGCCCGACGGCGTCCAGCCCGCCGACGGGCGACTGCGCCAGACCGGCGGCCACCGGTGCGTCGAGGGCCGCGCGGCCCGTCACCACCGCGAGCACGTCGAGCAGCGGACGCACCGCGGGCTCCTCGCGCAGCGGCACCTGCGAGCCGAGCACGCTCACCGGCACCCCGGCGACCGCGAGCGCCCGCCGCAGCGACGTCACGCGGTCCCCGGACCGCGCGACCACCGCCATGTCGCCCCAGGCGATGCTCCCGTGGAGGTGGGCGTCCCGCAGCACGTGGGCGACGTACGCGGCCTCCTGCGCGGCGCCGGCGAGCAGTGCGACCTGCGGCGCCGGCCCGTCCACCGCCCGCGGTGACGACGTTGCCCTGCGGTGCTCGGCACCGGCGACGACGCCGACCCGCCCCGTGACCGCGCTCACGACGCCGCGCAGCGCCGGCCCGTGCCGCCACACGGTCGGGAGCGTGAGCACCCTCGCCCCGAACGCACCCGTGCCGCGCTCGGCGGCGGCGCGCCCGACGAGCGCGGGGTCCGCGCCGCGGAACGTCTGCACGGCGGCGTCCGGGTCCGCCAGCAGGAGCAGCCGGGCGCCGTCGTCGGCCAGCACGCGCAGCAGACGCGCCGTCGCCGCCGTCGACTCCTGGTGGTCGTCGACCACCACGAGGCGCCAGCGCGGGCGCGGCACGCGCTCCACCTCCTCGTCCCACGCCAGCAGCGCCCGGGACGCCTCGTCGACCACGACCGCCGGGTCGAGCCGGGCACCGAGGTCCGGGGTGCCGGTGCGCAGCCACATGACGTCGAGGTACTCCCCGTACAGCTGCGCCGCCGCCACCCACTCCGGCCGGCGCCGTTCGCGCCCGAGGCGGGCCAGGTCGGCGGGCGCCAGGCCCCGCTCGGCGGCGCGCATCAGCAGGTCCCGCAGCTCGTCCCGGAACGCACGCAGCCCCAGCGCGTCGGGGCGCACCCCGTCCGGCCAGGCGACCGGGACGCCTTCGCCGACGGCGTGGCCGGCGAGCAGCTCGCCGAGCACCTGGTCCTGCTCGGGGCCGGAGACGAGCACCGGCGCCGGCTCGCCGAGCGCACCGGCGCGCGCCCGCAGCACCGCGAACGCCACCGCCGCGGGCGTCTGGGCGAGTGGTCGACCCGCGGTGTGCGGCCACCGCGCGGCCAGGCGGTCCCGCATCTCCGCCGCCAGCCGGCGGGTCGCCGACAGCACCAGCACGTCCTGCGGAGCCATCCCCGCCCCGCCCGCCGCGACCGCGGCCTCCAGCGCGACCGTCGACTTGCCCGAGCCCGGCGCGCCCAGGACCAGCAGGGCCGGGTCCTGGCCGGCCAGCACCGCGTCCACCACCGCGCGCTGCCCGGGGTCCAGCGCCACGCCGGCACCGAAGCCACGAGGGCCGGACCCGGGCGCGACGCGGCCGACGGGCCCGATCGTCGACCGGGGCCGCGCGAGGAATGGCATGTCTCGATCTCACCATCCACCGCCCACAGCGCGATCGGACCGGCCCGGCGCGTCCGCGCTGGCTAGCATCGGGCCCGTGGACCCGGAGGGCGGCGCGGGACGACCGACGCGCGAGGAACGACGTGTGCAGCTGCTGGCCGTCGCCCAGCAGCTGTTCTCCACCGAGGGCTACCACCACGTCTCGATGGACGACATCGCGGAGCGCGCCAACGTCACCAAGCCCGTGCTCTACCGGCACTTCCCGTCCAAGCTCGACCTGTACCTGGCGATCGTCGACGAACGCGGCCGCGACCTCGTGGCGACGATCGACGAGGCGGTGCGGCCCGTCCTCGCCGGCGCGCCCGGCGACGGTCGCGACGTCGTCGCCGCGATCGTCCGGGCCTACGTCACCTTCGTCGACGCGGCAGGCGAGGCGTCGACGCTCCTCTTCGAGTCGGACGTGACGCACGACCCGGACGTGCGCGCTCGCGTGGAGAGTGCCTCGCGCGACGCCGCGCACCGCATCGCGGGCGTCCTGGCGCACGTCACCGACCTGTCGCCCGCGGGCGCCTCGACCGTCGCCGTCGCACTCGTGTCGATGGCGCAGGGAGCGGCGATCCACCGGCTGCGTCAGTTGGACGCGCCCAGCACCCACGAGACCGCGGACCTCGTCGCGCGCCTGGCGTGGGCCGGCGTCGCGGGCCTGGTCCGCGCGGAATCCGGCCCCACGACGACCTAGGATCGGATCTTCGCCACACAACAGGAGGCCTCAGTCGTGGAGATCACGATCGGCGTGCGGGACCTGCCCCGCGAGATCACCATCGAGTCCGACCAGACGGCGGACGAGGTGGCGGCGGCCGTCGCCGCCGCGCTCGCGGGCAAGCCGGCGCTCGAGCTGGTGGACGACCACGGCCGGCGGATCGTCGTGCCCACCGCGGCCATCGGCTACGTCGAGATCGGCGCCGAGACCCGCACGCGGGTCGGCTTCGGCGCGCTGTAGCTCGTCCGATCGTCGGCCGGCGAGCGACCGGCGAGCGACCGTCAGGCGGGTCGGGCGACCGTCAGGCGGTCAGCCGCAGCCGGCCCATCCGGCGGGCGTGCTCTGCGGTCAGCTTGCCGAACAGCGCGCCCCGCTGGACGCCGAGCAGGTGCTCCATGCCGGGCTTGGTCTCCAGCACGGTCTGCACCACGGTCAGCGCCTCGCCGACGAGCCGACGGCCCCACAGCGCCAGGCGCGCGGTGAGCACGTGGTCGCGGGCCGTGACGTCGTCGAGCTCGCTCACCGCGAGGTCCGCGGACTGCTGGTCGGCCAGCACGTCCTGCAGCAGTGCGCGGGAGTCGTCGTCGAGCCCGTCCGCCGCCAGGCGGCAGAAGTCGTCGGCCACGCCGTAGCCCAGGTAGGGCACCAGCAGGCGCTCGGCCCAGGACGTCGAGGTGGTGCGCGCGTCGAAGCCGTCCAGCACGTGCGAGAAGGCCCCCATCGCCCCGTCGGCGTCCCCACCGAGGTCGGAGATCCGGTGGAGCAGCCTGTCGCACGCCTCGACACGCTGGACCGCGCACCGCGCCAGGCCCATGCGCTGCGCCGTGCCCGGCGCCACCCTCGAATACGCTGCCAGACGCGTGAACTGCGTGTGCTCCAGCTGAGCGGCCAAGCCCAGGAGCTCGATCGTCGTGGTGCTGTCCGCGGTCGTCAGGGCGTTGGCCATTCGTGGATGGTAGCCCCGGCCCGACGCCCCGGTACCCCCGAGTTCGTCACCTTCTGTTCACCCGCTGGTCAGACGCCTCGAGCAGTTCGCCCCCCGCGTCCCGGGCCTTGTGGGCGACCTCGGGTAGACTGACCGCGTACATCGGTTGCCCGGTCGTCCTGCTTCCTCGGCCCTTGGCCACCTCGCACCGCCCGCCGGGGCGTCCAGTGCGAGACGACGTTCACGATCGGCTGCCGGCCAACCCGCGTGGCGACGCCGCCGCGACCAGGGCGGGGCCGTGAACCGCGGCCCGGGCCCGGCCGCCGTGAACCGCCACCTTGCCGTGAAGGGTCCTGTGTGACCACCTCCGAGCAGCCGACCGCGGTCGGCGCTGCCATCGACACCCAGACCGCCGCCGACGCCGTCCCCACGCCCGTCGGCACCGCCTCCCGGGCCGCCGCCTCCGTCCAGGCTGTCGACGCGTCGTTCGCCGACTTCGACATCCGTCCCGAGACCGTCGCCGCGCTCGCCGAGCGCGGCATCGTCAACCCGTTCCCCATCCAGGCGATGACGCTGCCGGTCGCCCTGGCGCGGCAGGACATCATCGGCCAGGCGAAGACGGGCACCGGCAAGACCCTCGGCTTCGGCATCCCGCTGCTGGAGCACGTCGTCGCCCCCGGCGAGCCGGGCTACGACGAGCTGCCCTCCGCCGGCAAGCCGCAGGCGCTCGTCGTCGTGCCCACGCGTGAGCTGGCCGTGCAGGTGGCCGGCGACCTCGCGGTGGCCGCGGCCGGGCGCCGGGTGCGCATCGTCCAGGTGTACGGCGGCCGCGCCTACGAGCCGCAGGTCGAGGCGCTCGCCCGCGGTGCCGAGGTCGTGGTCGGCACGCCCGGCCGGATGATCGACCTGCTCAACCAGCGCGCGCTGATCCTCGCCCACGCCAGGACCGTGGTGCTCGACGAGGCCGACGAGATGCTCGACCTGGGCTTCCTGCCCGACGTGGAGAAGCTGCTGGGCGCCACGCCCGCCTCGCGGCACACGATGCTGTTCTCGGCCACCATGCCGGGCGCGATCGTGGCGATGGCGCGCCGCTACATGACGCAGCCGACGCACATCCGGGCCGCCGACCCGGGCGACGACCACCAGACGGTGAAGAACATCACCCAGGTCGCCTACCGCGCGCACGCGCTGGACAAGATCGAGCTGCTCGCCCGCATCCTCCAGGCGCGCGGCCGCGGGCTGACCATCGTCTTCGCCCGCACCAAGCGCACCGCCGCCAAGGTGGCCGACGACCTGACCGAGCGCGGCTTCGCCGCCGGTGCGATCCACGGCGACCTCGGCCAGGGCGCCCGCGAGCAGGCCCTGCGGGCCTTCCGGCACGGCAAGGTCGACGTGCTGGTCGCCACCGACGTGGCGGCTCGCGGCATCGACGTCGAGGACGTCACGCACGTCATCAACTACCAGTGCCCGGAGGACGAGAAGATCTACCTCCACCGCACCGGGCGCACCGGCCGCGCCGGCAACAAGGGCACCGCGGTGACGTTCGTCGACTGGGACGACATGCCGCGTTGGGGCCTCATCGACAAGCAGCTCGACCTGGGCATCCCGGTGCCGGTGGAGACCTACTCGTCGTCGCCGCACGTCTACACCGACCTCGACATCCCCCAGGGCGTCACCGGCAAGCTGCCGGCATCCCAGCGCACCCGCGCCGGCCTGGCCGCGGAGGCGATCGAGGACCTGGGTGAGACCGGCAAGCACGGCGGCTCGGCCGGCGGCCACGGCCAAGGCGGCCGGTCGCACGACGAGGGCGGTCGGGGCCATGGCCGCGAGCCCGGTCGGGGCGGCGACGGCGGCCGCGGAGACGGCGGCCGTGGCCGCGGTGGCCGTGGGCACGCAGGCGAGGGCCACGGCGAGTCGGCCCGCCCGCAGCAGACGCACGACGAGGCCGCCCGCCCCGCCACGCGCGAGGCCGGCGCCACAGGTTCCGAGGGCACGTCGGAGGGCGGCACACGCCGCCGCCGCCGTCACCGCCGCGGCTCGGGTTCGTCGTCCGCTCCCGCGACGGAGCCGGCGACCACCGACTGACCTGCCGGGCACTCCACCGGCCCACCGGCCGGACCGACGAGCCCGGCGCACCGGCCCGTGCTCGAGTGACACCCGTGCGCGCCGAGTGCCACCCCTCCCAGGGGCGCGCTCGGCCGGCAAGGGTGTCACTCGGCGCCGGGACGCGGCACCCGCGAGCCGCCGGCCCCCGGCGGGCCGGCGGCTATACCTGGCGGGCGAAGGTGAGGATCGCGTCCGCCAGCATCTGGGCAGCGATCGCGGCCAGGAGAAGCCCGGCGATGCGACTGACCAGGAGAGTGCCGGAGTCGCCCAGCACGCGGTGCACGGCCGTGGCGAAGCGCATCGCCAGGTAGAGGCACGCGTGCACCAGCACGATGCCGAGCCCGAGCGCCACCCAGTCGGACGTCGTCGTCGCCTGCTGGACGAACACCATCGTGGCCACGATCGCGCCCGGCCCGGCCAGCAGCGGCGTGCCCAGCGGCACCATCGCCACGTTGCCGTTCACCGCGACGTCCTCCGGTGTCGCGCCCTGGTCCTTGCCGGTGAGCAGCTGCATCGCGACGAGCAGCAGCAGCAGGCCACCAGCGGCCTGCAGCGCCGGCAGCGAGACGTGCAGGTAGCTGAGCACCTGCTGCCCGAACAGCGCGAACCCGACGATGACGCCGAACGCCACCGCGAGCGCCTGCCAGGCGGCACGCGCACGCTGCACGTGGGTCATGGAGCGGGTCAGCGCCAGGAAGATCGGCACCGTCCCCGGCGGGTCCATGATGACGAACAGGGTGACGAACACCGAGATGAACAGCTGGACGTCGATCACGGCCTGACCACCTCGACGGTCCCCTCCCCTTCGATCGCGGCCAACGTCCGCGGTGACGTCAGATTCTCCCCGAGCCGGTTGTGCTTGCCGGCACCGTGGTAGTCGCTCGACCCCGTGACGAGCAGGCCCAGCCTGTCGGCGATCGCAGACAGCCGCGCGCGCTGCGCCTCGTCGTGGTCGCGGTGGAACACCTCGAGCCCGGCCAGGCCGGCCTCGGCGAGCTCGTCGAACACGTCGTCGGCGACGATGCGCCCGCGCCCGTCCGCGCCGGGGTGCGCGAACACCGGGACCCCGCCGGCGGCGCGGATCAGCTCGACGGCGGCGGTCGCATCGGGTGCGTAGTACGGCGCGTAGTACGGGCCACGGGAGTCGAGCAGCGTGGCGAACGCGGCATCCCGGTCCCGCACCACGCCGTTGGCGACGAGCGCGTCGGCGATGTGCGGCCGGCCGACGACGTTCCCCGCGCCCGCCTGGACGAGCACCTGCTCCCACGTGATCGGCACGTCCCGCGCGAGGGCCTCGACCATCCGGCGGGCGCGGTGCACGCGCGAGTCGACGACGCGCGCGAGCTCGTCGGCCAGCGGGCGGTACGCCGGGTCCTGGAGGTAGCTGAGCAGGTGCACCGACACGTTCCGCGAGCGCGCCGACACCTCGGTGCCGCGCACCAGCGCGATCCCGACCTCCTGCGCCGCGATCACGGCCTGGTCCCACCCCGCCGTGGTGTCATGGTCGGTCAGCGCGACGACGTCGAGGCCGGCGTCCCGGGCGGCCCGCATCACCTGAGCCGGTGCCTGGGTGCCGTCGGACGCCGACGAGTGGGTGTGCAGGTCGATGCGCACCCGGACACTGTAGGGGCCCGCGCGCGGGCGGGGTCTCGGGTCGAGACCCACCGACAGCCCGGTGGGAGGATGGCCGGGTGAGCGAATCCCCCGAGAGCACGGACCAGTCCCTCGCCGCGCGTGGCGGCAACCGCTCGCTGCGGCCGACGTCGCAGCGGTTCCTCGACTTCGTCACGTCGGGATGGGGACCGCGGGCCGACCTGGGGGTCACGCGCTCGGACGCCGCCGACTTCGCCGCCGCCCGCCGGGCGCGGCTGTCGGCACAGTTCGCCGGCAAGCGCCTGGTCGTGCCCGCCGGCACGACCCAGGTGCGGAGCAACGACACCGACTTCCGGTTCCGGCCGCACGCGGCCTTCGCACACCTGACCGGCCTGGGCATGGAGCAGGAGCCGGAGGCGGTGCTGGTGCTGCACCCCGTCGAGGACGGGACCGGGGACGGCGGGTCGGGGCACCGCGCGGTGCTGTACCTGCGGCCGCCGGCCGGCCGTGACACGGCGGAGTTCTTCGCGGACAGCGCGCACGGGGAGTTCTGGGTGGGGCCACGGCCGGCCCTGGAGGACGTCGCGACGCTCACCGGGATCGCCACGGCGCACCTCGACGACCTGCGCGACGCCCTCGCGAAGGACGTCGGCGCGGATCGCGTGCAGCTGGTGCTCGTCGCGGACGTCGATCCCGTGCTCGACCAGGTCGTGGAGGAGATCCGGGCGGACGAGGCCGCCGGGCGGGCCGACGAGCGCCTGGCCGAGGCGCTCTCGGAGCTGCGGCTGGTCAAGGACCGGTACGAGGTGGGGCAGCTGCAGCACGCCGTCGACGTCACGGTCGACGGCTTCGCGAAGGTGGTCCGGTCGCTGCCCGAGGCGCTGGCGCACCGCCGCGGCGAGCGCGTCGTCGAGGGCACGTTCCTCGGCCACGCCCGCCAGGAGGGCAACGACGTGGGCTACCACACCATCGCGGCGGCGGGCGAGCACGCGACGACGCTGCACTGGACGGACAACGACGGCCTGGTGCGGGACGGGGAGCTGCTGCTGCTCGACGCCGGTGTCGAGGCCGACTCGCTCTACACCGCCGACGTCACCCGGACGATCCCCGTCTCCGGGACGTACACCGAGGCGCAGCGGCGGGTGTACCAGGCGGTGCTGGACGCGGCCGACGCGGCGATCGCGGCCATCCGGCCCGGCATCCGGTTCCGCGACGTGCACGCCGCCGCGATGGAGGTCATCGCCGCACGCGTCGCCGAGTGGGGGCTGCTGCCTGTGGACGCCGCCGAGTCGCTGGACCCGGACGTGCAGTTCCACCGCCGCTGGATGGTGCACGGCACCAGCCACCACCTGGGCCTCGACGTGCACGACTGCGCCCTGGCCCGGTCGCAGACGTACCTCGACGGCGTCCTCGAGCCCGGCATGGTGTTCACGGTGGAGCCGGGGCTGTACTTCAAGTCGGACGACCTGCTGGTCCCCGCCGAGCTGCGCGGCATCGGCGTGCGGATCGAGGACGACGTCGTGGTCACCGAGGACGGCTGCCGTCTGCTGACCGGCGCCCTTCCCCGCAAGCCCGACGAGGTCGAGGCCTGGATGGCGTCGCTGCGGGACGCCTGACGATCGTCGGCCGAGCCGGTCCGGGTCGAAGGAGAGCGGAGGATCAGGCGGTCGGCGGCGCGGGCGGCGCGGGCGGGGTCGGCGGGCCGGGGTAGGCGGCCGTCGCGGACGACGGGGGCGCGCCGAACGGGCTCGTCGGGCCGACCGGCGCGGAGGGCACCGCGCCCGGCCATCCGGACACGACGCCGCCCACGGCGGCGAGCAGCTGGCGCGCCTGGCCGGCGTGCTCCGCCGCGCACAGCACCGAGTAGGTGGACGCGACGATCTGGCTCGAGGACGTGAAGTCCCTCCGGCCGCGCGTGAACGCGTAGGTGATCACGGAGAACAACAGTCCGAACGCCCCGCCGAACAGCACCGCCGGGATCATCAGCCCCAGGGCGGACGACGAGAACAGCGTGAGGATCAGTCCCACGAACAGGCCGAACCACGCCCCGGACGCGAACCCGCCGATCGCGACCGACGGGTACGACAGGCGCCGCAGCACGCGCTCGACCGACTTCAGGTCGGAGCCGACGATCGTCACGTGCTGGACGGGGAACTGGCTGTCCGCCAGGTGGTCCACGGCCTTCTGAGCCTCGAGGTACGTGACGTACGACGCGACGGCCTCGCCCTGCGGAAGGGTGGGCACCCGCGGCACACGATTGGCACTGCTGCTCATGCTCATGTCTCGATCCTCCCTTACCCCGCGCCCGTGTGCCACGCGCCGGGGCAGGCCCACAGCGAACGCCCAGCCCACTGCTGCCGCGGTCCCACGGGCTTCGGCGGCCCAGGCGGCCCCAGGCGGCCCCAGCGGGCTCGGCCGGCTTCAGACGGCCCAAACGGGCTCGGACGGGCTCGGACGGGATCGGGACAGGCTCGGACGGGTCCAGCGGGCTCGCCCGGGCGCACACGCCGAGACGGGTTCAGCCCGGGGCTCCCAGACGCTCCTGCGAGCCGCGCCCGACCAGCGGTGACCGGCGCCGACCGCGCGGATAGGCTGCCCCCGTGAGCACCGTCGGGACCAGGGTCTTCGTGGCGCGTCTCGCCGGCACCGCCGTGTTCGACCCCCTCGGCGACCAGGTGGGCCGCGTCCGCGACGCCGTGCTGCTGCAGGCCTCCGTGGGCGCGCCCCGCGCGGTCGGCCTCGTCGTCGAGGTCCCGGGCAAGCGTCGGATCTTCCTGCCGCTGACCCGGGTGACGACGATCGACACGGGTCAGGTGATCAGCACCGGGCTGCTCAACATGCGTCGCTTCGAGCAACGCGCCACCGAGACGCTCGTCGTCGGGCAGCTGCTGGAGCGCACGGTCGATCTCGCAGACGGCTCCGGCCAGGCGACCGTCGAGGACGTCGCCATCGAGTACCAGCGCAACGGCGACTGGCTGGCCACCAAGGTGTCCGTCCGGCACAGGGGTGGCGGCGGCCTGCTGCGCCGGCGCGGCACCACGCAGACCGTGGGGCTCGAGGAGGTCACCGGGCTGTTCAAGCACGGTCAGTCCCAGGGCGCGGAGCTGCTGCTGGCGCACTACGAGGACATGAAGCCGGCCGACGTCGCTGACGAGCTGCACGAGATGGAGAGCCGCCGGCGCGTCCAGGTCGCCGCCGCGCTGTCCGACGAGCAGCTGGCCGACGTCCTCGAGGAGCTGCCGGAGGACGACCAGGTGGCGATCCTCACCGAGCTGGAGATCAAGCGCGCCGCCGACGTGCTCGAGGAGATGCAGCCGGACGACGCCACCGACCTGCTGCGCGAGCTGCCCGACGAGCGCCAGAACGAGCTGCTGGCCGCGATGGAGCCCGACGAGGCCGACGACGTGCGCCGGCTGCTGGCGTACGAGGACCGTTCCGCCGGCGGCCTGATGACCACCGAGCCGGTGATCCTGGGCCCCGAGACGTCCATCGCCGCCGCCCTGGCCCACGTGCGCCGGCAGGACCTCAACCCGGCGCTGTCGTCGACCGTCTTCGTGGTGCGCCCGCCCCTCGAGACGCCGACGGGCCGCTTCATCGGCGTGGTCCACCTGCAGCGGATGCTGCGCCATCCCCCGCACGAGGCGATCGGGCAGATCGTCGACAGCGACATCGAGGCCCTGAGGCCGGACACCCCGCTGTCGACGGTCGCACGGGAGCTGGCCACCTACAACCTGCTGATGCTGCCGGTGCTGGACGACGCACGCCGGCTGCTCGGCGCCGTCTCCGTCGACGACGTCCTGGACCACCTGCTGCCGGAGGACTGGCGCGAGGCCGACGACGAGCCCGGGGTGACCCGTGGCTGACCGCCTCGACCAGCCACGGGTCAGCCGGCGTCAGCTGCTGCCGCGCCCGCCGCGTGACACCGACGCGTCCGGGCGCATCTCGGAGAGCATCGCCCGGTTCCTCGGCACGCCGCGGTTCATCATCTGGCTGACGGTGTTCTGCATCGCCTGGATCGCGTGGAACACGCTGGTGCCGAACGAGGTGCGGTTCGACCGGGCCAGCAACGGCTTCACCGCCCTGACGCTCGTGCTCTCGCTCCAGGCGTCGTACGCCGCCCCGCTCATCCTGCTCGCGCAGAACCGGCAGACCGACCGCGACCGCGTCCAGGCGGAGCAGGACCGGCAGCGGGCCGAGCGGAACCTCGCCGACACCGAGTTCCTCGCCCGTGAGATCGCCGCGCTGCGCATCGCGCTGTCCGAGGTCGCCACGCGTGACTTCGTCCGCTCGGAGCTGCGCGAGCTGCTCGACGACCTCAAGGAGGAGCGCGCGCCGGAGCCGGCCGACGAGTCCGGGGCCCCCGACTGAGCGCTCACCAGGCGGTCGACGAGGCGGCACCGGCCGCGGCCGACGACGCGGCGCCCGTCCGTCGTCGCACCGAGCTCGCCGGTCCGCTGGTCGTGGCCGTCCTGGCGCTCGCCGCGTACGTGACGTTCTCGTGGTCGCAGTGGTGGCGGCTGGAGACGCCGTCCTGGGACCTCGGCATCTTCACGCAGCTGGCACAGCGCTACGCGCACCTGCAGACGCCGGTGGTCGACATCAAGGGCGCGGGCTTCGACCTCCTCGGCGACCACTTCCATCCGTTGCTGGTCCTGCTCGCCATCCCGTACCGGATCGCGCCGAGCGCCTTCACCGTGATGGTGGTCCAGGACCTGCTGTTCGCCTGGTCGGTCTACGTCATCGGCCGCGAGGCCGTCCGCCGGCTCGGGCCGCTGGTGGGGCTGCTCGTCGGCGCCGCGTACGCCGTGAGCTTCGGGCTCGCCGGTGCGGTGGAGGTCCAGTTCCACGAGATCGCGTTCGCGGTGCCGCTGCTCGCGCTGTCGCTGGTCGCCCTGCTGCGGCGGCGCTGGTGGCCGGCCGCGCTGTGGGCGGCCCCGCTGGTGTTCGTCAAGGAGGACCTCGGCGCGACCGTGCTGGTCATCGGCCTGCTGCTCGCCTGGCGGGCGCGCGACGAGGGCCGGCGCCCGGTGCGGCTCGGCGCGTGGCTGGCGGCCTGGGGTGCCGTGTGGCTGGTGCTGACGCAGGCGGTGATCCTGCCGGCGCTCAACCCTGCCGGCGGCTACGCCTACGCCGACCGGCTCGACTGGCGCGACCTGCTGACGCACCCGTGGCTGTTCGTCACACACATGGGCGACGACTCCCGCAAGGTGATCACGCTGCTGCTGCTCGTCGCGATCACCGGGCTGGTCGGGCTGCGCTCACCGGTGCTCCTCGTCGCCGTGCCGACCATCCTGT
>DASWOL010000019.1:0-8770 GCA_036398695.1 Cellulomonas sp. | reverse complement strand
CGGTCATCGCCTCTGCCACCGAGCCGACGCTCTGCAGCTCGCCCTCGGCGAGCAGCACGTCACCGTCGTACACGCCACCGTCCGTCACCCGCAGCACGTGGCCGTCGGGGACCGACAGGACGTCGGGCCCGAGCTCGTCGACCAGCGGCACGCCCGCGGCGACGAGCGCCTGCGGCCCGAGGTTGGGGTACCGGCCGGAGATCGACCGGGCGGCGTTGAGCACGGCCGCCGGGTGCGCGGCGAGCAAGGCCTCGGCCGAGGCGCGGTCGAGGTCCATCTGGTCGATCACCGCGATGTCGCCGGGTCGCAGGCGGCCGGCCACCGTCGCCGCGTCGGAGGCCACGCGCGCAGGCCCGGCGATGCCCTCGGCACCGTCCTGGCCGCGCGTGCGGCGTGCGCGGCGGCTCGGCGTGTCGTCCGTCATCGGTTCGGCACCTCGTCGCGCCGTCCTCGGCACGGGCTCACCGGCCCGCCCCCGACATCGCCAGCAGCTCGGCGGCGTGCGCCTGCGCCGACGCCGAGTCCTCCTGGCCGGCGAGCATCCGGGCCAGCTCGCGAACGCGGTCGGGACCGGTCACCTCGGTGAGGTCCGCAGCCGTCACCAGCCCGTCCGCCGCGGACTTCGACACCACCAGGTGCGTGTCGGCGAAGGCGGCCACCTGCGCGAGGTGCGTGACGACGAGCACCTGCCCGCCTCGCCCCAGCTGGGCCAGACGCCGCCCGACCTCGATCGCCGAACGCCCGCCGACGCCGGCGTCGACCTCGTCGAACACGAAGGTGCTCGGACGCTCGTCGTCACCCGCGCCGTCGGCGCCCGCGGTGGCCAGTGCCACCTCGAGCGCCAGCATCACCCTCGACAGCTCGCCACCGGACGCGCCCTTGCCCAGCGGCCGCGCCGGCGCGCCCGCATGTGGCACCAGCAGCATCTCCACCCGGTCGGCCCCCGTGACGCCCGGGGCGTCGGCGGGACCGACGAGCACCTCGAGACGTGCGCCCGCCATCGCCAGTCCCGCCAGCTCGGTGGTGACGATGCTCGCCAGCCGCCCGGCGGCCGCGGTCCGGGCCGCGGTCAGCTCCGCCTGCAGCGACGCCTGCTCGGCCTCCAGCGCCACCAGCCGCTCGCGCAGCTCGCCCGCGCGGTCCTCGCCGCCGTCCAGCTCCAGCAGCCGCAGCCCGGCCTCCTGGGCCCAGGCGAGCACGTGGGCGACGTCGCCCCCGTGGGTGCGTGTCAGCGCGCCCAGCTCGGCGCGCCGCAGCTCCACGGCGTCCAGGCGCAGCGGGTCGGCCGCCAGGTCCTGCAGGTAGCCGGCGAGGTCGGCGGCGACGTCCGCGACGAGGTAGCCGGCCTCGGCGGCGCGCCGGGCGAGCTCGGCCAGCGCCGGGTCGTTGACGCCGGCGTGCTCCAGCAGGCGCCGCGCGGTGTCGACGAGCGTCGCGGCCGTGGGGACGTCGTCCTCGTCCCCGACGAGGGCGGCGTGCGCGCCCGACGCGGCGGTCCGCAGGTCCTCGGCGTGCGACAGCCGCAGGGACTCCTCGGCCAGCGCCACGTCCTCCTCCGGCTGTGGCGCGACGCGTTCCACCTCCGCCAACCCGACGCGCAGCAGCTCGGCCTCGCGGGCGCGGTCGGCGGCGCGGGCGACGAGCTCGGCCAGCTCCGCGGCGGTCTGCGCCCGCGCCGTCCACGCGTCCCGGTGCCGGGCGAGCACGGCGAGGTGCTCCGTCCCGGCGAAGGCGTCGAGGGCCTCGCGCTGGCGGGACGGGGTCCGCAGCCGCAGCTGGTCGGCCTGCCCGTGCACGGTGACGAGGTCCCCGGCGAGCTCCGCGAGCACCGCCTGCGGCACGGACCTGCCGCCGAGGTGCGCACGCGAGCGGCCAGGACCGTCCGCCGTCTCGGCGGTGACGGTGCGCAGCAGCAGCAGCGTGCCGTCGTCGTCCAGCGCACCACCCGCCTCGCGGACCAGCTCCAGCGCGTGCTCGCGCCGTCCCAGCCGCACCCGGCCCTCGACCGCGGCGACCTTGGCACCCGTCCGCACGGTCCCCGGGTCGGCCTTGGCACCCAGCAGCAGCGCCAGCGCGGTGAGCACCATCGTCTTGCCGGCACCCGTCTCGCCGGTGAGCACCGTCAGGCCCGGACCGAGCCGCACGTGGGCGCGCTCGATCACGCCGAGGTCGTCGATGCGAAGCTCCTCGATCACGGCGCGCCGCCGGGCTCGTACCGCGCACCGCCGCGCCAGCCCTCGACCGACAGCCCGAACTTGCTCACCAGGCGCGTGGTGAACGGCGCCGGGCTGAGCCGGGCCAGCTGCACGGGGACGTCGGAACGCTGGACCTCGACGCGAGACCCGGCGGGCATCTCGATCCGCCGGCGACCGTCACAGACCAGCATCGCGCCGCTGGCCGAGCGCGCCAGCACCTCCACCGCCACCGTGCTGCTGCGGCCGACGACCAGTGGCCGCGCGAACAGCGCGTGCGCCGCGAGCGGCACGACGATCAGCCCGTCCACGTCCGGCCACACCACGGGGCCGCCGCCGGAGAACGCGTGCGCCGTCGAGCCGGTCGGCGTGGCCAGCACCAACCCGTCGGTGCCGAACGTCGACAGCGGCCGCCCGTCGACCTCGACGATCACCTCGATCATCGTGGCGGCGTCCGTCTTCTCCATCGTCGCCTCGTTCAGCGCCCAGCCCGTCGACTCCGTGCCGTCGGGCCGCAGCACGCGCACCTCGAGGGTGCCGCGCTCCTCCACGGCGTAGTCCCCGCTCGCCAGGCGCTGCACCGCGCCCGCAACGTTGTCCGGCTCGATCTCGGCCAGGAACCCGATGTGGCCCAGGTTGACGCCGAGCATCGGAACTCCGCGGTCGCGGGTCAGCTCGGCGGCCCGCAGGATCGTGCCGTCGCCGCCGAGGACGATCGCCATCTCGAACTCGGGCAGCGTCTCCGGCGTCGAGTCGTCGCCGGCCAGCACCGCCTCGACGCCCGCTGCCGCCAGCTCGCGCAGCACGATCTCGCGTGCTTCGACCGCCTCCGGGCGGGTGCGGTGGGCGACCACGAGGGCCCGGCGTGTCACTGAGTGCCTCCCAGCACGTCGTCGAGGCGCGCCCGCAGCAGGCGCGCGCCACCGGCCGGCGCGGCGGATCCGCGCAGCCAGCAGAAGAACTCCACGTTCCCGTCCTGGCCGGGCAGCGGGCTGACCACGAGGTCGACGGCCGTGAGCCCGGCGTGGTCCGCCGCGGCCAGGACGCCCAGGACCGCGTCGCGGCGCGCGGCTTGGTCGCGCACCACACCGCCTGACCCGAGGCGTTCGCGGCCCACCTCGAACTGTGGCTTGACGAGCACGACCAGGTCCGCGTCCGCGGCGGCGACGGCCGCGAGCGGGGCGAGCACCAGCCGCAGGGAGATGAACGACAGATCCGCGACCACCAGTGACGGCACCGGCACGATGTCACCGGCCGCCATCTCGCGCACGTTGACGCCCTCCCGGGACTCCACGCGAGTGTCCGTCGCGATCTCGGGGCGCAGCTGCCCGTGCCCCACGTCGACCGCGACCACGTGGCGCGCCCCACGCCGCAGCAGCACGTCCGTGAAACCGCCGGTGCTCGCGCCGGCGTCGAGGCAGTCACGGCCTGCCACCACCAGCCCGGCGGGCCGCCAGGCGTCCAGCGCGCCGGCGAGCTTGTGGCCCGCGCGTGAGGCGTACCCGGGGTCGTCCGGGTCCTGGCCGACGACGACGGTGCGCTCCTGGTCGACGGACGTGGCGGGGCGCAGCACGGGGGCGCCGTCCACCTGGACCCGCCCGGCCGCGATGAGCTCGCTCGCCTGCCGGCGCGACCTGGCAAGGCCGCGCCGGACGAGCTCGACGTCCAGCCGTGCCGTCACGCTCGTGTCATCCCTCCGCGTCGGCCAGCCGGTCCTGGAGCGCGGCGTGCACCGCCTCGAGCACCCCGAGGTGCTCGCGCACCGGCGCGCCGTCCAGGTCGGTCAGGCGCGCCAGCGCTTCGTCGACCGTCGCGTCACCGGTGCTCTCCGGTACGTCCTGCGTCACGTACGACCTCCTCGCGCCACCTGCCGCCTCCGGCGGCCGTGTCCACATCCACGTCCACGCTACCGGTTGGAGCACGCGAGCCCCGGGCGCCACCCACACGGCCGGGCGGCGCGTCGGCCCGCAGCCGCCTCCGGCGTCCGTTTCGTCACGACCGGCCACCCGCTGGCCGTCCGCCGGTCACCCGGCGCATGTCACGGCTCCGACGTTGTCAGCCGACCGGGAAGTCCGGGACGTGCGCCGGATCCACCGGATGGCCGGCGTCAGCCGCCTGCCACGCTGCCGCGCAGGCGGCACGGACGAGGTCGAGCGTGTCGCCACCGTGGTCGTCGAGCTCGAGGACGCCGTTCCGGGCGCGCGCCGTGGCCTGGCGGCAGCTCCACCAACCGTCGGCTGCTTGCTGCGGTGCGGGGTGTGGCTCGAGCAGCGCGCGCAGGTCCGCGCCGAGGAACGTCGGCCGGTAGCTCGCGGCGGCCAGCACGTCGTCGCGCGCCGTGCTCACACCCGTGAGCACGTGCAGCCCGGCGAAGCCGCCGGCACGCGCGCCGGCGAGGTCGGTGTCAAGGCGGTCGCCGACGACCAGCGGCTTGCGCCCGCCGACGCGCTCGGCCGCGAGCCGGTACATCGTCGGCTCGGGCTTGCCCGCACTGTCGGGGACCACACCGGTCGCCGCCCGCACGGCGAGCACGAGCGCGCCGTTGCCGGGGGCGAGGCCGCGCGACTGCGGCAGCGACTTGTCGAGGTTCGACGCGACGTGCCACGCGCCCCGCTCGATGGCGTAGGCCGCTTCCGCCAGGTGCGTCCAACCGACGTCCGGGCCGTAGCCCTGGGCGACCGCGGCGGGCTCGTCGTCCGCCGAGTCCACGACGACGAAGCCCTTGTCCCGCACCGCGTCGCGCAGCGCGTCCGTGCCCACCACCAGCACCTTCGCGCCCGGCGCCAAACGCGTGGCCAGCAGGCTCGCCGCCGACTGCGAGGCGGTCATGACGTCGTCCGGGCCGGAGGGGATGCCCAGGCCCGTCAGCTGGTCGGCGACCACCGCGGGCGAGCGGGACGCGTTGTTGGTGACGAAGACGAGCCGCAAGCCGCGGGCCCGCGCGGCGACGAGGCTGTCCGAGGCCCACGGGATGGGCTCGTGGCCGAGGTACGTGACACCGTCGAGGTCGACGAGCGCGCAGTCGTAGGCCTCAGCCAGCGGCCGGTCGCATCCGAGCAGGCCGGTGGTCATCGGGTCGGGTCCTTCCGGGCGTCGGCTTCGGGGGCGTCCTCGGCGGGCGTGCCCTCGTCGGAGACCTCCTCGTCGGAGACCTCCTCGTCGGAAACGTCGTCGTCGGAAACGTCGTCGTCGGAAACGTCCGGCGCGGCGTCGGACTCGGCCTCGTCGAGCTCCTCCCCGACCTCGGCGTCGGAGCCGTCGATCGCCTCGTCCTCGTCGAGCAGGTCGTAGACGAACACCTCGTCGTCCTCCTCGACGTCCCCGGACGCGGCGTCGAGCTCGTCCTGCGAGAACCGGGACAGCTCGCGGTCCGCGTCCGCCGTGCGACCGAGCGCGGTCAACGCCGTCGCTCGCGCCTGCGCCACTCGTGCGGCGAGCACGCCGGTCGCACCCCGCACCACGGGCGCGTCGAGCAGCGCGACCGCCGCCTCGGGCTCGCCGAGATCGAGACGCGCGCCGGACAGCACCATCGCCAGCTCCACCTGGCTGTCCGGCTCCAGCTGGGCCACGTCCGGGTCGTTGCCCACGACGATCGCGCGCTCGGGCCGGCCGAGACCGCGCTCCGCGTCGGCGATCACCGGCAGGTGCTCGGGCGAGCCGTTCAGGCGTCGCACGGTGCGCAGCTCGCGCAGCGCCTCGGCATACCGACCGGACCGGTAGGCCGCCAGGCCGGCGGCCTCGTGCGCCACGTCGACCCGTCCGGCGCCGCGAACGGCCGCCTGAGCGTGCTCGTAGGCCAGATCCGGATCGGTGTCGATCAGCCGCGCGACCATCACCAGGTGCTTGCCGACGCGCTCGGCCTGCTCCTTGCTGAGCGTGCGCAGCCGGCCGCGCACCTCGCGGTCCAGCTGGTTGAACTCGACGTCCTCCAAGACCTGCGGCTCGGCCGGGCGGTCGACACGCGGCGGCCGCTCCGTCCGTGGCCCCCCGAATGGTCCGGTGCGGGGAGCGCCCCCGGCGTACCCGCCGCCGCGCGGCCCCGCCGACGACGCACGTCCAGGCCGGCCCTCGCCGCGGGACTGGGCAGGACGCGCGCTGTAGCCCCCGGTGCGCTGAGAGCTGCCGGTGCGCGGTCCACCCGCGTCCCGGCCCACGGGAGCATCGCCGGAGCCACGGAAGGGCCGCTGGCCCTCGCCGTCCGCCCGCCGCGGAGCTGAGGCACGCCCGCGCTCGCCGCTCCCCTGACCACCCGGCGCCCACGTCCGTCCCGCCGGTGGCGTGCCGCGCGTTCCACGCTCGGCGGGCGCGGCGCCACGCTGCCCCCGCTCGGGGCGGTCGGTCCGTCCATCGCCCTCGGTCCGAGGGCCACGTGGCTCGTCACCCTGGAAGCGCCGTGGCTCGGCATCGCGGTCCTGCCGGCGCGAGCCGTCGGGCCGGAAACCAGGCCGGACACCGGACCCGCTGCCTGCCGACCGGCCACCTTCACCGCCCGACCACCGCGCGGGACGCTGGGGTCCGTCCGTCTCGTTTCCCCACCCCGGCCCACCGGAGCGTGCCGCGGACGACGCGCCGCCGGCCCGTGCAGCACCTGACCGAGCGCCGCCCCACCGCGGCGCGCCCGACGGCTGGTCGCCCGATCGAGCGGAGCCCGTCCGCGAGCCACCGCTGCGCGGCGCGCCCGAACGGGGCGCATCCGCACGCGGCGCGTTCCATCGCGGGGCTTCCGCCGACGAAGCCGCACTCGGAGAAGCCGCCCAAGGGGCAGACCGATGAGCCGACCGAGGTGAGGCCGAACGCGAGTCCTCGGACTGAGACCGTGGTCCGCCCGGCCGAGAACCTCCCGCCTGGAACCCACCCCAGCGTGGCGCGTCCCGGCGCGGCTCCCCGGAGCGCGCCGACCCCGGCTGCGCTCCCCCAGGCGCCCGATCGGCGCCACTCGTGCCCGAAGCACGCGCGTCGCCCCGGTACCCGGGCCTGCGCTCACCGCCGTCAGAGCCCTCGCTGCGCGACCAGCCACGAGCGGCTCCGGCCCCGCCCTGAGCTGACGCGGAACCACCACGTGACACCGGTGGCCGCCCGGCGGCCCAACCGCGTCCCGCGTTCCCCGCGACGCTGCGCGGAGCCGAACCCCGGCTCGCACCGCGCGGAGCGGCGCCGCGGCCTCGGTCGCCGCCCTCGTCGGAAGCACGCGGCGACCAGGCTGAACGCCCCTCTCCCCTCGCCGACGGAGCCCCACCAGCCGTGCGTCCGGAACCTTGAGGCCGCCCGCCGTACCCGGCCGAATCACCGCGGCCACGTCCACCGTCGCGTTCCCCGGCGCCGCCCGGCGCCGCAGGCCGTCCGTACCCCGAGCCTCCCGACCGGAAGCCACCCGACCGTGAACCCGACGAACTCGACGACGACCTGCCCGACGGGCCGTCCGCCCGCCGCTCTCCGCCGGCACCGGGCCGGCCTTGCTGCGGTCCGCCGGACTGTCGCCCTCGGGATCCACGATCGTCGCTGTTCATCTGTAACTCTCCTCGCGGTCTGCGGCGTCCATCATCCCAGACAGGTGGCACCGCGGCCGACCTCCACAAGGCTCCCCACTCGCCCCGACAACAAAGACCTGTTCCTCTGCCGCCTCGACGCGTCCCGGCTCTCGCCGCCGTCGGCCGGCGCGCGGCACCGAATCGTGCGGCGATCGACTGTCAGACACCGAGCCAACCTAGGTGACGTCGCTGCCGTCCTCGATCGGGTTGGTCACCTGCCGTCGCCAACGACGACGCGAATGCCCCGTGGCATCCAGGGGCGTGCGGCTCGGCCCGCTTTGCCCATAGCGGAGCCCATTGGGCCGGTGACAACTTCGCTCGGCGCTGGCATCACGTCACGAGTTGGCTTCACGTCACGATCGGCGGTCGTCCCACAGTCAATCGCCAATTCCGCCATTGTCGACCCACTCGTCAGCAACGCGACGGACCCAAAGAAACTTGGCACGTGGCTCGTCGGCGGAGGGAGAACGCCTGGAACGACGCAGACCGGAATCCTAGCGCCGCGCCCGGAATGCAGGAAGGCCCCCCAAGGGTTTCTTGGGGGGCCTTCTTGTAATGGGTGTCCGGCGGCGTCCTACTCTCCCACATCCTGGCGGATGCAGTACCATCGGCGCTGAAGGGCTTAGCTTCCGGGTTCGGGATGGGACCGGGCGTTTCCCCTTCGCTGTGGCCGCCGTGACTTTATGGAACCAGCATGTCAACCTGCCCTGGCACAATCCCCCGTGTGGGGGGTTGTGGGGTGGTCGTGGTTCGGGAACCGCACAGTGGACGCGTAGCAACAAGAATTGTTGTGGTGAAGTGTTCGGCTGATTAGTACCGGTCAGCTGCGACGGTCTTTAGTCCCGTCTTCCACGTCCGGCCTATCTACCCCGTGGTCTAGCGGGGAGCCTCTCACCCCTCGAGGGGGCATGGAAACCTCATCTTGAAGCAGGCTTCCCGCTTAGATGCTTTCAGCGGTTATCCCTTCCGAACGTAGCCAACCAGCCGTGCTCCTGGCGGAACAACTGGCACACCAGAGGTTCGTCCGTCCCGGTCCTCTCGTACTAGGGA
>DASWOL010000018.1:0-27540 GCA_036398695.1 Cellulomonas sp. | reverse complement strand
GGCGATCGCCGCCACCGGGGCACCCGCCCGGCCGTCCCGGCTGCTGGTCACGCCCGACGAGGAGATCGGCTCACCGACGGGCGGCGCGCTCGTCGTGCAGCAGACCGAGGGCGCCGGCTACGCGCTGGGGTTCGAGCCGCCCCATCCGGACGGATCGCTGAAGACGTCGCGCATGGGATCCACCCGGTGGCGGGTATCGGTCGCAGGCAGGGCGTCGCACGCGGCGCTGGACCCTGGCGCGGGCATCTCCGCCATCGACGAGCTCGTCGACCAGCTGCTCGCCCTGCGCGCGCTGGCCGACGCACACCCCGAGGTGCTGGTCAACGTCGGCGTGCTGGCCGGGGGAGGGCGGACCAACGTCGTGCCGGACGCGGCGCACGCCGACGTCGGGCTGCGGTTCCTCGACGGAGCCACCGAGGACGCCTTCCTCGCCCGGCTCGCGGCGCTGGCGCCCGTGCGCGCCGGCGCCGTGGTGACGCCCGAGGTGATCACCCGCCGTCCGGCATGGGGCCCCTCGACCGCGACCGACGAGCTGCTCGCGGCCGTCGCTGTCGCCGGTGGGCTCGTCGGGCAGCGGGTCACCGGGCGCGCCGCCTCCGGCGCCGCGGACACCAATCTCACCGGTGCCGCCGGTCTGGTGTCCCTCGACGGCTTCGGCCCCCTCGGTGGCGGCGCCCATGCCGCCACCGAGCACGTGGTCCTCTCGTCCCTCGCCCCTCGCGCGGCCCTCCTCGCCGCCACCCTCGCCACCGTCTGACGTCCCATCCCGCCGCACGTGGTGCGCGCGTGACACCAGTGGCCAACGAGGCGTCCCAGGGGACTCGCGCGCCCCACCAGTCACACGGGCGGCGGGATGGGACGGGAGGATGGGCACCGTGCCCAGCTCACAGGCCGCGTCGGCGCGGCAGACGCCCGTGTACTACTACTCGTCGGCGTCCGGCCTGGTGCGCAGCTTCGCCGAGCGGCTGGGACGGCCGGTGTTCAACCTGGCCGAGCGGGAGCACCGGCATGCCGAGGTGGACGGGCCGTGGGTGCTGCTCACCCCGAGCTACAAGACCGGGAACGAGTCGAACGACACGATCCCCGAAGGCGTCCGCCGCTTCCTGCGCTCGGAGCACAACCGGCGGCTGATGGTCGGCGTCATCGGCTCCGGCAACCGCAACTTCGGCCGGCACTACCAGATGGCGGCGCGGCTGGTCGCCGAGCGCTCGGGCCGGCCGATCCTCTTCGAGTTCGAGCTTGCGGGAACCCCGTGGGACGTCGAGGAGTGCCAGCGCATCCTGGCCGACCTCGACGCGGCCCTCGCCGCCGCGAACGACGACCCGGCACCCCACGAGATCCCCGACCAGGCCCCCGATCGGGCTCCGGTCTCGTCCGTCCCTGACAAGACCGCGCCCCGCGCCTGAGCACCGGCTCGGCACTGTGGTGCCGACTCGGTCCATCCGTCTGCCGAGTCGGCACCACGGTGCCGAGTCGGCGACGGGCTCTCGACGAGCCGACGGTGGGTGGCCGAGCTGGGACCAGTACTCGGCGAGCCGCTGCGAGCGGTGAGTCGCCAGCGCTCAGCGGCCGGGAGAGAGGACTGCGGCAGGGGTAGGCGGGCAATGGGGGGGTCGTGGAGCTGGCAGGACGTCAGCGGGCGGTGACGGTCCAGCGGCCGGCAGCGAGGTCGAGAAGGCGCGGCAGAATCTCGTCACCGTGGACGCGCAGGCCGTCGTGCAGGTACTCGTTGGTCACCCACACCTGGGCGTTGCCGACGCGCGCGGCAGTATCGAGGGCGAGGTCGAGGTCGACGTACGGGTCGTCGTAGTACTGCACCGCAGCCACTGGCACGTCGTTCGCGGCGAGCCGCGCCTCGTCGTACAGCGTCGGCCACCAGTCGCGGGCGGCGAGCTCGTCGGCCGCCGCACGGAACGGTCGCAGGGCCGTGACCTGCTCGAACGCCCACGGGAAGAAGGCCTCGCCAGTGAGCTCGAGCGGCCGTGCGGACGGCGCGAGCTCCGGCCGGCGGGCCAGCTCGGCCGCGGCCGCCCAGCCGCCCGCCCGTGCCCCCTGGTGGTAGATAGCCTCCTGGAGCACGGCATACAACGGGTTGGAGTCCCACGACGTGCGGTGGCCCACCTCGTCGGCGAACGCCTGCGACACCCGGCCGTCGGCGTCCAGGGCGGTGTCCAGCAGCCAGTGCAGGTCGTCGAACCCGGTGGACATGCCGAACGGCAGGCCGAGCGCCTGCAGCCGCTCCACGGTGAGCGCCGTGCCGTCGCTCAGCACCACGTCGCCGGCAGCGCACGCATCGGCGATGCGGTGCAGCACGACGACGTCGTCGGGAAATGCGCGGGCGAACTGCGCATCTCGCGCCAGCTGCCGGGGGAACGTGCGCAGGTAGACGTCCTCGGCCGTCGCCGTGACCGGCGGCAGCCCTCCGGTGGTGTAGCAGGCGGTGAGCGCCTCGGGGTGGCGCGACAGGTAGGCGAGGGTGAGGAACCCGCCGTACGACTGGCCCAGCGTCGCCCAACGGCGACCGCCGTAGACCGTGGCCCGCAGGTGCTCGGCATCGGCCACGATCGCGTCCTGCCGGAAGCACGCGAGGTAGTCGGCCGCCACGGCGGGATCGTCGAACCGGGCGATGGTCCGGCCGTCCACGCGCGACGAGCGGCCGGTGCCGCGCTGGTCGAGCAGCACCACGCGGTGGGTCTTCAACGCGGTGGCCCACCAGCCGCCGCCCGGCATGGGCCGCGGCCCCATCCCACCCGGGCCGCCCTGGAGGAACAGCAGCAGCGGCAGGTCGTCGGCGGCCTTCGCCGGGTCGACGATGTCGCGCGCGAACACGTCGATCGAGCCGAACCGCGTGGGATGCGCCCAGTCCACGGGAACCTGGACCACGTGGTCGGTGACGACGAAGCCGGTCATCGCGTAGCTGGGCACGCATCGAGCGTAGGCCGCTGCCGCCGTCGCCCGCGCCGACGCTGCTGCCGGCGCCGCCGCCGCCGCTGCCGCCGCCGCCGTCGCTACTTCCGCCCGGTTCGGCACTTTCGTGCCACCTCGGCACACGCATGCGCCGAACCGGCACGAAGGTGCCGAGTTGGCGGTGCGACGGGGAGCAGCCGTGAGCCGGACGGGGCTCAGGGGAAGAGGAGCCTGGTGGCGGATGTTGGCGCTGGCATGAGCAACCCCAACTCCTGGGCGGACGAGCAGGCCGCCCTGTTCGAGCGGACCGACGGCGCCGAAGGCAACTCCCTCAAGGGCAAGCCGATCGTCGTGGTGACGACCGTCGGCGCCAAGACCGGCAACATCCGCAAGGTGCCGGTGATGCGCGTGGAGCACGCGGGCTCGTACGCGGTCGTCGCCTCCAAGGGCGGTGCGCCCACGCATCCGGTCTGGTACCACAACCTCGTCGCGCACCCGGACGTGCAGCTCCAGGACGGTCCGGCGAAGCACGACTACGTCGCCCGCGAGGTCTCCGGCGCCGAGCGCGACGAGTGGTGGGCCCGAGCCGTCGAGGCCTGGCCGGACTACGCGCAGTACCAGACACGCACCGACCGCGTCATTCCGGTCTTCGTGCTCGATCCGGCCTGACGCTCGGGGAGACCGCGGATCGCCGACTTCAGGACCTGACCCGCGGGCGGCCTGCCGTGCCTTCGGCTCCAGGATCCGACGCTTTCGGACGGCACCGCCGAAGGGCACGGTGAACCGACCGCAGCCCCGCCCGGGGCGAGCGGCCCCACTCACGCGCGGCCCGGACCCCGCGTGGGTAGGCCCGGCGACGGCAGCCTGGTGGGCGTGCCCCGCGTTCCCGTCGCCGTATGGGTCGGCGTGCTCGTCGTCGGCCTCGCGACCGGGCTCGGGGTGCCGTGGTGGACCGACGCCCGCGCCGCAGCGCGCTACCCGGTGGCCGCCGACGACCTCGCATCGGCGCGATCGGCCCTCGACGTGATCGCGGTGCGCACCCCCGACCCCGCCGACGGCTACACGCGCGAGCGGTTCGGGCGGGCGTGGGCCGACGTCGACGGCAACGGCTGCGACACCCGCAACGACATGCTGGCGCGCGACCTGTCGGACGTGCGGCTGGGCCCGGACGGCTGCGTGGTGCTGGCCGGGACGCTCGTCGACCCCTACTCCGGCACGCGGATCCAGTTCGCCCGCGGACCGGACTCGGCCGAGGTGCAGATCGACCACGTCGTCGCGCTGGACAACGCCTGGCGCAGCGGCGCGCAGGGGTGGCCGGCGGCCCTCCGGATGACCTTCGCGAACGACCCGGCCAACCTGCTGGCCGTCGGCGGCCAGGCCAACCAGGACAAGGGTGCGAGCGACGCCGCGCAGTGGCTGCCGCCGCAGGCCGGCTACCGCTGCGTCTACGTGGTGCGGCAGCTGCGGGTGAAGGTGGCGTACGGGCTGTGGCTGACGCCCGAGGAGCACGCCGCGGCCGATCGCGCGCTGCGCGGGTGCGTCGTCGTGCGCTGACTTCGGACCGTCAGGAGGCCGGCAGCACCACGTCGTGGCCCGTCAGCGTCACCTGGACGCCGTCGCCCACCACCTGCGCGCCGGTGATCGCCAGCCCGTCCGGCAGGCCGCTCACCGGCACGTCGAGGCCCGTGAGCGCCTGTCTCACGGGCGCCGGCAGCGCGTCGGCGCCCACCTGCACCCCGGCGATGTCCGCGGACGTGACGTCGACCGTCAGCCGGCCGTCGTCGGCCCTCGGGGTGAGCGTGACAACCCACGGCACGGCCAGCAGCGACCCGGAGGCCTGCAGGGCGCCACCCGCCACCGCCACGTCGACGTCGAGCCCCTTCTGGGCGATGCGCTCCCGGATGGTCGACGGCGGCACCGTCCCGGTGACCGTGACGACGCGCGCGGTGTACGGGGTGCGAACCGTCACACCCGTGGCCGCCATCCGGACGTCGCTCACCGCCGTCGTGTCGAGCGTCGCGTGGTCCGCGGTGACGGTCACGTCGTCGAGCCGGCCCCTGGCGACCTGGAGCAGGAACGGCCGGTGCTGCGCGACCTCGACACGTGTGCCCTGCCCGGTGCCCAGCGTGTCCCGCACCGCTCCCGCGATCCGCTCCTCGACCGCGGCGCGCAGCACCAGGTCCGACACCACCACCCCGGCCGCCAGGAGCAGCACCACGACGATCGTGGCGACGAGCGCCCGTCGCCGCATGGCGCCCCCCTCTCGTCGCATGCCCCGCTGCCCGCCTGGTGACACCGTACGGCCCACCCCGTGGGAAGACAGGTGTGGCGCACGCCACATCCGGCTCCTACCCTGGACACCGGCTCGAGTCCGGTTCCGGCGGGAGCGCACGACGATGTGGGCTGCATTGTTCATCGTCACCCTGGTCCCAGGGTTGCTCTTCTGCGCCCTGCTGAGCCTCATCCCGTCCGGCGCACCCGTGCCGCGCTGGCGCAGCGCGCTGGCCGACCGGCTCGAGGCGCTCGCCGCTCGGCTGCGCCGGCCCCGCCGCTGCGCCGTGCCCGACCCGTTCGTCGCACTGCGCGTGCAGAGCCGGCTCGGCATCGTCGCCCACCACGTGCAGAGCCTCGAGGCGGACAAGCGGGTGATGGCACGGGCGGAACGCATCGTCGCCTCCCAGCTGGCGTACGACGACCTGCTCGCGGAGGCGTGCCGGATGGCCGGCGTCGACATCCCGCCGCACGCCACGGGCGATGCCGCCGAGCGGTTCCGTGAGGAGGTCGAGCTCGCCGGCCGCGGCTGGGCCTGGTGACGCCGGCATCGGGCCCGGCTGGAGCAGGGGGCTGGGCCTGGTGGGGTGCGAAGGCGACGAGGCGGTCAGCCCGGACCCGGCTCGCGAGCCCGGGCGTTGCGGGGGTCCGCCCGACGAGCGCCTACGCGCCCGACGACCAGGGTCGCGGCTAGCCTGACGCGCGTGACGTCGACCCCCGAACCGCCGCGCGCGACGACCTCCTCCGAGCCGCGTCGCGCGGGCTTCGCGACCCGCGCCGTGCACACCGGGCAGGAGCCCGACGCCCTCGTCGTCGCCGTCGTGCCTCCGCCCTACCTGACCAGCACGTTCGTCCACGATGGGGTGGGCAACGTCCGCGGCGGCTTCGACTACGGCCGGTCCGGCAACCCGACGCGTGCGGCGCTCGAGCAGGCGCTGGCGGACCTCGAGGGCGGCGAGCGCGGCTTCGCGTTCTCGTCGGGCATGTCCGCCGAGGACACGCTGGTGCGCGCCGTGCTGCGCCCGGGCGACCACGTGGTGCTGCCCGACGACGTCTACGGCGGCACCTACCGGCTCCTGGTCACGGTGCTGCGCGAGTGGGGGATCGACGTCGACTTCGCCGCCGTCGACTCGGCGGAGTCCGTGGCCGGCGCGCTGCGCCCCGGACGGACGCGCCTCGTCTGGCTGGAGACGCCGAGCAACCCCACGCTGCGCATCGCCGACGTGGCCGCCGTGGCCGCTCTCGCCCGTGACGCGGGCGCACTGCTCGTCGTCGACAACACCTTCGCCAGCCCGTACCTGCAGAACCCGCTCGCCCTGGGAGCGCATGCCGTGGTCCACTCGACGACGAAGTACGTCGGCGGCCACTCCGACGTCTCCGGCGGCGCGGTCGTCGTGCCCGCCGACGTGCGGCTGCCCGGCGGCCGGGTGGGTCCCGGCGGGACGCCGCTGCTCGGCGACGCGATCGCGCACCTGCAGAACGCCGCGGGCTCGGGCGCCTCGCCCTTCGACGCCTGGCTGACGCACCGCGGCCTCAAGACGCTCCCGCTGCGGATGGAGCGGCACTGCTCGAACGCGCTCGTCGTCGCCCGTCACCTGGAGGAGCGGCCCGAGGTGCGCGAGGTGCTCTACCCCGGACTGCCCTCGCACCCTGGGCACCAGCTCGCAGCCCGCCAGATGCGGGGCTTCGGGGGGATGGTGTCGGTGCGGCTGGCGAACGACGAGGCGGCGCTCGCGTTCTGCGCGGCGACGCGGCTGTTCGCACTCGCCGTGTCGCTGGGCGGCGTCGAGTCGCTCATCGAGTACCCGGCGCGGATGACGCACCTGTCCGCGGCCGGCTCGCCGGTGTCGCCCCTGGCCGACCTCGTCCGCCTGTCGGTGGGCGTCGAGGACCCGGAGGACCTCGTCGCCGACCTCGACCAGGCACTCGATACCGTGCCCTGAGACGCGCCGTCCCACCGGTTGACACCCCCGAGCGCGGAGGCCTACCTTCCCCGCCAGGTCACGAGTCCCAGCGACAAGCCCCGGCTTGCTGGGCGGCAACCCTCCGCGACGGTGGGGTGCCCCGGGTGACGACCAGGTCCCGGCGTGGTGCCGGGGCAAGCGTCGACGCCCGTGCGCGGGCGGAGGGAAGTGGCACCCATGGATGCTGGCGAGGACTGTCAGCCCCGCGAAGCGACGCTCGCCGTGCGCGGCGGGCTGCGGCGCACGGGCTTCGGCGAGACGTCGGAGGCTTTGTTCCTGACGTCGGGCTACGTCTACCCGGACGCCGCTGAGGCCGAGGCCGCGATCGCCGGGGAGCTCCAGCGCTACACGTACACGCGCTACGACAACCCGACGACGACGACCTTCGAGGAGAGGCTGCGGCTGCTCGAGGGCGCCGAGGCCGCCCAGGCGACGTCGTCCGGCATGTCGGCCGTGTTCGCCGCCCTCGCGTCGGTGGTCCGTGCGGGCGACCGGATCGTCGCGTCGCGGGCACTGTTCGGCTCGACGCTCGTGGTGCTCGACGACATCCTGGGCCGCTGGGGCGTGCGCACCGACTACGTGGACGGCACGGACCTCGACTCCTGGCGCAACGCGCTGGCCACGCCCGCCCGGGTCGTCTTCCTCGAGACCCCGTCCAACCCGATGCACGACATCGTCGACCTGGCCGCCGTCAGCGCCCTGGCGCACGCGGCCGGCGCGCTGGTGGTGGTCGACAACGTGTTCGCCTCGCCCGTGCTGCAGCGGCCGCTGGAGCACGGCGCGGACGTGGTCGTCTACTCGGCCACCAAGCACATCGACGGTCAGGGTCGCGTGCTCGGGGGCGCGGTGCTCGGGTCGGTGGAGTACGTTCGCGGTCCGCTGCGCGACTTCGTCCGCAACACCGGCCCCACCATCAGCCCGTTCGCTTCCTGGGTGCTGCTCAAGGGCCTCGAGACGCTGCCGCTGCGGGTGCGTCACCAGTCGGCGAGCGCTCTGGAGGTCGCCACCTGGCTGGAGGGGCGGCCCGAGGTGTCGCAGGTGCGGTACCCCTACCTGCCGTCGCACCCGCAGCACGAGCTGGTGCTGCGGCAGATGTCGGGCGGCGGCAGCGTGGTGACGTTCGACCTGGCGGTTCCGGGCACGGCGACGCCCGCGGAGTCGAAGGCGATCACCTTCCGGTTCCTCGACGCGCTGCGGCTGGTCGACATCTCCAACAACCTCGGCGACGCCAAGTCGCTGGTCACGCATCCCGCGACGACGACGCATGCGCGCCTGGGCGTCGCGGGCCGCGCCGCGGTGGGCATCGGGGAGACCAGCCTGCGGCTGTCCGTCGGCCTGGAGGACCCGGCCGACCTGGTCGCCGACCTCGAGCAGGCGCTCGAGGCCGTCTAGCGCACGACGCAGGTTCGCAGGGCTCAGCCGGTGCGCGCACCGTCAACGTGCTGAAGCGGGCTCAGCCGGCGCGCACCGTCAACGTGCTGGTGCCGTCCGCGGAGGGCCGCACCTCGACGCGGTCGGCGATCGCCTGCTTGAGCGCCTCGACGTGCGAGACCACGCCGACCACCCGTCCGCCGGCCCGCAGCCGACCCAGCTCGGCGAGCACCTGATCCAGCACGTGAGGGTCCAGCGACCCGAACCCCTCGTCGACGAACAGCGTGCCGAGGTCGATGCCCCCGGCCTCCGCGGTCACCACATCGGCGAGCCCCAGCGCCAGGCACAGGCTGACGTAGAAGGTCTCCCCGCCGGACAGCGTCCTGGGGTCACGGGGGACGTCACTCAGGTGGTCCACCACCCGCATCGCCAGGCCGGTGCGACCGCGCACGTCCTCCTTCTCGTCGCTGCGCGCCAGCTCGTACCGGCCGTCCGACATGACGAGCAGCCGCGCGTTCGCAGCGGCGACGACGTCCTCGAACCGGCGCATGAGCACGAAGGTGCCGAGGGTGAGGCCGCGGGCGTTGTCCCCGCTGCCCGCGGCGAGATTCGCGAGCCGCACCACGGGTGCCGCGTCACGCACCTTCTCAGCGACCACGCGGGCATGGTCGACAACCCCTCGGCCCGAGGCACCGGCCGCGTCGGCGACGTCCCGCGCGAGACGTGCGGCACCGGACGCCGCCTCCGCCGCGGCCCGCGCGGCACGCTCGGTCTCGGTCGCGGCCGCCAGGTCGACGACGAGGTCGTCGGGCAGCGCCGCCACCGCCGGCTCGGCGAGCCCGGCCGCCACCCGCTGCACGTCCGCGGCGTGCTTCGTCACCCGGGCGTCGAGCTGTGCGAGCTCCTCGGCGTCCAGCAGTGCCGCACGCGCGTGTCCGGCCGAGACGAATCCGGCCTTTGCTGCCGCCGCGTCCCGCTCGACGGTGCGTCCGGCGAGGTTCGCCGCCGCGCCGTCTCGCGCGTCCAGCGCGGCGAGCACCTCCTCGGCCGCCCGGGACCGCGCCACCAGGGCGCCGTGCCGGGCCGCCACCGTCGGGTGCCCGTCCCGCGCTGCCGAGACCTCGTCGGACAGCTCGGTCAGGGCCTTTCGGGCCGCCTTGAGCTCGCCATCGGCCTCGGCGAGCTCCGCCTCGGCGCGCCGCAGCGCCTCGGTCCGGGCCGCGGTCTCGCCATCGAACCCGTCGAGCTCCGCCTTCAGCACGGCCACCTGCCCGCCGGCCGCACCGCACGCCGCCTCCGCCGCCCGCGCCGCGGCGAGTGCCGCCTCGACGTCGACGCGGACGCTGTCGCCCACCTGCTCGGTCAGCGCCGCGACCCGGCCGGCCGCCGTGTCCGCCCGACGTGCGGCGACGCGCAACCGATCCTCCGCGGCGACCCGCGCGTGCTCGGCGGCCTCGACATCGGCGGGCGAGACGTGGTCGGGCGTGAGCCGGGCCGGCGCGGGGTGCTCGCTCGAGCCGCAGACAGGGCACGGCGCGCCCGGCGCGAGCGCTGTCGCCAGCTCGCCGGCCAGCCCAGCCACTCGAGCGAGCCTCAGACGACCCTCCGTGTCGATCGCCCGCTGCGCCACCGCCCCGTCCTCGACCCGCTTCGCCTCGGCGACCTTCTGCTCGGCCACCGCCACGGAGAGCTCGTCGTGCGCCGCGAGCCGGTCGCGGAAAGCCCTCACCGCAGCCCGCTGCCCGTCCAGCCCGGCGGCCAGCGCGCGCGCCTCGTCCAGCCGCTCGGCGAGCGCTTCCCGCTCTGCCGGCCGCACCTCCAGCGCCGCCGCCGCCTGCGCCACCTCGACACGGGTCTGCTCAGCGGTCGCGGCCCGCTCGCCGAGGGCGGCCGCCTTGCCCGGCAGCCCGACCTCGAGAGCGACGAGCCGCTCGAGCGTCGCCGCCGTGGCGGCGGCCTCCCGCGCGGCACGGTCCAGATCCCCTCGCAACGCGTCGTCCAGCAGGCCACTGGCCGGCACCAGCCCGGCGGGGGCGGCGTCGAGCGCCGCGGTGAGGGCCTTGGTCGCGGTGTCGAGCGCCGTCGCTGCGGTGTCCACGGCATCGAGCAGCGGTCGCACCGTCGCGGCACCACGAGCCCGGGCGAGCCGTGCCCGGCGCTCGTCGGCCTCCGCCGCCTGCGCGGCCAGCGCGTCGTGCTCGGTGCGCAGCAGAGCGCGGCGCTCCAGAAGACCGACGGTCGCTGTCGCCTCGTCCAGCGCCGCCCGCGCCCGAGCCCGAGCCTCGTCGGCCGCGAGGGCGGCCGAGCCGGCGCCGGCTGCGACCGCGACCAGCGCGGCGGTGCGCCCCTCGACGGCCAACCGCGCCGCGTCGACGGCGGCGGTCACCGGGTCGGGCCCGTCCGCCCGTGCTGCGGCCGCCTTCGCCTCGCCGACCACCGCGTCCAGCTCCGCCCGCAGCGCGGCCGCGTCGTCGTCGGACAGCCGGGCCGCGCCCGCCAGGAGCGACACCGACTGGGCCAGTGCTCCCGCTGCCGCCGTCACCGCGTTGCTCGACTCGCGCCGCAGCTCGGCGAGCCGCTCGGCCAGCTCCTCGTACACCTGGGTGCCGAAGATCTTCTGCAGCAGCAGCCGCCGGTCCTCGGGCCGGGCGCGCAGGAAGCTCGAGAACTCTCCCTGCGGCAGCACCACCGTCTGCACGAACTGCTGGCGGTCCAGGCCCACCCAGTCCTGCACCAGCTGACCGACCTCGTCGAGCCTGTTGCCGAGCGGCTCGCCGTAGGCGTCGAGCTGCTCCGGCGGTATCCCGGTCGGGGTGTCCGCCGGCATCCGCCAGGCGCGGACGGTCGCCTGCTGGGTCGTCGTGCCCTCGCCGCGCCGCTTGGCACGCTCGTACTGGGGCGAGCGCCGCACCCGGAACAGCCCCGATCCCACCTCGAACACGAGGTCGACGAAGCTCTCCGTGTCGGGGGCCGCCGCGGTGGAGCGCAGCCGCTCGTCGGAGGTCTGCGCCGAGGCGACCGTCCCGTAGAGGGCGAACACGACCGCGTCGATCAGCGTCGACTTGCCGGCCCCGGTGGGGCCCTCGAGGAGGAAGAGCCCGGAGGCGGCCAGTTCGGCGAAGTCGATCGTGTGCCGCCCCGCGAAGGGGCCGATGGCCTGCAGGGTGAGGGTGCGCAGGTACATCAGGCGCTCCGCTGCCCGGCCACGACGTCCTGGTACGCGCGGCGCAGCGCGGCCACCTCCGCCGGCGTCGGGTCCGCGCCGGTGACGTGACGGACGAACTGCGCGGCGACCTCCAGCGGGTCTGACGCCGCGCCGACCGCGACCGCGTGCGACGAGCTTGCCGCGCCGCCGGCCGGCAGATGCCTCACGACGAGCGTGTGCGGGTAGTGCCCCCGCACGCGGGCCTGGAGATCCGGTGGCCGCGCGGAGTCCGTCACGGTGACACGCACCCAGTCGTCGACGTGGGCATCGGAGGCGAGCAGCTGATCGAGCGTGCCGGTGACGTCCGCGAGCGCGCGGGGCACCGGTGCGGGAACCAGCGTCACCTCCGGCTCCGCTCCGGAGAGCTCGACCAGCGCGGTGGACTTGTGCTGGTGCTGCTCCGAGAACGAGTAGGCCAGCGGCGACCCGCTGTACCGGACGGTGCCGCCGCCGGGCACCGCCACAGTCTGCGGCCCGTGCAGGTGCCCCAGCGCCACGTAGTCCACCCCGGCCAGCACGGCGGCCGGCACCTGGTCCACCCCGCCCACCCGGATGTCGCGCTCGGACTCGCTCGCCTCGCCGCCCGTGACGAAGGCGTGCGCCATCACCACCGCGTGGCGCTGGGGCCGGGCGGCGCGGTCGGCCCGCACGCGCCGCATCGCCGCCGCGATCACCGCCTCGTGGGAGCGGGCGAGCAGCACGGGCGCGCCTTCGTCGTCCGCGGCCTCGGCAAGCTGGGAGCGGGCGAAGTCCGGGTCGAGGTAGGGCAGGCCGTACACCAGGGTGTCGCCGACGACCACCGGCTCGGCGACGCGCGCCACCGCGGTCCGCAGCCGCACCCGCTCCCGCATCAGCGCCGCGCCGAACCCCAGCCGGGTGGAGGAGTCGTGGTTGCCGGACGTCAGCACCACGGTGGTCAGCTCCGAGAGCCGGGCCAGCGCCTCGGAGAGGACCGCGACCGCCTCCACCGAGGGGATGGCGCGGTCGTAGACGTCGCCCGCGACCAGCACGGCGTCCACCCGCTCGTCACGCGCCAGCCCGACGAGGTGGTCGAGGTACGCCGCCTGGTGCTCCAGGAGGTCGACGCCGTGCAGGGTGCGGCCCAGGTGCCAGTCCGACGTGTGCAACAGCCGCATGCGCCGACGGTAGCCGCGCGCACCGACACCTCAGCGGCGGTGAGGGTCCGCGTGTCCGTCCGAGCCCGCGTGAACCACGGTGAGGACCTCGCGAAGCACGCGGTGCGGATCGTGCAACGTCACCGGGATGCCTGCCTCGCGCGCAGCCATGTACAGCTGGAGGACGAAGGCGACCCCGGCGGAGTCGACGAACGTCGCGGCCTCGGCGTCGACCACGATGGGCAGGCCGTGCATCAGCGCGAGCCCCATGCAGTCGCTCGCCTGGGCCCGCAGGTCCGCGTCGATCTCCCCGACCAGGGCGACGACGGTCTTGCCGTCCACCACCTCGACCCCGATGCGGTCGGTTGCGGAAGTCCGCAGGTCGTCCATGCCGCGCTCCTCGCGAAGGTCGATCGGCACGCCTCTGGGCCGACCGATTGCGACCCTACGACGTCCCGCTGGCGCCGTCATCCCCAACACGGGTTTGACGTTCCCTCGACCTGAACGTGACGAAGAACCCCCTGGTTCCCAAATCCGGTCAAAGCCTTCGGAGGCGCGGCGCACCACCTGCGAGGATGGGCCGACGTGAGCGACCGACGACTGGAGCGGGCCGCCGCGGCCCGTACGGCCGCCGTGCTCCCCGACATCACCTATCCCGAGGACCTGCCGGTCAGCGCCCGCCGCGCGGACATCGCCGAGGCGATCGCCACCCACCAGGTGGTGGTCGTCGCGGGCGAGACCGGCTCGGGGAAGACCACTCAGCTGCCGAAGATCGTGCTCGACCTCGGTCGTGGCCGGGCCGGGCAGGTGGGCCACACCCAGCCGCGCCGCATCGCCGCCCGCTCGGTCGCGGAGCGGATCGCCTTCGAGCTCGGGGTCCCGCTCGGCGGCCCGGTCGGGTACCAGGTGCGGTTCACCGACCAGTCGGCCGACGAGACGCTCGTCAAGGTGATGACCGACGGCGTGCTCCTCGCGCAGATCCAGCGCGACCCGATGCTGCGTCGCTACGACACCCTGATCATCGACGAGGCCCACGAGCGGTCGCTCAACATCGACTTCCTGCTCGGGTACCTGACGCGCCTGCTGCCGCGCCGCCCGGACCTCAAGCTGATCATCACCTCGGCCACGATCGACTCCGCCCGGTTCGCCGCACACTTCGCGGACTCGTCGGGCACCGCCGCTCCGGTGGTCGAGGTGACCGGCCGCACCTACCCCGTCGAGATCCGCTACCGCCCCCTGACCCCCGACCCCCCCGACCCGGGCTCCGCCGCTGCTCCCGCGACCGCCGAGGTTGCCGCAGGGAAGGGGAAGTCGAGGAACGCGGGCAAGGGCGCCGCAGCGCGGGAGCCGAAGGACCTCGACACCGCCATCGTCGAAGCGGTCGGCGAGCTCATGGCGGAAGGCCCCGGTGACGTGCTGGTCTTCCTGTCCGGCGAGCGGGAGATCCGTGACGCGGCCGACGCGCTGCAGGGCGCCTTCGGGCCACGCATCGCAGACCCCCGCCGCCCGGACGCCCTCGAGCTGCTGCCCCTGTACGCCCGCCTGTCCGCCGCCGAGCAGCGCCGTGTGTTCGAGGCGCACAGCGCCCGGCGCATCGTGCTGGCGACCAACGTCGCGGAGACCTCGCTCACCGTGCCCGGGGTCCGGTACGTCATCGACTCCGGGACTGCGCGCATCTCGCGCTACTCCAAGGCGACCAAGGTGCAGCGGCTGCCGATCGAGCCGATCTCGCAGGCCTCCGCCAACCAGCGCTCCGGCCGCTCCGGCCGCCTCAGCCCCGGCATCGCGATCCGCCTCTACGGGGCCGACGACTTCGCCGCGCGCCCCCGGTACACGGAGCCGGAGATCCTGCGCACCAGCCTGGCCAGCGTGATCCTCCAGATGGTCGCGGTGGGCGTCGTCGCATCGCCCGACGAGGTCGCGGACTTCCCCTTCGTCGACCGCCCGGACGTGCGGGCGGTCCGCGACGGCGTGACGCTCCTGACGGAGCTGGGCGCCCTGTCCACCGCTTCGGCCCGCGGAAAGGCCGCGGCTGGCTCCCGCCAGGTCGGCACTTCGGTGCCGATTCGGCACATCAAGGTGCCGAGCGCGCACCGAAGTGCCGACTCGGCGGAGCCGGAGGCCGAGGATCCCCGGGAGGTGGCGGGGCCCTTGCCGGCGCCGGAGCCCAGCAGGGGCGCAGAGCCCAGCAGGGGCGCCGAGTCCAGCAGGGGCGCAGGGCCCAGCAGGGGCGCAGAGTCCAGCGGGGGCGCAGGGCTCGGGGACGTGGCGGACGAGAGCACCGGCGGGGACGGCGACCGGGGCGACAGCACCACGGCACCGCGCGTGCGGCTCACCGACGTCGGGCGCGCCTTGGCGCAGCTGCCGATCGACCCCCGGCTGGCGCGGATGGTCGTGGAGGCGGGCCGGCGCGGCGTCGCCCGAGAGGTCGTGGTCATCGCGGCGGCACTGTCGATCCAGGACCCGCGCGAGCGGCCGGCCGAGCACCGCGAGCAGGCCGACGCGTTGCACCGCCGCTTCGCCGACCCCTCGTCGGACCTCCTGACCTACCTCAACCTGTGGACCTGGCTGCGCCGCCGGCAGAAGGAGCTGTCCGGCTCGGCGTTCCGCCGGCTGCTGCGCTCCGAGCACCTCAACTACCTGCGGATCCGCGAGTGGCAAGACGTCGTCACCCAGCTGCGCGACCTCACCAAGTCCCTGGGCATCGACGCGAAGGGCAGCCCGCGCCCCGTGGACGACGAGCCCGCAGCGCCCGACGACACCGCGCGGTCGACCGGCACCTCCGCGGCCGGCAGCACCTCCGCGGCCGGCAGCACGCCGGTGCGCGACGGCGCCTCCCCGAACCCGCGCCGACGCGTCGCCCCCGGCGCCGTCGCGACGTCGTCGTCCGCGCCAGAGGCGTCGCAGCCGGAGCCGTCCGACCGGACGAGCTGGGCGTGGGACGGCGACCCGATCCACCACGCGATCCTGGCCGGACTGCTCTCCCAGGTCGGCATGCAGCTGGCGACCGAGGTCTCCGCGACCCGGCGCCCGGCCGGCCGGGATCAGCGCGCCCCCCGCGCCCGCAACGAGTACCTCGGCGCACGTGCCGCGAAGTTCGCCATCTTCCCCGGCTCGCCGCTGGCCCGCCGCCCACCGGACTGGCTGATGGCCGCCGAGCTCGTCGAGACCAGCCGCCTGTGGGCCCGCGACGTCGCCCGGATCCGTCCCGAGTGGATCGAGGAGCTCGGCGCGCACCTCGTCAGGCGCACCTACTCCGACCCCGGCTGGGCCCAGCGCCAGGGTGCCGCCACGGTGACCGAGAAGGTGCTGCTCTACGGCATCCCGGTGGTCGCGGGCCGGCGCGTGCTGCTCGCCCGCGTCGATCCGGTCCAGGCGCGCGAGCTGTTCATCCGGCACGCGCTGGTGCAGGGCGAGTGGACCACGCACCACGCGTTCTTCCACGCCAACCGCCGCCTGCTCGACGAGGCCCAGGGCCTCGAGGCGCGCGCCCGACGCCGCGACCTCGTCGTCGACGACGACGCCCTGTTCGACTTCTACGACGAGCGCCTGCCCGACGAGGTCGTCTCCGCCCGCCACTTCGACACCTGGTGGAAGGGTGCCCGCCATGCCGACCCGGACCTGCTGACGTTCACGCGTGACGTCGTCCTGCGCCCGGCTGCCGCGGCGATCGACGAGCACGCGTTCCCTGCCCGCTGGCCCGCGGGCGACCTGTCGCTGCCGCTGACCTACCAGTTCGAACCCGGCACCGAGGCCGACGGTGTCACCGTGCACGTGCCGCTCGTGGTGCTGCCGCGGCTGCGGCCGGAGGGATTCGACTGGATGGTGCCCGGCCTGCGCGCCGAGCTCGTCACCGCGACCATCCGCACGCTGCCCAAGCCGGTCCGCGTCCAGCTGGTGCCCGCGCCGGACGTCGCCCGCGCGGTGGACGACTGGATGGACCAGCATCTGGCCTCCTGGACCGACACGGTCCGCGCCGCCGATGCGGCACCGTCGTTCCACGAGGCGTTCGCGAGCGCCGTCCGCGCCCTGCGGGACGTCGAGGTGCCACCCGAGGCCTTCGACGACGACCGCCTGCCGGCCCACCTCCGTGTGACCTTCCGCGTCATCGACGACGGTGGCGGCATCGTCGACGAGGGCAAGGACCTGCTCGCCCTGCGACGTCGCCTGGCGGCCCGCTCCGACGCGGCCGTCTCGGCGGCCGTCCGCACCGCCGTGCGCGCCGCGATGGAGGAGGCCCGTGCCGCGTCCGCACCGGCCGCACCTGCCGGACCTCCCGCGCCGACGGCGCACGGTGCGGACGCGGCGCGGGACACCCCGGGGACGGCCCCGTCGTCCTCCCCGTCCCGGCACCGCCCCGCGGACGCCTCCGCGCCCGCCGTCGGCACGAGCGCGGTCGGCATCCGGTCCGGCGCGACGACCCCGACGAACGCGACGGACGCGACGGACGCGACGACGGGGATCGAGCGCGACGGCCTGACGACGTGGCCCGACGACCTGACGCTCCCGGAGGTCGTCGAGACCCGCGCGCGCGGAGTTGCCGTCAAGGGCTACCCCGCGCTGGTCGACGTCGCCTCGGAGGTGTCCGGACGGACGGTGCCCAGGACTGCCTCCTCGGCCCCCGCGCGAGGCCCGGTCGCGGTGCGGGTGCTGGGGAACCAGGCGGCGGCCGCGGCGGCGCACCGCGCCGGGGTGCGGCGCCTGCTGCTCGCCGACGTGGGACTCGGCACGGCGCGGATCACGTCGCGGTGGAGCGGGACGCAGGCGCTCGCGCTGGCGTCCAGCCCCTACCCGAGCACCGAGGCGCTGGTCACCGACGTCCAGCTCGCCGCCATCGACGCCCTGGTGCCCGAGCCGGCGGCGGTTCGCGACCCCGGCTCCTACGGACGAGCCCGCGCGACGCTCCGTGACGAGCTCGAGGACCGGGTTCACGCGCTCGTCGGCGGCCTCGTCGACGTGCTGAACGCCTGGCGCGAGGCGGACGCCGCCGTGCGCGAGTCGTCCAGCCTGGCTCTGGTCGCCGCCGCCCGCGACGTGCGGGCACAGCTGGCCGCGCTCGTCGCACCCGGCTTCGTCGCGCGCACCGGAGCAGCACGCCTGCCGCAGCTGGTCCGGTACCTGCGCGCGGCGACCTACAGGCTGGCCAAGGCGGCGGAGAACCCGCACCGCGACGCCGCGCTCGAGGCCCAGGTCCGCGAGGCCGCGGACGCCTACGACGAGGCGGTGGCGCGCGCCGCCGCCGCGACACCCGACCCGGTGCGGGACGCCGCTCTGGAGGCCGTGCGCTGGCAGCTCGAGGAGCTGCGCGTCTCGCTGTTCGCGCAGCACTTGGGCACCCCGGAGAAGGTGTCGGCCCAGCGGATCCGCCGGGTCCTCGCCACGATCGGCTGAGTCTCGCCGAGCCCGAGCCTGCTGCTGCTCCTGCTCCTGCCCCTGCTGCCAGATGCCGGACGACATCGGCACGTGGGCGGCGCGCGGGCGGCACGCGGGCGGCTGGGCGTCGGCTGTGGACGAACCGGCCCCGAGCGTCGGCGGCGGGTGCCAGGCTGCCGCCATGACGACGACACCGTTCCGCTGCTTCGGCACCGGGGACCCGTTGATGGAGGCCTACCACGACGAGGAGTGGGGCCGCCCGGTGCACGACGAGCGCGGATTGTTCGAGCGCATCGCCCTCGAGGGGTTCCAGTCCGGCCTGTCGTGGGCGATCGTGCTGCGTAAGCGGCCAGGGTTCCGGGCTGCCTTCGCGGACTTCGACGCGGCGGGGGTGGCGAGCTTCGGGGACGACGACGTCGCGCGGCTGCTCGCCGACGCCGGGATCGTGCGCAACCGGCTGAAGATCGAGGCGACGATCAGCAACGCCCGCGCGCTGGTCGCGCTGCACCACGCCGAGCGCACGCTGGACGAGGTGCTGTGGAGCCACCGCCCGCCCGTCGGGCGCCCGCGCCCCGTGACCTGGGCGGACGTGCCCTCGACCTCGCCGGAGTCGGTGGCGCTCTCGCGTGAGCTGAAGACGCTCGGCTTCCGCTTCGTCGGGCCCACCACCGCGTACGCGAGCATGCAGGCGTGTGGTGTCGTCGACGACCACCTGGTCGGGTGCTCCGCCGCGCGGGCAGACGGGTAGCACCCGTCCGCTTCACGGGGTTGTGGGTGATTCGGCAATTTCGCCCGCAGCAGCGCGGACGCCCCGGATTAGCATCGTGGACATGAGCGAGAAGCCGGACGAGTCCGGCGTTCCGGAGGTGGTCCGCGAGGCCGCGCGGGCGTACTCGGAGCCGGACGACGCCGACCTCGGCGTGCTCTCTGCCCTGCACAAAGGGCTGCACGCGGTCTCCTCCGGCGCGGATGGTGCCCTGCCATGGCAGCGGCCTCCACACGCGGGCGAAGACGGCCTCGCCACGCGCCACCCGCGCTGACGGGTCGGGCGCCCCTCGCTCCGGACCCGGTCCGGTGCCACGTCTCGCAGGCTGGGCTCGCTTGCCCGCCATGTGGGCAGGTACGTACCATCCCAGAGACCATCCAGAGCGGCCGAGAGACCCGGCTCGTCGACGCCGCAGCAACCCCCCTCACGTCGAGGGTGTGGGTGCTTCAGCCGGGAACGATGGAGACGTGATGACCGAGCCCGCCCTGGGCACGCCGCCGCGACCCGCTGCGGTCGCGCCAGGCCGCGCGCCCGCGGACCGCCCGACGCTCTCGTTCGAGCTGTTCCCGCCGCGCGACATCGACAACGCACCGCGCACCTGGGCGACCGTCAAGGCGCTCGAGGCGGCCCACCCCGACTTCGTCTCCGTCACCTACGGTTCCTCCGGGCGCACCCGCACCACGTCGCGCGCGCTGGTCAGCCGCATCCTGCACGAGACCACGCTCACCCCGATCGCCCACCTGACCTGCGTCGGCACGTCCCGCGACGAGGTCGCGGCGATCGTCGGCGAGTTTCTCGACGAAGGGGTGCGCTCGTTCCTCGCGCTGCGCGGCGACCCGCCGGCCGGCCAGGACACCTGGCGGCCGCACCCGGAGGGTGTGCCGACCGCTTCGGGGCTCGTTGGGCTGCTGCGTGAGATCGAGGCCGATCGTTCCGCGACCAGCCCGGCCCAGGCCGTGCGTGCCCGCGTGAGGCCGCTGTCGATCGCCGTCGCCGCCTTCCCCCGCGGCAACGCCGTCACCGGCAGCACCCGCGCGCAGGACATCCGGGCGCTGCTGGACAAGCAGGCGGCCGGCGCCGACTTCGCCATCACCCAGGTGTTCTACGACGCGGAGGCGTACCTGGGTCTGGTCGCCGAGGCGCGCGAGGCCGGCGTGACGATCCCGATCGTGCCCGGGCTGCTCGCCACCACGGATCCCGCCCGGCTGCTCCGCACGCAGGAGCTGACCGGCGTGCCGGTGCCGCGCGACCTGCTGGCACTGCTCGGTTCCGCGGACGACGACCTCGAGCGCCACCGCCGCGGCGTCCGCTTCGCCGCCGACCTGGTGGCCGGCGTGCTCGACGGCGGCGCGCCGGGCATCCACCTGTACACGTTCAACCACCACGAGACGGCGCTCGACCTGCTCGACGCCGCCGACCTCACCGCCCGCCCCACCCTGAGGACGACCAGATGACACTGCCCCCGGTCCGCACCGCCTTCCCGACTGGCACGATCCTCGGATACCCGCGGATCGGGCCCCACCGCGAGCTGAAGAAGTCGCTCGAGGCCTTCTGGGCCGGCAAGGCGACCGCCGACGAGGTCGAGGCGACCGCCGCCGCGCTGCGCAAGCGCACCCGTGACCGGCTCGCCGAGCTCGGCCTGAGCACCGACGACGCGGCCATCCCCGGCAACTTCTCGTTCTACGACCAGGTGCTCGACGCCGTGGCCCTCGTCGGCGCGGTGCCGGAGCGGTTCGCGGACCTGCCGGACGCCACCGGACGGCTCGACCTGGCGGGCTACTCGACGCTGGCGCGCGGCCGCGGCGACGACCTGCCGCTCGAGATGACCAAGTGGTTCGACTCGAACTACCACTACCTGGTCCCCGAGATCGGCCCCGGCACCGCCTTCCGGTACGCCGACGACCGCACGGTGCGCCAGTTCGCCGAAGCGGCGTCCGACGGCGTGCTGACGCGCCCGGTGATCGTCGGGCCGGTGACGTTCCTCGCCCTGGCCAAGCCCACGGAAGGCTCCCCCGGCGGCTTCGCGCCGATCGACCGGCTGGACGACGTGCTGGCCGTCTACGCGCAGCTGCTGTCCGCGCTGGCCGCGGCCGGCGCGACGTGGGTGCAGCTCGACGAGCCCGCTCTCGTCTCCGAGTCGACCGCGGTCCCGGCCGACCGGCTCGTCGCCGCCGCCGAGCACGCCTACCAGCTGCTCGGCGGGCTGGCCGACCGGCCGGCGATCCTCGTCGCCGCTCCGTACGGCGACCTCGGTGCCGCGCTGCCCGTGCTCGCCGCGACCGCCGTCGAGGCGATCGCGCTCGACCTGGTCCGCGGCGGCCTGCCCACCGGCCCGGTCCCGGGCCTGGCCACGACGACGCTGGTGGGGGGCGTGATCGACGGCCACAACATCTGGCGCGCCGACCTCGATGCCGCGCTGGCCAAGCTCGAGCGGCTGGAGACGATCGGTGCCGCCGCGGTGGCCGTCGGCACCTCGACCTCGCTGTTCCACGTCCCGCACGACGTGGCGGACGAGCCGCACCTGGACCCCGCGCTGACACAGTGGCTGGCGTTCGCGGACCAGAAGGTCACCGAGGTCGTCACGCTGGCGGCCGGCCTGACCGAGGGGCGCGAGGCGATCCACGAGCAGCTGCTGGCGGCCGCGGACGTGCGCGCCGCCCGCGCCGTGGCACCCGGTGTCGTCGTGCCCGAGGTGCGCGACCGGGTGGCGGCGCTGGATCCGGACGCCTTCCACCGCGGCCCGTACACGGGTCGCAAGGCCGCTCAGGACGCCCGGCTGCACCTGCCGGCGCTGCCGACCACCACCATCGGCTCGTTCCCGCAGACGCCGCAGATCCGCCTCGCCCGCGCTGCCCACGCCCGCGGCGAGCTGACCGACGCGCAGTACGAGGACGAGATGCGCGAGGAGATCAAGCGCGTCGTCGACCTGCAGGAGCAGATCGGCCTCGACGTGCTGGTGCACGGCGAGCCCGAGCGCAACGACATGGTCCAGTACTTCGCCGAGAACCTCGACGGGTTCGCCGTGACGGAGAACGGCTGGGTGCAGTCGTACGGATCGCGCTGCACGCGCCCCTCGATCCTCTGGGGCGACGTCTCACGGCCGAAGGCGATCACCGTCGCGTGGTCGTCGTACACGCAGTCCCTGACGAGCAAGCCGGTCAAGGGCATGCTCACCGGGCCGGTGACCATCCTGGCCTGGTCGTTCGTCCGCGACGACCAGCCGCTGGCCGACACGGCCAACCAGGTCGCACTCGCGCTGCGAGACGAGATCGCCGACCTCGAGGCGGCCGGTATCGCGATCGTGCAGGTGGACGAGCCGGCACTGCGCGAGCTGCTCCCCCTGCGCGCCAAGGACCACGCGGCCTACCTCGACTGGTCGGTCGACTCGTTCCGGCTGGCCACCTCCGGCGTGCGGCCGGACACGCAGATCCACACGCACCTGTGCTACTCGGAGTTCGGGCAGATCTTCGGGGCGATCGACCGGCTCGACGCCGACGTCACCTCGATCGAGGCGGCCCGTTCGAAGATGGAGATCGTCGACGACATCGCGGCGGCCGGCTACCAGCGCGGCATCGGCCCGGGCGTCTACGACATCCACTCCCCGCGCGTGCCCTCCGTCGACGAGGTGACCGAGCTGCTCACCGGGGCCGTGCACGCGATCGACCCCGGGCAGCTGTGGGTCAACCCGGACTGCGGCCTCAAGACGCGCCGCTACGAGGAGGTCACGCCGTCCCTCGAGCACGTGCTCGCCGCGACGCGGGCGGTGCGGGCCACCCTGTGACCGGGGTGGGGCGCGTGAGCGTGGTCGACGGGAGCGACCGGACGGCGGTGGCGCCGTTCGACGTGCCCCTGGAAGACCTCCGGGCCCGCACGTCGGAGAAGTGGCGGCGCTACCCGCCGGACGTGCTGCCGCTGTTCGTCGCCGAGATGGACGTGGTGCCGCCCGAGCCGGTGGTGCGGGCGGTCCACGACGCGCTGAGCAGCGGGGACACCGGCTACGAGGGCGACCGCGGCTACGTCGAGGCGTTCTCGGCGTTCGCCGACCAGCGGTGGGGCTGGGCGGTCGACCCCGGCACGGCACGGCTGGTCCCGGACGTCATGCAGGGGATCGTCCACGTGCTGCGGCTGCTGACCGGGCCCGGCGACGCCGTGGTGATCGCCCCGCCGGTGTACCCGCCGTTCCGCAGCTTCGTCGAGCACTCCGGCCGCCGCATCGTCACGGCGCCACTCACGCCGGCCGGGCGGCTCGACCTCGAGGCGCTCGACCGCGCGTTCGGGACCGCGAAGGCGGGGGGCCATCGCGCGGTCTTCCTGCTGTGCCAGCCGCACAACCCCACCGGTGTGCTGCACACCGCCGACGAGGTCGCGGCGCTCGGCGAGCTGGCCGCCGACTGGCGGGTGCGTGTGGTGGCCGACGAGATCCACGCCGCGCTCGTCCCGCCGCGACCCGACGGCACGCGCCCGGCGTTCACGCCGACGACGACGGTGATCCCCGACGCGATCGCCCTGCACTCGGGGTCGAAGGCCTTCAACCTTGCCGGGCTCAAGGCGGCCGTCGCCGTGCCCGGCCCCCAGGCCGCGCAGGAGCTGGCGCTGCTGCCCCAGCTTGCGTCTGACGGCGTCAGCCACATCGCGTCCATCGCCCATCAGGCCGGCTTCCGCCACGGCGGGCCGTGGCTCGACGGGCTGCTGGACGCGCTGGCGGGCAACGTGCAGCTCGTCGGGCGCCTGCTCGCCGAACGCGTGCCGCGCGTGAGGTGGACACCCCCCGAGGCGACCTACCTCGCCTGGCTCGACCTGCGCGATGCCGGCGTGCCCGACGGCGTCGCGCCGGCCGACTTCCTGCTTGCCGAGGCCCGCGTCGCCACGGTCGACGGCCGCAGCTTCGGCGCCGAGGGCGACGGCTTCGTCCGGCTCAACCTCGCCACGTCCCGCCCGCTGCTCGACGAGGCGCTGGGCCGCATCGCCACCGCCCTTCCCTGAGGCCTCACGACGTCCGCCGGACGGGCCTCGCACACCTTGCACACCTCACACGCACACGGGGGCCCGGCCCCCTCTCGGGAACCGGGCCCCATGTGCGAGGTGTGCGTGATCGGTCTCAGCCCTGGGCCGGCGCCGACTCCGCCGTGATGGTGTGCTGCTCGCCGGCGCCGTGGGTCACGGCGATCTTGCGAGGCTTGGCGTCCTCGGCCACCGGAATCGTCAGCGTCAGCACCCCGTCGGTGTAGGTCGCGGTGATCTGGTCGAGTGCCAGGCCACGGCCGACCGTCAGCTGACGGGCGTACGTGCCGACCGCGCGCTCGCGGGTGAGCCACTGCGCGTCGCTCTCGTCACTGGCCGAGCTCCGCTGCGCGCGCACGGTCAGCGTGCGGTCCTCGACGTTGACGTCGATGCTGCCCGGGTCGACACCCGGCAGGTCGACGTGGAGCACGTAGTGGTCCCCCACGCGGTACAGGTCCATCGGCATCGCCACAGAGGCACGCTCCGACGTGAACATCTGACCCAGCAGGCGATCCATCTCGGCGAACGGGTCGAAACGGGTAGCCATAGCTCTCACCTCCGTCGAACACGGACCGCGGACCACCCGCGGCCCCGAGTGCCGGCGGCCATCCGGCCGCCCTCGGCTACGTGTCCAGAATTAGCACTCTCCTCATGTGAGTGCCAGTCGGTTCGCGCACGGTGAACGCTCCCGGACGCACGGCGCCGGCGAGCGAGAGGTCGCAACCTCACGCTCGCCGGCGTCGCTCGACGGAAGCGGTCTCGGACGGTCTCGGAGGATCTCAGGGCTCGTCGGAGGATCTCGGACGGTCTCGGAGGATCTCAGGGCTCGTTGGAAGATCTCGGACGGTCTTCTGTGGCCCTCAGGGACCGCAGGCCCCCCGGCTCAGGCACTCTGGGTGAGGCCACCCTCGGCGAGGGCCGCGATCAAGGCCTCGACGATGCGGACGTCGGCATCCAGCCACGGCACGTCGAGCCACTGTCCCGGCAGGAGCCAGCGCAGGTCGTCGTGCTCGACCAGCGGCTCCGGCGCTCCCGAGACCACCTCGACCAGCCAGAGCCTCATCACGTACCGGGCGGACAACGTCCATGCGCCGCCGTCCGGCCCCACCAGCTCGGGGCCCAGACCCACCCGCACACCGAGCTCCTCGCGGAGCTCACGGTGCAGCGCGTCCTCCGGCGACTCGCCCGGATCGACCTTGCCGCCGGGGAACTCCCATCGGCCGGCGAGGCTGGCGGGGGTCGCCCGGCGAGCGGCGAGCAGGTGCTGCGGGTCGTCCAGGTCGTCGACCAGAGCACCGGCGACGACAAGCTGTGGTGCGGCCATGACCCGCAGTCTGCCAGGCCCGTGTGACCGGCATGCGTCACACGGGCCGGCGACGACGTCAGCGGATGGCGTGCTCGCGTGCCCAGGCGACCGCCTCGGCGCGCGTCGAGGCGCCGATCTTGCGGTAGACGCTGCGGACCTGCGACTTGACGGTGTTGCGGGTGACGAAGAGTCGCGTGGCGATCTCTTCCAGCGTGACGTCCTCGCCGAGCTCGGCCAGAACGACCTTCTCGCGACGGGTGAGCGGGTCGCCCAGGATGGCGGACCTGGTGCTCGTCGTCTCCAGCATGCTCATGGTGTCCTCCGGTCTGCCGACGATCCCTCGGCCCGTCCGAGTGGTCGTTGTACAGCTGCGTACCGGATGAGAGGGGGGTCAGGGCGCACTATGACGCCACTTCCCAGACACCTCTCGTCATCACGATGCCCCCCGTGGTGCCGAACGCGCTGCGCACAGAATGACCCGTCCGCCCGCGAAGAGATACCTCGGACCATCATCTGAACCCGGAATCACTCTTTCGGCGCAAGGGACAAACGTCCCCGTAACCATTCCGAAACCAGGAAGGGCGCGGTCTCGCCACTCGGACAACCGTCCAAGAAGTCGTCAGCCCGCGGCGAGCGCAGCGTACTCCTCCGCCGAGAGCAGCTGACCCGTACCGGTGACGTCGACCCGGAACAGCCAACCGGCACCGTACGGATCCGAGTTCACCAGGGCCGGGTCGTCGATCGCGGCCTCGTTCACCTCGACCACGGTTCCGCTGACGGGGGAGAACAGCTCCGAGACCGACTTGGTCGACTCGATCTCGCCGATCACGGAACCGTCGACCACCTGGTCGCCGGTGGCCGGCAGCTCCAGGTAGACGATGTCGCCGAGCGCGTCGGCGGCGACATCGGTGATGCCCACCGTGCCGGGCGCGCCGGGCGCGGACGGGGCGGCGTACCACTCGTGCTCCACGGTGTACTGCAGGTCGGCGGGCGGCTGGCCGCTCATGGGGGTCTCCTTCGGGGCTGTTCGGGGCGATCGGGTCAGCGAGGACGACGGTAGAAGGGCAGGGCCACCACGCGCACCGGTTCGGGCCGTCCGCGGACGTCCACGGCGAGAACGGTGCCCTCGTCGGCGTACTCGCCGGACACGTAGGCCATCGCCACCGGGTATCCCAGCGTGGGTGACGGTGCCCCGGAGGTGACGGTGCCGATCACGGCCGCGCCTTCGTCCGGCCCGGCGAGCACCGGGTAGCCGTGGCGCGCGGCCCGGCGGGACTGGCCGACCAGCCCGACGAGCGCGCGCTGCACCGGCGCGGCCGCCCGTTCCGCCAGGGCGGCACGCCCGACGAAGTCGCGCGGCTCCCCGTCCGGGCCGGCCTTGTCCAGCACCACCACCCGCCCGAGGCCGGCGTCGTACGGCGTCGTCGAGCGGTCCAGCTCGTTGCCGTACAGCGGCATGCCCGCCTCGAGCCGCAGGCTGTCGCGCGCCGACAGGCCCGCCGGCACCAGGCCCAGCGGCCGTCCGGCGGCGAGCAGCGAGCGCCACAGGTCGGTGGCGCGGTGGGCCTCGATCCAGATCTCGTACCCGTCCTCGCCGGTGTACCCGGTGCGGCCCACCAGCACGGGCTCCCCACGGAACCGCATCCGCATCGCCGCGTAGTACTTCAGCTCGCCGAACGCCGCGCCACCAGAGATCGCCGGATCCTCGGCCAGGCCGTCGGTCGCGCGGAGGATCTCCGCGGCGCGCGGACCCTGCACGGCGATCAGAGCGGTCCCCGCGGAGTCGTCGCGCAGCGTGACGTCGAACCCGGACGTGCGGCCTTCCAGTTCCGTCATGACGGTCGCGGCGTTGGAGGCGTTCGCCACGATCATGAACTCGTCGTCCCCGACGTGGTAGACGACGAGGTCGTCGATCACGCCGCCGTCCGGCTGGCAGATCATCGTGTAGCGCGCGCCCATGTGCCGGATCTTCGAGATCGCCCCGACTAGGGCGTGATCGAGGAACGCGCCCGCGTCGGCGCCCAGCACCGCGATCTCGCCCATGTGCGACAGGTCGAACAGGCCGGCGGCCGTGCGCACCGCCGTGTGCTCGGCGATGTCCGACGAGTAGCGCAACGGCATCAGCCAGCCCGCGAAGGGGGTCATCGTCGCGCCGAGCGCGACGTGCTCGTCGTGCAGCGGCGAGTGCCGGTCGGCTACCTGCTCGGTCACGGCGTCCTCCTGGGTCATCGTCCCGCCTCCGCGAACGCCTCGACCGGCGG
>DASWOL010000017.1:0-19644 GCA_036398695.1 Cellulomonas sp. | reverse complement strand
TCCGCAGGTCGATGCCGCGCAGCGCCTCGAACTCGATGGTGCCCGTCGTGTAGGTCTTGCGGGCGCCGACCAGCTCGATGACGGGCGCGTCGGCGCCGGGCGCCGCGGGCTCGTCGGCCACGCGCGTCGCGGTGCGCTCAGCCATTGGCGCCGGTCCCCCGGTTCCGGAAGCCCAGCTGCGAGGGCGCCTGGCCGGTGCCGCCGCCGAAGCGGTCGAGAGGCACGCTGCCACCGGGCGCGACGCCCGGCACCCCGCTGCCGGGGAAGGTCCCCTGCCGGTTCGTCGACCCGCTGGTGCCTGTCGAGCTGCGGGCGTACGTGGTCACCTGCACCTGGTCGCCCTCGGCGAGGCCGGCGGTGATCTCGGTGACCGTGCCGGACGTCTCGCCCGTGGTGACCGTGACCGTGGACGTGGTGCCGTCGGAGGCCACCTTCGTCACGGTGGACGTGCCGTCGGCGGCCTTCGTGATCGCGGCGGTCGGGACGGTGAGGACGTCGGTGCGGCGCTCGTAGATCACCCGTGCGTCGACGGAGATGCCGTCGTGGAGCGTCGACGGGTCACTGGTGACGTCCACCACCACCGGGTAGGCGGCCACACCGGTCGAGGTCGACAGCGGCCCCACCGTGCGGACGACGCCGAACACCGTGGCGGTGAGGTCGTCGGAGGTCAGCTCCACCTGGTCGCCGGGCGCGACCAGCGCCACGTCGGTGTCGTCGACGGACAGGCTCACCTGGTAGGCGCCGGTGCCGACGATCTCGAACTGACCGGTGGACGACGAGGACGACGAGGACGACGAGGACGACGAGCCGCTCGACGACCCTCCGGCGGAGGCGCCGGACGCCGCCGCGCCACTGCCCGACGAGCCGCTCGACGCGCCGCTCGACGACCCGCTCGACGCGGCCGAGCCGGCCGACCCGGTGACCTTCTGCCCCACCTCGAGGTCGACGCTCGTCACGAGCCCGGCGACCGGGGCGACGAGCGTCGCCTCGCCCATCGCCGTCTCCGCCGCCGTCTCGGCGGCCTGTGCCACGGCCACGCGGGCGGTGGCCGCGGCGATCTGTGCCGTGGCGGTGGCGCCGCCGTCGTTCGAGGCCTGCAGGTCCGCGAGCGTCGCCTGCGCCGAGACCAGGTCCGCCTTGGCGGACAGCAGGTCGGCGTTGAGCTCGAGGGTGTCGACGGTGGCCAGCGCCTGCCCGGCGCTCACCGTGTCACCCGCCTTGACGTCCACCGCGGTGACGGTGCCGCTCACGGCGAAGCTGACGGCCTGCTGCACGGTCGGCGTCAGGGTGCCGGTGGCGGTCACCGCCTTCTCCAGCGTCGTCAGGCTGGCCGCCACCGTGGAGGTCGTCGCGCCGCTCGTCGGCTCCGCGCTCGCCTTGTCCCGCCCGGTGAACCACCAGACACCCGTGCCCACCCCCGCCAGGACGAGGGCGGCCACCACGACGGCGACCACCCTTCGCGCCGGGCGAGCCGCCCTCCACCGCCTGACCATGTCATCCTCACGTCGCTCGTCCGATGCCGTCCACAAACTAGGGACGGCACCTGGGCCGACGACGAACCCGACCTGTGACGGTGCTGTGAAACCTCAGGTCAGGCGGCGCAGGAACAGGGCGAGCGCGACGGCGAGGTGCTCGATCTCGCCCGGGTGGACCGACTCGTTCGGCGCGTGGATCGCCGCCGCCGGGTCCTCGACGCCGAGCAGGACGATCGACGCGTCCGGCATCATCGTCGCCAGCACGTTGCACAGCGGGATCGAGGCGCCCTCGCCGACGGTGACCGTCGGCGAGCCGAAGGCCTCCGCCAGCGCGTCGGACAGCACGCCGAACGCCGCGGTGTCGGTGCGGGCGAGGAACGGCTCGCCGACGTGGTCCGACTCGACCGTGACCGTGGCGCCCCACGGCGCGACCGCGTGCAGGTGGGCGACCAGGGCGTCCCGTGCCACCACGGCCGACGTGCCCGGCGGCACCCGCAGGTTGAGCCGGGCCGACGCCCGCCCCTGGATGGACGGCGTCGAGCCGACCACCGGTGGCACGTCGAGGCCGACCACGGTGACCGCCGGGCGCGCCCACAGCTGGTCGGCCACCGAGCCGGAGCCGAGGATCTGCGCGCCGGGCAGCAGGCCGGCCGCGGCCGCGAAGTCGTCGGCGTCCCAGCCGGCCCCGGGCCACGTCGCCGAGGCGTCGAGGCCGCGCACCGTGGTGTCGCCGTTGGCGGCGCGCAGCGTGGCGAGCATCGCGACGAGCGCGGCCACCGGGTCGGGCGCGGCGCCGCCGAACATCCCCGAGTGCACGGCACCGGCCAGCGTGGCGACGTGGACCACGACGTCGGCGCTGCCCCGCAACGAGGTGGTCAGCGTGGGGCGCCCGACGGCGACGTTGCCCACGTCGACCACCAGCACGGCGTCGGCGTCGAAGAGCTCGGGGCGCTCCTCGACGAGCCGGTCGAGCCCGCCTCCGCCCTGCTCCTCCGACCCTTCGATCGCCAGCTTGAGCGTCACCGGGTAGCCGCCGTCCTCGTCGCGCAGCGCGCGCAGCGCGGTGAGGATCGCGGCGATGTTGCCCTTGCAGTCGGCGGCACCGCGGCCGTAGTACCGGCCGTCCCGCTCGGTGAGCCGGAACGGCGGCGTGGTCCACGCGGCCTCGTCGAGGGGCGGCTGGACGTCGTAGTGCGCGTAGAGCAGCACGGTGGGCGCCCCGTCGGGCCCCGGACGCTGCCCGACGACGGTGGCCGTCCCGTCCGGCGTGCGCTCCGGCCGTGCGTCGTCGATCCCCTCGGCGCGGAACGCCGCGGCGACCCACTGCGCCGCGCGGTCGCACTCGGCGAGCGGGACGATCCTCTCGTCGGCGATCGACGGGATGGCGACGAGGTCGGTGAGGTCGGCGAGGGCGCGGGGCATGAGCGCGGCCACGGCGGCGCGCAGGTCGGAGGGCATGACGGTCCTTTCGGGGGCGGTGCTCTCAGCGTAGGGCCCCGGCTTCCCAGCCACTCTCGGCGGCCACTCGACGGCCACTCGATGGCCACTCGACGGGCACTCGACGGGCACTGCCGACCGGCGGTGGCACCGGCCACGAGCGGCCGGACCGCGCGCACGTGCTCGCTGACGCCGGCAAGCGACACGGGTGAAACCCGCAGGCGGGCCGGTGCGCTGCCGATGGGGCGTACGTGCTGAGGCAGGCGTTCACAGCGGTCGCGTCGGTGTCGGTCCTGGTGGCCGGCGTCGCCGTTCCCGCTGACCGCCAGGACGCGCCGGCCGCTGCCCCGGCGTCCGGCGCCGCGGTGCGTGTCGCCACGGCCGTGGCGATCGCCGCCGCCGACGAGCGGACGGCCATGACCGGCCAGATCGCCCTCGCGGACGAGGCCGTGCACACGCTGGCGCGCCGCCGCGCCGAGGCCGCGGCCCAGGTGGCACGCGCCGAGGCGCTCCGCGTCGCTGCCGCCAAGGCCGCGCAGGACGCCGCCGCGGCTCAGGCCGCCGCCGAGGCCGCCAGCCGTGCGGCGGCCGAGGCCGCCAGCCGATCTGCCAGCGCGGCCGCCGCGGCGAAGTCCACGGGCGCGACGAAGCCGAAGCCGGCGGCCCCGGCCAAGCCGAGGGTCTCGTCGCCGGCGCGGCCGGCGTCATCCCCCGGGCCGGCGATCGCCTGGCACACCACCGTCGTCGACACCGGCGGCCAGGACGCGCTCGACCGGTGCCTCGGCGGGCTGACCCGCTGGTTCGAGGACGTCGACGGCAAGCCCTACTACCCCATCCACCGCGGTTGCGGCGGGACGCCAATCCTCGGTCTGCACCTCGGCGACCGCGTCCAGATCGACAGCAAGACCTGGGTGGTCACCGATGCCCGCGACCTGCCGAAGGGCTCGCACTACTCGGCAGCCGCGGGCATGAACGGGCAGATCCTGCTCCAGACCTGCTACCGGGACCCGTCGGTGATGAGGATCGTCGCGCTGACCTCCGCCTGAGCCGGCGCTGCCGCGGCACGCGGATCCGGTCCGCTCGTCAGGAGGCGTGCCCGTGCGAGGCGCGCGCCTCCTCGTCGGCCAGCACCACGTCGATCGACTCGGCGCCGGCCAGCGGGGCCTCCGTCTCGAGACGGCCCGCGCGGTCGGCCCGGGAGGCACGCACGCGCGACACGACCACGGCGCTCAGGGCGACCAGCGCCGCGGCCAGCGCCAGCGTCAGCCGCAACGCGGTGCTGGCCCCGGCTCCGACGGAGACCGAGACCACCGCGGGCGCCACCAGCAGCGCGACGAGGTTCATCACCTTGATCAGCGGGTTGATCGCCGGGCCGGCGGTGTCCTTGAACGGGTCGCCGACGGTGTCGCCGATGACCGCGGCCGCGTGCGCGGGCGAGCCCTTGCCGCCGAAGTGGCCGTCCTCGACGATCTTCTTCGCGTTGTCCCAGGTGCCGCCGGAGTTGGCCAGGAACACCGCCATGAGGACGCCCGTGGCGATCGCGCCGCCGAGGAACCCCGCCAGCGGGCCGATGCCGAGGCCGAACCCGACCGCGATCGGCGCGGAGGCCGCGAGAAGGCCGGGAGTGGCCAGCTCGCGCAGCGAGTCACGCGTGCAGATGTCCACCACCTTGGCGTACTCCGGCCGCTCCTCGCCGGTGAGGATGCCGGGGTGCTCGCGGAACTGCCGGCGCACCTCGAAGACGATCGAGCCGGCGGCGCGCGTCACGGCGTCGATCGCCAGGCCGGAGAACAGGAACACGGTCGCGCCGCCGAGGATGACGCCCACGAGGGTGATCGGCGAGATCACCTGGTAGTCGAGCATCGCCGTGGCCAGGTCGCCCGTCACCGTGCCGGCCACCGAGCCCAGGGCGGTGCGCACCGCGTCGGCGTACGAGCCGAACAGCGCGGTGGCCGCCAGGACGGCGGTCGCGATCGCGATGCCCTTGGTGATCGCCTTGGTGGTGTTCCCGACCGCGTCGAGGTCGGTGAGGATCTGGGCGCCGGCCTCCGTGACGTCCTTCGACATCTCGGCGATGCCCTGCGCGTTGTCGCTCACCGGCCCGAACGTGTCCATCGCGACGATGACGCCCACGGTGGTGAGCAGGCCGCAGCCCGCCAGGGCGATGAGGAACAGCGCGAGCGGCACCGAGCCGCCGGCGACGAGGAACACCCCGCAGATCGCGGCGGCGATGATGCCCGCGGTGTAGACGGCAGACTCGAACCCCACCCCGATGCCGGAGAGCACCACGGTGGCCGCACCGGTGAGCGTGGTGCGCGCCACGTGCAGGGTGGGCTTGCTCGTCGTCTTGGTGAAGTAGCCGGTCACCCACAGGATCACCCCGGCGAGCACGACGCCGACGAGCACGGCGGCGGTCGCGGCGAGCCGCGGGTCGCCCGGGTGCGTCTGCAGCCCGGCCGTCCCACCGGTGAGGGCCGCGAACGACGAGGGCAGGTAGGCGAAGGCCGCGACCGCGGCGAGCACCACGCCGACCAGTGCCGAGACGTAGAAGCCGCGGTTGATCGCGGTCAGCCCCGACTCGTCGCCGCGTACCCGCGTGATCGCCACGCCCAGGGCCGCGACGAGCGCGCCGACGCCGGTCACCATGAGCGGGAACACCATGCCCTGCTCGCCGAAGGCCGCCTTGCCGAGGATGAGCGCGGCCACGAGCGTCACCGCGTACGACTCGAAGAGGTCTGCCGCCATGCCCGCGCAGTCGCCCACGTTGTCACCGACGTTGTCCGCGATGGTCGCGGCGTTGCGCGGGTCGTCCTCCGGGATGCCCTGCTCCACCTTGCCGACGAGGTCCGCACCCACGTCCGCCGCCTTGGTGAAGATGCCGCCACCCACCCGCATGAACATCGCCAGCAGCGCGGCGCCGAAGCCGAAGCCCTCGAGCACCGCGGGCGCGTCGGAGGCGAACACGAGCACGACGACCGAGGCGCCGAGCAGGCCGAGCCCGACGACGGACATCCCGACGACCCCGCCGGTGCGGAACGCGATCCGCGCGCCCTCGCTGCGGCCGTTCGGCTTCGACGCCGCGGCGGCGACCCGGACGTTCGCGCGCGTGGCCAGCCACATCCCGAGGAAGCCGATGGCGGCCGAGAACGAGGCGCCGACGAGGAACGACACCGCCCGTCCGGTCTTGATCCCAGCGCTGCCGGGCAGCAGGAACAGCAGCGCGACGACCACCACCGCGAACATCGCCAGCGTCCGCAGCTGCCGGCGGAGGAACGCCGAGGCGCCCTCCTGCACGGCCCGGGCGATGTCCTGCATGCGCGGCGTGCCTTCGTCGGCCGCCAGCACCTGACGGGCGAGCACTGCGGCGAGCACCAGGGCCGCGACCGCGAGCACCGCGACGACGCTGACGATGGCGACGCTCGTGGCGTCGAGATGGAACATGCGTCCCCCTCCGGACCGGACCGCGGCTCGTGACCACGGAACCGCAGGCTGCGGTGCCTGCGGAGGTCGGCAGTTTAGCCACCGCGCGTGACCTAAGTCCCAACAAGTCCCCACCAGCGGTGGTCACCCCGCTCAAATCCGACGCGGTTCCCCTTGTCTACGACGTAGAACTGGTCTACGGTGTAGATCGTTTCTACAACGTAGAGGAGTTCACCATGCTGCACGTCGAGGGCCTCGTGAAGGCCTACGGCGACCATCTCGTCCTCGACGGCGTCGACCTCGACGTCGCCCGCGGGCAGGTGCTCGGCCTGGTCGGCGCCAACGGCGCCGGCAAGACCACTCTCATCTCGATCGTCGCCGGCCTGCGCCGCCCGGACGCCGGCACGGTGCACGTCGCCGGCGTCGACGCGGTCGCCCACCGCGCGGCGGCCGCCCGGCACGTCGGGCTCGCCCCGCAGGAGCTCGGCATCTACCCCACGCTCACCGCGCGGGCCAACCTGCGCACGTTCGCCGAGCTCGCGGGGCTGCGGCCCCGCGCCGCGAAGGTCCGGGCGGAGGAGGTCGCCGAGCTGCTCGGACTGGCGCACTGCCTGGACCAGCGGGCCGACACGCTCTCCGGTGGGCAAAAGCGCCGGCTGCACACCGGGATGGCCGTGCTCCACCGCCCGGACCTGCTGTTCCTCGACGAGCCCACCGTCGGGGCGGACGTCCAGTCCCGCGCCGGGATCCTCGACCTGGTCCGCGACATGGCGGCCGCCGGAACGGCCGTCGTCTACACCACGCACTACCTCACCGAGCTCGAGCAGCTCGAGGCGGACATCGCGGTGCTCGACGCGGGACGCATCGTCGCCGCCGCGCCCGTCCGCGAGCTCGTCGAGCGCTGGGGCACCGAGTCCGTGCGCGTGTCCCCCAAGAGCCTGGAGTCCGCCTACCTCGCCCTCACCGGGCGATCCACCGACAAGGAGCCCGACGATGTCGTTCTCGCGTAGCCTCGCCGTCGCCCGCGGCGGCGCCCGCCTGCTGCTGTCCGACCCCGCACCGACGATCGCCATGACGGCCGTCCCGATCGTCTTCATCCCCTTCCTCATCCCCGGTGTGCGCGCCCAGCTGCGGCTGGCGGGCGCGACGACCGCCACCGGGGCCGAGCACGTGGTGCCCGGGATGCTGGTGCTGTTCGCCTTCCTGTCGGTGCAGACCACCGTGATGCTCTTCTACCGGGAGCACGCGTGGGGCACCTGGGACCGGCTGCGCGCCAGCGCCACCACCACCGGCGACCTGGTGGTCGGCAAGTGCCTGCCCTCGTTCGCGGCGCAGCTGCTCCAGTGCGGCGTGGTGCTGGCGGTCAGCGCGGTCGCGTACCGGTTCCGGATCACCGGGTCGGTCGGCGCCCTGCTGGTGGTGCTCGTCGCCTTCGTCGCCGCGCTGACGGCGTTCGGTGTCGCGCTCGTCGCCGTGTTCGGCTCCCTCGACCAGGCGATGGTGATCGGTAACCTTCTCGGCATGGTGATGGCCGGCCTCGGTGGCGCCTTCACGCCGATCAGCTCGCTGCCCGGCTGGGCGCAGGGGATCGCTCACGCCTCGCCGGCGTCCTGGGCGATCGGGGCGCTGTCCCGCATCTCGCTGGACGGCGCCGGCATGGGCGCGGTGGCGGGAGACACGCTGCGGCTGCTCGGGTTCGCGGCGGGCTGCGCGCTCGTCGTCGGGCTGTGCTTCCGGATGGACGCGGCGAAGGTCGGCACCACGTGACCTCCGGCACGGACGCCGCGCCGGCGCCGGAGCGGCCCACCCGCCCGGCGCTGACGCGCGACCACGTGCTGCGCACCGCGCTCGCGCTGCTCGACGCCGACGGGGTGGACCGGTTCTCCATGCGGCGTCTGGGCGCCGCGCTCGGCGTCGACCCGATGGCGGTCTACCACTGGGTGCCCGGCAAGGGGGCGATCCTCGACGCCATCCCCGAGCTCATCTGGCGTGAGGTCGACCTGGAGAGCCTCGACCCGGACGCCGGCCTGCGCACGGTGGTGACGGAGGTGATGAGCCGGCTGCGCGCCGCGCTGCGCGCCCACCCGAACGCGGTGGTCATCGTCGGCACGCATCCCGTCTCGGGGCCGACCATGAGCGCGCTGCTCGACACCGGCCTGGGCCTGCTGGTGCAGGGCGGGCTGCCCGTACCCTCCGCGATCGACCTGCTCAACTGCCTCACCGTCTACACCACCGGGCACGTCCTCGCGGAGGTCGTGGAGCCGGTGGGCGGCGCCGCGGAGGAGCCCGACGGGCCGACGCCCGAGCAGATGGCGGCCGAGTACCCGCTGCTGGCCGCGGGAGTCGCGGCCGGTTGGGCGTGGGATCCGGACCGTCAGTGGCGGGCCGGGCTGGACGCCATGCTCGACGGCTGGTCCCCGCCCATCGCCTGAACCGGCTCGAAGACCCCAACCTTCTGCGGGCGCCGACCGTCACCATGGTGGACGGGGCTACCGGAGGTGGCCCCACGATCGGGGGGAACGACCGTGCCGGGATGGCGGCCCGTGCTCGATGCGCTGGTGCGCGACCGCGGACCGGCGCTGGTGGGGTACGGATACCTGCTGACGGGCAACGTCCGCGAGGCCGAGGACCTGGTCCAGGACTCGCTGGTCAAGGTGTTCTCCCGCGGCCGGCCGGTGCACGAGGTGAACTCCGCCGAGGCGTACGTGCGCCGCACGATGCTCACCACGTACATCGACGACTTCCGGCGTCGGCGTCGCTGGGCCTCGATCCGGCACCTGGTCGCCGACGCCGACGTCACAGGGCCGGCCGCCGGGCCGGAGGTCGTCGTCACCGACCGCCTGGCCGTGCACCAGGCGTTGGCCTCGCTCGCTCCGCGCGAGCGCGCGTGCGTCGTCCTGCGCTACTTCGACGACCTGCCGATCGCCGAGATCGCGTCGGTCCTTTCGCTGAGCCAGGGGGCCGTCAAGCGGTACCTGTCCGACGGCACGCGCGCGCTCGAGGTGCGCCTCGGGCCCCTCGGCGAGGGCGGCGCGCCCCATGAGACCGCACCTGTCGAACCGAGGAGGACACGATGAGCCACGACCTCGAACGGGCCCTCGACGACCTGGCCGGCGCCGCTGTCCGGGCTGCCGCGGGCGGGACGCTGGGCGACGTGTCCGCGCAGGCGACGCTGAGGCGTCTGGTCACACGGGTCCGCCGGCGGCGTGCCGCGCGAGCCGGGGTGGCCGGCGTGCTCGCATTGGCTCTCGCGGGCGCCACCGCCGGCGCGGTTGGCCTCACGGCCCACCACGGCCCGACGCCCGCCGGCGAACCGTCTCCGACGTGGCCTGCGCCATTGCCCGGGACGCTGTCAACCGCCACCGGCACGTCCCTGTGCGGCGCCACCGGGCAGGCGCTCGCAGCGCTGGACGGCTCGGCCGACCTCTTCGACGTCCGTGACCTCACACCCGAGACCGTGTCGGGCACCGACCCGTTCGGGCTGACGGTGAACCTGGTGAACACCGGCTCCGAAGCGGTCCAGGTCGCCGCGAGCGCGGGCGAGTCGGTGCTCCTGCTGCGCGACGACGTCGTGGTCGCGGCCGGGCCCGTCGGGCCGCCGCAGGGTCAGGCGACGATTCGGCCGGGGGCCGGGCTCGAGTGGAACGGTCCGGCGCTCGCCTTCGACTGCTCGCGGCTCGACGGGGTGACGCGCGCGGGGCCGGGCGACTACACGCTGTGGTTCGTCGCCGACGTCACCCTGTCCTCACCTGCGGCCCGGACGGTTCGGGTTGCCGGTGGCCCGTGGCCGATCACGCTGGCCGCCGATGCCCAGCAGCCCGCCCCGACCGACCAGCCGTCCGCGTCGGCGCCGTAGCGCGCGCGGCTGGTGGGTCAGGGCGGCCTCGGACTGACCGCCCCGAGGGCCGTGCGTGTCGCGCCCGTCCCGTCACGGCGGGATCGTCAGTCGCGCACCGCCGCGAGCGCGGCGCGGTACTCCGGCGTGGTGCCCTCGGTGCGGACCTGCTGGAGCACGTGCTCGGGCACGCCCATGGCGAACAGCGTGTCGGTCAGCTCCCGCACGTCCCCGTCGGCGAGCACCGTCGGGTCCACGGTGGTGCGCACCGTGACGTCCACGCCCGCCTCCAGCACCAAGCGCAGCGACTCGAAGGCACGGTCGGCCGTCGTCGTCGGCCCGCCCACCCGCGTGATCGCCCGGTACAGCCGGGCGGGCGCCTTGACGTCGAAGCCGATCCAGTCGACGTACGGCAGGAGCGGTGCCAGCCGGGCCGGGTAGGCGCCGCCGGTGTGCAGCCCGACGAGGTAGCCGCCGTCCTTCACCTGGCGCACCGCGTCGAGCAGCCCGGGCTGCCGCGTCGGTTCCCCGCCCGAGAAGACGAGGCCGTCCAGCAACCCGTGCCTCCGGTCCAGCAGCTCGCACACGGCCGACCACGGGACCACCCCCGGCGTGCGGGTGTCGAGGATCGCCGCGTTGTGGCAGTAGGTGCACCGCCAGGGGCAGCCCTGCAGGAACGCCGTCGCGGCGAGCTTGCCCGGCCAGTCCACCGTGGACAGCGGCACCAGGCCGGCGATCGCCAGCGTGTCGGCGGCCTGCGCGATCGGCACCACCCGAGGTCCGACGGCCATCTGGACCACCGTCATGCGCCGACCGGGGCGGCCAGGGCCTCGTCGTGCGCGAAGTGGTGCATGCCGGGCTCGGCGCCGAACGCGACGGACTCGCGGAAGGACACCCGCTCGGCCTGCTCGCCCTTCTTGCCGACGTTGAACGACTGCACGGGACGGAAGTACCCCATGACCCGCGTCCACACCTCGCACTCGACCGTCTTGCCGGCGGCCTCGCACGTGGGGCAGGTCCAGTGCTCGCCGGAGAGGTAGCCGTGGCTCGGGCAGATCGAGAACGTCGGCGTGATGGTGAGGTACGGCAGCCGGAACATCGTCAGCGAGCGCTTGACGAGCTCGCGGCACGCGGCGGCCGACGACATCCGGTCCGCCATGTACAGGTGCAGCACCGTGCCGCCGGTGTACTTCTTCTGCAGCTCGTCCTGGCGCGCCAGCGCCTCGAACGGGTCGTCGGTAAAGCCGACCGGCAGCTGCGAGGAGTTCGTGTAGTACGGGTTGGCGTCCGTGCCGGCCTGCAGGATGCCCTCGAACCGCTTGCGGTCCTCCTTGGCGAACCGGTACGTGGTGCCCTCGGCCGGCGTCGCCTCGAGGTTGTAGAGGTTGCCGGTCTCCTCCTGGAACTCGACCATCCGCTCCCGGACGTGGTCGAGCAGCCGGATCGCCTGCGCGTGGCCGCGGGGGTCGGTGATGTCGTACTCGTCGCCGGTGAAGTTGCGCACCATCTCGTTGATGCCGTTGACGCCGATCGTCGAGAAGTGGCTCTCGAGGCTGCCCAGGTAGCGCTTGGTGTACGGGAACAGGCCGCGGTCCATGAGGTCCTGGATCGTCGTGCGCTTGAGCTCCAGCGACTCCTTGGCGAGGTCGAGCAGGTGGTCGAGCGCCGCGAGCAGCGCGGCCTCGTCGCCCTGGTGGACGAACCCGAGGCGCGCCATGTTCACGGTGACGACGCCGACCGAGCCCGTCTGCTCGCCGGAGCCGAACAGGCCGTTGCCGCGCTTGAGCAGCTCGCGCAGGTCCAGCTGGAGACGGCAGCACATCGACCGCACGTCGCCGGGCTTCATGTCGGAGTTGATGAAATTCTGGAAGTACGGCAGGCCGTACTTCGCCGTCATCGCGAACAGGCGCTCGGCGTTCTCGGACTCCCACGGGAAGTCCTGGGTGATGTTGTACGTGGGGATCGGGAAGGTGAACACGCGGCCGGAGGCGTCGCCCTCGGTCATCACCTCCATGTACGCCCGGTTGATCATGTCCATCTCGACCTGCAGGTCGCCGTACGTGAATCCGGCCGGCTCGCCGCCGACGAACGGCACCTCGTCCTGCAGGTCCTCCGGGCAGATCCAGTCGAACGTCAGGTTGGTGAACGGGGTCTGGGTGCCCCAGCGGCTCGGCACGTTGAGGTTGTAGATCAGCTCCTGGATGCCCTGCCGCACCTCGGTGTAGCTGAGCGCGTCCAGCCGGACGTACGGCGCCATGAACGTGTCGAACGACGAGAACGCCTGGGCGCCGGCCCACTCGTTCTGCATGGTGCCGAGGAAGTTGACGATCTGGCCGATCGCGCTCGAGAAGTGCTTGGGCGCGGTGGCCTCGACCTTGCCCTGGACGCCGTTGAGGCCTTCCTGGAGCAGGTTGCGCAGCGACCAGCCCGCGCAGTAGCCCGACAGCATGTCCAGGTCATGGATGTGGAAGTCGCCGTTGCGGTGCGCGTCGCCGATCTCGGGCCGGTACACGTGCGACAGCCAGTAGTTCGCGACGACCTTGCCGGCCGTGTTGAGGATGAGGCCGCCCAGCGAGTACCCCTGGTTCGCGTTGGCGTTGACACGCCAGTCGCTCCGGTCGAGGTACTCCTCGATCGACGTCCCGACCTCCACGACAACCGGCTCCTGCGACATCGCTGTGCCCCTCCTCGAACTCCTCCGCCCCCGCTTCGGGGTGAGCCCCCATCCGACAACGGCGACACAAGATGTTGTGGTGCGACACGCCCGGCGTGCCTAGATGTGGCATTCTCCCATCCGGCAGACACCTCACGTCGGGCCCTTGGGCTCGGGACCTAGGTCCCGAGTTCGGGGTGATCTTCGTCCCGGCCGTCGGCGTCCGTGGTGTCGGCAGACGCCGCGATCCGGCCGTCGTCGTCGGGCGGGGCGCTCGCGCGCACCACGATCCGCACCCGGTCGCCCGGACGGCACTGCGCGGCGCGCGCGATCCCCTCGGCGGTGAGCACCGCCACCACCGGGTAGCCGCCGGTGACCGGGTGGTCGGGGCCGAAGACCACCGGGCGGCCGTCGTGCGGCACCTGCACGGCGCCGAGGACCAGCCCCTCGCTGGGGAGCTCGTCGTCCCGGGACCGCCCGAGCGGCGGGCCGTCGAGCCGCAGCGCCACGCGGTTGCTCGCCGGTGCCACGGTCCACTCCTGCGCGCTGAGGCGCGCCCAGGCGGCGGGGGTCAGCCAGTCGGCGCGTGGTCCGGGCGTGGCGACCAGCGCGACGGCCCCGCCTGCTGCCGTCTCGCCGCCCGCAGCCTTCGCCCCGTCCTCCTCCGCGTGCCTCGCCTCGTCGCTCGCCGCGTCCCCCGCCGAGTCCACCGCGACCTCCGGGAGACCGTCGAAGGCGTGGCCGAGCGGAAGGACGTCGCCCGGAGCCAGCGGCGGCGGGCCGAGTGCCGACAGGACGTCCGACGAGCGGGAGCCGAGCACGGCCGGCACGTCGATCCCGCCGCGCACCGCCAGCCACGTACGCAGGCCGTCGCCCGGCGTGCCGAGCGTCAGCGTCGCGCCGGCGGACACCCGCACGGCCCTGCCGTACGGCACAGGCCCGTCGTCCAGCTCTGCGGGCGCGGGCGCCCCCACCAGCGCGATCGCCGCCGTCGCGCCGAAGCGCACGACGAGTCCTCCGAGCACCGTCTCGAGCACGGCGGCGTCCGCCCGGTTTCCCACCAGGTGGTTCGCGGCGCGCAGCGCGGCGGGGTCCGCCACCCCGCTGCGCGGCACGCCGACGTCCGCCAGGCCAGACCGGCCCGCATCCTCGACGAGCGTGAGCACCCCGCCGGCGACGATCTCGATCCCGGGCCCCTGCGGTCGCACCGCCCGCGCGCCGCGCTCCGCACTGCCTGCCGGCCCGGGCACCGCGAGCACCGACGCACGTGCACGGACGAAGCGGACGGCGTCGCCGGGGGCGAGCAGCGCCGGGCGCTCGTCGCGGAAGGGGTCGAACATCACGGCGTCGGTGCCGCCGAGCAGCCGCCAGCCGCCGGGCGTCGGGCCCGGGTAGACGGCGGCGTACTCTCCGGCGATCGCCACCGCACCCGCCGGCACGCGGGTGCGAGGCGTCGCCAGGCGCGGCACCTGGAGCACCGGGTCGAGCCCCACGAGGTAGGCGAACCCCGGCATGAACCCGCCGAAGGCGACGCGGTAGCGACCGGCGAGGTGACGGCTCACCACCTCGTCGGGCGACCGGCCGGTCAGCTCGGCGACCGCCGCCAGGTCCTCGCCGTCGTAGACCACCGGAATCTCGACGGGTGCAGCGCCTGCGCCGCCTTCGCCACCCCCGCCGCCTCCGCCGGTTCCGCCGCCTCCGCCACCTGTGCCACCTGTGCCACCTGTGCCGGCAACGCCACCGTTCGGCGTGACGCGGCCCGGAGTGCCGCCGCCCGCGGCACGGGCGGCTCCCAACGCCGCCTCGGCCACCCGCCGCACCGCTCGTCCCCACTGCCCGCGTCCCCGCGCCACACCGCGCACCAGCACCGTTCGGGCTGCGGGCACCACGTCGACCACACCTTCGACAGGAGCCGCCCGGAGCGCGGCGTCGACGCGTGCCACGGTGTCGGCATCAGGCAGCTCGGCCAGGACGGCGTCGTCCCCGACGAGGTGCCATCGCCAGGCGGTCATGGCTCGACGAACGCCCTGACCTCGACGCCCGCCGCCGCCAGCGCGGACCGCACCGCTGCGGCGATCTGCACCGAGCCCGGCGTGTCGGAATGGACGCAGAGCGAGCCCGCACGGACGTCGACGAGCGTCCCGTCAACCGCGAGCACCGTGCCCTCGAGCGCCATCCGCACGGCGCGCTCGCCGGCCAGCACCGGGCTGGTGACCAGCGAGCCAGGCTCGCTGCGCGGCACCAGCGTGCCGTCCGGGCGGTAGCCGCGGTCGACGAACGCCTCACGCACGGTCGGGATCCCGGCCGCCTCGGCCAGCGCGAGCACCCGTGAGCCGGGCAGCCCGACGAGCGTCAACGTCGGGTCGAGACCGGCCACGGCGTCGACGACGGCCTGCGCCTGGGTCTCGTCGTGCACGATCGCGTTGTAGAGGGCACCGTGCGGCTTGACGTGCGACACCCGCCCGCCCACGGAGCGGGCGAGAGCCTGCACCGCGCCGATCTGGTACGTCACCCAGGCGCGCAGCAGCGGAGCCGGCACGTCCATGGGACGCCGGCCGAATCCCTCGCGGTCGTCGTACGACGGGTGCGCGCCGATCGCCACACCGTGCTGCACGGCCTTCGCGCACATCGCGGCGATCCCGAGGGGCTCCCCGGCATGGAAGCCGGCGGCAACGTTCGCACTGGTCACCAGAGCGAGCAGGTCCTCGTCGGGCAGCGGGCCCCGCCGCCACGGGCCGTCGCCCTCGCCGAGGTCGGCGTTGAGGTCGATCCGCACGGGCCGATCCTCCCCCTCGAAGGGCCGATCCACCCAGCGCACCTGGTGAGCGGCGGACCCGCCCGCGGCGGCTCTCGTCCAAGGGTGCTGACACATCTTCAGCACGCTTCACCCGTCCGGGGTGCTCAGTCCGAGGGTCCTGCGCCCGAATGGGCTACCGCAGGGGCGCAGGACTTCACCACAGAGCACGAAGGAGTACGAACGTGGTCACCTCCACCCCCTCAGCGACCGCCGACCTCTCGGCGCGACGACGCGTCCGCATGTCGGTCTCAGGCAAGATCATGTCGCTGGTCGCCCTGGCCGCGGTCGTCACCGCCGGTCTGGGCATCTACGCGAGCACCACCATCAGCCAGGTCCGGGCCGACACCGCCCGCGTTGCCGCCGTCCAGTCGGACGTCGTGACCCCGCTGACCGCGCTCAAGGACGCGCTGTGGAACGTCCGGCTGGCCGTCACGGCCGCCGGCGCGTACCCGCCGGACGCCAAGCAGAAGCCTGTCGACCAGCTGACCGCGGCGTACGGGACGCTCGACCAGGCCGTGACGTCGTTCCACCAGGCCTACGGCGACGCCCTGGGCGGTGAGCCCGCCTCGTGGGGGTCGTTCACCTCGGCGCTGTCCAGCTACCGGCAAGCGGTGGACACCCAGCTGATGCCGGCGGCGAAGGCCGACGACCGCGCGCAGTGGGTGACACTGCGCGACGGCGGGGTCGCCCAGCTCGGCAGCCAGATGATCAGCGACCTGACCGCCGTCGACAGCGATGTCACGACGGCCGTCGGCGACGTGGCCACCGCGACCGAACGTGCGGCTCGCACCGCGATCGTGACGACGATCATCGTCATCGTCCTGGGAATCCTGGCGACCACCGCCGTCGGCATCGTCATCGCGAGCGCCATCCGCCGGTCCGTCGCCCAGGTCAAGCGCTCGGTCGACGCGATCGCCCGCGGTGACCTGACGGTCGTCCCCGAGGTGAACTCGGCCGACGAGGTCGGCGACATGGCCCGAGGCCTTGCCGCGGCGCTGGTCTCGCTGCGCGAGCTCGTGGGTGGCGTCATGCAGAGCGCCTCCACCGTCGCCGCGTCGTCCGAGGAGCTGTCCGCCGCCGGCGCCCAGGTCGCCGCGGGCTCGGAGGAGACGTCGACGCAGGCCGGGGTGGTCGCCGCGGCGGCGGAGCAGGTGTCCCGCAACGTCCAGTCCGTCGCGGCCGGTGCCGAGCAGATGGGCGCGAGCATCCGCGAGATCGCACGCAGCGCCACCGACGCGGCGCGCGTGGCCGCGCATGCGGCGCAGGTCGCCGCGAGCGCCACCGAGCAGGTCAGCCGGCTGGGGACGTCGAGCCAGCAGATCGGCGAGGTGGTCAAGGTGATCACCACGATCGCCGAGCAGACCAACCTGCTCTCACTCAACGCCACCATCGAGGCCGCCCGGGCCGGCGAGTCCGGCAAGGGCTTCGCCGTCGTCGCCGGCGAGGTCAAGGACCTGGCGCGCGAGACGGCGAAGGCCACCGAGGACATCGCCCGGCGCGTCGAGGCGATCCAGGCCGACACCGGTGGCGCGGTCGCCGCCATCGACCGGATCACGGAGATCATCACGGAGATCAACGACCACCAGACCACCATCGCGTCGGCGGTCGAGGAGCAGACGGCGACGACGAACGAGATGTCGCGGTCCGTCGCGGAGGCCGCCCAGGGCGCGGGCGAGATCGCCGGCAACATCACCGGCGTCGCCGTCGCGGCGCGCACCACCAGCGAGGCGCTGGAGCAGGTCGAGGAGTCCACACGCGGCCTCGCCGAGCTCGCCATCGGCCTGCAGGGCCGGGTCGCCGCGTTCGCGGTGTGACAAGCCGGGGTGGGCGCCGTGGCCGGCTCCCGCGGCGCCCACCCCTACACCCGCCCGGGCCACCCCGAGGTCGCGCCGATCCCGTCGCGTCGACCCTCGGGCGGAGTCCGGCGGCTGCCGGCATCACCCGACGGTGGGACGACGGTCCACCCGCGCGATGACGCGGTGCGCGGGCAGGCCGGGCCAGCCTGGAGCTGTGACGACGTATCTCCACGGCCGGCCCGAGCGGCAGCTGCGTGCCCGCCGTCGGGCACTGCTCGCCGCGACGTCACTCGCCGTCGTCGGGGCGGCTCTCGCCGCGTGGTGGCTCGGCATCCAGAGCCAGGACTCGATCACGGCCGCCCCGTCACCCACCGCGCTGTCGGACGAGCTGCAGCGACGGTTCAACGAGGCCTCCGGCGCCGCGGCGGGCGACGGCGTCACGCTCACCATCACCTCCGGCTGGCGCAGCGCGACGGAGCAGCAGCGCTTGGTCGACGAGGCGGTCGCGCGCTACGGCTCTCAGGCCGAGGCACACCGGTGGGTGCTGCCGCCGTCGGGATCGGCGCACGTGCAGGGCCGGGCGATCGACGTAGGGCCGCCGGCCGGCGCCGCCTGGCTCACCGAGCACGGCGCCCAGTTCGGCCTGTGCCGGAGGTACGCCAACGAGCCCTGGCACTTCGAGCCGCTGGTCGACCCGGGCGCGGCATGCCCGCCGATGTACCCGGACTCGTCCGTCGGGTGGTGAGGCGTCGTCACGCCCACGCCGCGACGAGCGGACGCGGCCGGTCCGCGATCGCCTCGACGTCCGGCAGGGCAGACGTCGGTGGCGACACCGTGGCCCCATGGCTGACGCACCCCGGTGCGAGGATGACGCCGTGCCCTCCGGCGACCTGCTCGACGTCCTGCTCGCCGGCGGACGCCGCGCCGAGAGCGTGACGCACGTGCGCCACCTCGAGGCCCGGGAAGGGCGGACGGTCGACTGGCCGGACTGGGCGGACCCGGAGCTCGTCGCCGGCTACCGCGCTCTCGGTGTCGCCCGGCCGTGGGCGCACCAGGCGCAGGCCGCGGAGGCAGCGTGGAACGGCCGGCACACCGTCGTGGCGACGTCCACGGGCTCCGGCAAGTCCCTCGCGTTCTGGCTGCCGGCGCTGTCCGCGGTCCGGCACTCGGCCGCCCGTGCGCAGCACGAGCCCGGACGGATCGAGAACCACGGCCGGCGGGCCGCCACCCTCTACCTGTGCCCGACGAAGGCACTGGCGGCCGACCAGCTGACCGCCGTCGAGCGCCTCCTCGCAGCGGCCGGCGTGCGCGACGTGCGGGTCACCACGTGCGACGGGGACTCGTCGTCCGACGAGCGCCGATGGGCCCGCGAGTACGCGGACGTGGTGCTGACCAACCCCGACTTCCTCCACTTCGCGCTGCTGCCGCAGCACCAGCGCTGGGCGCGGCTGCTGGCCGGGCTCCGCTACGTGGTGGTCGACGAGGGGCACGCCTACCGCGGCGTGTTCGGCGCGCACGTGGGGCTCGTCCTGCGCCGGCTGCGGCGGCTGGCCGAGGCCTACGGCGCGCACCCCACCTTCGTCCTGGCCTCCGCGACCACCGCAGACCCGGCGGTCTCGACCGCGCGGCTGATCGGCGTGGAGCCCTCGCAGGTCGAGGCCGTCACCGACGACGCCTCGCCGGCCGGCCGCCGCACCGTGGTGCTCTGGCGGCCGCCGGAGCTTCCGGGCACCGGGTCGCCGTTCGACGACGGCGACGACGACCTCTGGGGGCCACTGGACCGGCCACGCCGCACCGCCACGGCCGAGACGGCGGACCTGCTGGCCGACCTCGTCACCGCCGGCGCCCGGACGCTGGCGTTCACGCGCTCGCGGCGCGGCGCGGAGTCGGTCGCGGCGAGCACCCGGCGCCACCTCGCCCAGGTCGACGCCTCGCTGCCGCGGCTGGTCTCGGCCTACCGAGGCGGCTACCTGCCCGAGGAGCGGCGCGCGCTGGAGGCGGCGATCCGCACCGGCGCGCTCCGGGCGCTGGCCACCACGAACGCGCTCGAGCTCGGCGTCGACATCACCGGCCTCGACGCGGTGCTCATCGCCGGGTGGCCCGGCACGCGGGTGTCGTTCTGGCAGCAGGTGGGCCGTGCGGGACGGGCCGGTACCGAGGGGCTCGCCGTGCTCGTCGCACGCGAGGACCCGCTGGACACGTACCTGGTGCTGCACCCGGAGGCGGTGCTG
>DASWOL010000016.1:0-3332 GCA_036398695.1 Cellulomonas sp. | reverse complement strand
CCTGGTGGTGCTGTCCGACGAGATCCACGCCGACCTGGTGTACGACGGCCGCCGGCACGTGCCGTTCGCGTCGCTGAGCGCCGACGCGGCGTCCCGCACGATCACGGCGACGAGCGCGACCAAGGCCTTCTCCATCGCGGGCCTGCGCTGCGCCGTCGCGCACGTCGGGCCGCCCGCCGTCCGCGAGCACCTGGCCGCGGCGCCGCTGGACTACTTCGGTGCGCCGAGCGTGCTGGGCAGCCGCGCGACCGTGGCGGCGTGGCAGCTCGGCGACGCCTGGCTCGACGCCGTGGTCGCCCGGCTCCAGGCCAACCGCGACCGGGTCGTGGCGTGGGCGGCGGCGACCCCCGGCGTACGGGCGCACAGCCCCGAGGGGACCTACCTGGCCTGGCTCGACCTGTCCGGCACGGCCCTGCCGCCCGACGACCCCGCCGCCGAGATCCTGCGCCGGGGCCGGGTGCTGCTCAACGCCGGCGCCGAGTTCGCCCAGCACACCCCGGTCGCCACGGCCTCGTACGCCCGCCTCAACTTCGCGACCGGGCCGGAGATCCTCGAGCGGGTGCTCGCCCGGGTGGGCGAGGTGATCGGCGGCCACCACGCACAGCCGGGACGTCGGGACTGACCGCCCTGGCCCGACCCTGCCGCCCCGCTGCCGGACGCCGTCGGGTCCGCGTTGCCTGAGCTACCCTCGCCCTGAGCGCGAACCGGTTCGCGCTCAGGTTTCCTGGTACGACGGAGGGTGCATGGCCACGACGATCGGCGACGTCGCGCGCGTGGCGGGAGTGTCCCGGAGCACGGTGTCGTCCGTGCTCACCGGCCGGAAGACGGTCTCCCCCGAGACGCGCGCGAAGATCGAGGCCGCCATCGCGACGCTCGACTTCTCGGTGAACTCCGGGGCGCGCGCCCTCGCCACGGCCCGGACGATGACCCTCGGTCTCGTCGTCCGCTTCGACGAGGCCGAGTTCGGGCCGTCGCAGTCCGCCTACCTCGTCGCGATCACCGACGCGGCCCGGGCCCAGGGCTACAGCGTCCTGCTGCTGACCGACCCCGACGGCACCGCCGCGGTGCGCGGGGCGATCTCGGCGCGGCAGGTCGACGGACTGGTGCTGATGCACGTCGTCGAGGACGACCCGCGCATCGAGCCGATCGCCGCGTCCGGTTTCCCCGCCGTGCTGATCGGGATGCCCTCGGAGCGCAGCGGCCTGGACGCGATCGACCTCGACTTCGCGGCCGGCGCCCGCCTGCTGGTCGACCGGATGGCCGACGCGGGGCACCGCAGCGGGCTGTTCGTCGGCTGGCCCGACGAGCTGCTCACGTCCGGCGCCACGTACGCGCGGCGGTTCCGGGACGCGGCGCTCGCCCGGGCTGCCGAGCGCGGGGTGGCGCTGCGACCCGTCGCGGCGCCGGTCAACCCCACGCCGGTGCGAGCGACGCTGCGGGAGACGCTGGCGCGGGTGGACACGGCCTGCACCGCGCTGCTGCTCCACAACGACGCGGCCGTGGCCATGCTGCCCACCGTCCTGCAGGAGCGGGGCATGACCGTCCCCCGGGACGTGTCGGTGCTGAGCCTGCACTCCGCCGCACTCGCCCAGCTCTACGCGCTCGAGTACACGTCCGTGGAGTCGCGGCTCGGGCAGGTGATCGAGGAGGCCGTGGCGATGGTGCTGCGGCGCGTCGGCGGCGAGGCGGAGCGGCCGGTCGCGCACCTGGTGGCACCGTCGCTCGTCGAGCGCGACTCGGTGGCGGACCTGCACCGCACGGCCCCCGCGGGCTAGAAGGACGCGGCCCGGTCGCGCCTGATCCGGTCGCGCCACCGATCGGAGGACGGAACGACCCCGCCGCCCGGGCGGGAATCCTCGCGCCGCTTGACAGCGAACCGGTTCGCTGCCACGATCGGCGAACCGGTTCGCTGAGCCTTTGCCCGTGAGGGGCGGGCGGGGGCCCAGCCGATGACGGCCGCCGCCGTCCTCGCGTCGATCCCGACCGCGCTCCTCCTCGTCCTCGCCCAGAAGTACGTGGCGGCCGGGGTGGCCACGGGCGCGGTCAAGGACCGACCGGCGCCCGGCGCACCCACCACGACCAGCCCCTGGAGCAGATGCCCCGTGCAGTTCTTCGAAGCGCACCCCGACGCCGTCGTGTGGCACGGCGACGGCGAGACCCTCGTCGTCCAGGCCTGGGGCCCGGACAGCGTGCGCGTCCGCGCGGCCCGCTCGGGCGACGTCCTCGACACCGACTACGCGCTGCTGCCACCGAAGCCGGCCGTGGTCCAGATCGCGATCGACGAGGACGACGCGCGCGAGGCCGACGGTGTGGTCGACGGCGCCACCGCCACCGCGACCCTCACGAACGGCGCCCTCACCGTGGTGCTGCGCGCCCAGGCCGGCTACAGCGAGCAGCTCGAGTACCACACGGTGGCGTGCACGCTGGAGTTCCTGGACCGCGACGGCCGCACCCTGCTGCGCGAGCTCGACCGTGGCGGCTCGCTCAACCTCACGCCGCGCGCCTTCCGCCCGATCCTCGCCGGCGACCACGCCCTGACCGCGTCCTTCGAGGCGCGGCCCGACGAGAAGCTCTACGGCATGGGCCAGTACCAGCAGGACATCCTGGACCTCAAGGGCTGCACGCTCGAGCTCGCGCACCGCAACTCGCAGGCGTCCGTGCCGTTCGTGCTGTCCAGCGCGGGGTACGGCTTCCTGTGGCACAACCCGGCCATCGGGCAGGCGACGTTCGCCGCCAACCGCACCGAGTGGTCCGCGGTGTCGACACAGCAGCTCGACTACTGGATCACCGCCGGCGACACCCCCGCCCAGATCGCCGCCGCGTACGCCGACGCCACCGGGCACGTGCCGATGATGCCCGAGTACGGCCTCGGCTACTGGCAGTGCAAGCTCCGGTACTGGAACCAGGAGCAGCTCCTGGAGGTCGCCCGTGAGCACCGGCGCCGCGACCTGCCGCTGGACGTGATCGTCGCCGACTTCTTCCACTGGCCGCACATGGGCGACTACCGGTTCGACGCGGAGTTCTGGCCCGACCCAAAGGCGATGGTCGCCGAGCTGAACGACATGGGTGTCGAGCTCATGGTGTCCGTGTGGCCGCAGGTGTCCACCAGCTCGGAGAACTACGCGGAGTTCAAGCAGCACAACTACCTGGTCAAGGCCGAGCGCGGCCTCGACCTGCACATGAGCTTCGGCGGACCCAGCGCGTTCTTCGACGTCACCAACCCCCACGCCCGGCGGCGCCTGTGGGAGCTGTGCCGCGCGAGCTACCACGACCTCGGCGTACGGCTCTTCTGGCTCGACGAGGCCGAGCCGGAGTACGGCATCTACGACTTC
>DASWOL010000015.1:0-29063 GCA_036398695.1 Cellulomonas sp. | reverse complement strand
GGGCCTCTAGCTCAACTGGCAGAGCAGCGGACTTTTAATCCGCGGGTTGTGGGTTCGAGCCCCACGGGGCCCACCGTCACGGATTCACGGGCCCACCAGGCGCACGTCGCCAGGCCTGCCTCACGCCGAGCGGTCGAGGATCTCCAGCACCTCGTCGCGCGTCAGCAGCACGGGGTTGCCCGCCATGCTGCTCGCGGCGAGCGCGGCGTCCGCGACCGCGCCGTGGTCGTCGGGCCGCAGCCCGAGCGCCCCCAGCGACGGCACCTTGAGCAGCGAGGCCGTCTGCGCGATCCACTCCACGCCGTCCTCGACCACGGCCGCCGGGTTCCCGGTGAGCAGTCGCGCCGCCTCGGTGTACCGGTCGAGCGCCGGGGACGCCGGCTCCCGCGAGCGCAGCGCCCGCACGTTGACCGAGGTGGTCGCCGCGAGCACAGCCGCGCACACCGCGCCGTGCGGGGCGCCGAGCATCCCGCCGAGGGGCGCCGCCAGGCCGTGCACGGCGCCGAGCTTGGCGTTCGCCAGCGCCATGCCGCTGAGCAGGGAGCACAGGCTCATGTCCGTGCGCGCGTCGAGATCGTCGCCGTGCTGGTAGGCGGTGCGCAGGCTGCGCGCGGCGCGGGTCAGGCCCTCGCGCGCCAGGGCGTCCGTCAACGGGTTCGCCCTCGGTGTGACGAACGGCTCCAGGCACTGGGTCAGGGCGTCGAGGCCCGACGACGCCGTCACCGCCGGCGGGCAGGTCAACGTCAGCATCGGGTCCACGAGCGCGACCGCCGGCAGCATCGCCGGGCTCCGCAGGCTGGCCTTGACCCGGTGCTCGGGCGACAGGACCGGTGAGTTCGCCGTCACCTCGGCCCCGGTCCCGGCGGTGGTGGGCACGGCGATCACCGGCACCGACGCCGCCGGCAGCGGCCGGCCGCGGCCGACCACCTCGAGGTGGTCGGTCACGTCGCCGTCCGCGTGCAGCAGCACCGCGACGCACTTCGCCAGGTCGATCACGGACCCGCCGCCCCAGGCGACCACCACGTCCGGACGCACCTCGCGCGCCGCGGCCAGCGCCGCTCGCACGCCGTCCACCGTGGGCTCGCCGGACCACCGTCGCCACGCGGCGTCGTCGGGCAGCCCCGCGAGCGCGGTGCTCGCCGGGTCCGTGTGCGGGCCGAGCACCACGAACACCCGGGCTCCGAAGCCGCGCGCGATCCCGGGCACCTGGTCGGACGTGCCGGCTCCCACGACGATCCGGCCGGCGGTCGCAAAGGTGAACACCTGGTCCTCCCGACGACGAACGCTCCCGGCTACATCTTGGCCTGCTCCGGGGAGGCCGCGGCTCGGACGAGACCGAGGAGGTCCGCCACGTCGGCCGCGTACTCCCGGGCGAGGTACTCCCCGACGTCGCGCGGGAAGCGCCCGGACACCTCGGAGACCACGAAGCCGACGACGAACGTCGAGACCATCCGCTCCAGCCGGTTCCACTGGCGCTCGGGGACGCCCGCCTCGGCGAACACCTCGTGGATCGCCCCGACGAGCCGGCGGACGCCAGGGGTGTCGCCCGGCCGGCTGAAGGCGAGCCCGAGCGCCGTGGGGTGGCGGTGCCCGATGGCGCGCACCTCCGCGGCCAGGCTGGTCAGCCGCTCGTCCCAGGGCAGGCGGGCGTCCGGGAGCGCGGCCTCGGCGAACGCGGTCTCCAGCACGCCGTCCAGCAGCGCCTCCTTGTCGGCGACGTGCCGGTAGAGCGCCATCGGCGTGATCCCCACCCGCGCGGCGACGGCTCTCATCGTCACGGCCTCCAGGCCCGACTCGTCCGCGAGGGCGAGTGCGGTGGCGAGGATCTGGTCCTTGCGCGACGTCATGTATACAGAGTATACGTATACGCCGTACACATCAGTGGTGCCCACGGGGCACGTCGCGGAAGGAGTGGCTGGTGCTCGAGGTGAACGGCCTGCGCAAGCGGTTCGGCGAGGTGCTCGCGCTCGACGGGCTGGACCTGTCGGTCGAGGCGGGCGAGGTCGTCGGACTCGTCGGCCACAACGGCGCGGGCAAAACGACGGCGGTCGGGGTGATGCTCGGCCTGGTCCGGCCGGACGCGGGCAGCGTCCGGGTGGGCGGCATCGACGCGCTGGCCTACCCGCGCCGGGCCCGCGCGCTCACCGGCGTCGCGGCCCAGGACCTACAGCTCTACGTCACGGCGACCGTGCGGCAGAACGTCTCGCTGTGCGCCGGGCTGGCGGGGACGGAGCACAGTGGGCTCAGTGGGCTCAGTGGGCACGGCTCGCGGGCCGCGCGGCGAGCGAGGGTGCGCGCCGACGTCGACCAGGTGCTCGACGAGGTGGGCCTCGCCGGGCTGGCCGACCGTCGGGTCGCCGTGCTCTCGGGCGGTCAGCGCCGGCGGGTCCAGGCCGCCTGCGCCCTCCTGGGCTCCCCGCCGCTGCTGCTGCTCGACGAGCCGACCGTCGGCGCCGACCCGCAGACGCGATCGGCGCTCCTGGCGGCGGTGCGGCGCCGGGCCGACGAGGGTGCCGCGGTGCTCTACACCACCCACTACCTGCCCGAGCTCGTCGAGCTGGGAGCGACGATCGCCGTGGCACGGGCCGGCCGGGTGGTCGCCCGCGGGACCCAGGCCGTGCTGCTCGCCGAGCTTCCCGCCCGCGTGGTGGCGACCTTCGACGAGGAGGCGCCGGACGTGCTCTCCCGGCTGGGGGCGGAGCGCGACGGGGACGCGTGGGTGATCCGCACCCGCGATCCCGGCCTCGTGCTGGCCGAGCTGATCCGGGCCGGCGCGCGCCCGCGTCGCGTCGACGTGCAGCAACCGTCCCTCGACGACCTCTTCGCCGCTCTCGACCGGGAGGTGCGCGATGCGGCCTGACGTCGAGCGTGCCGCGACGACGGAGCGCGTCGGCGCGATGGTGCGGATGGGCATGACGCTGCTGCTGCGCGAACCGGGCCCCATCGTCAGCCGGCTGGTGATGCCCGTGCTGCTGATGTCGATGCTGCGCCCGCTGTACCAGGCCGCCACGGGCCAGGGCGCCGAGCGAGCGGCCGTGGGCCAGGCGGTGATGTTCTCGCTGCTCGCGCTGTCGATGGTGGGCCAGGGGATCATGTCGGAGCGCACGTGGAAGACGTGGGACCGGCTGCGCTGCAGCCCGACGTCGCCGGCCGAGATGCTTCTGGCCAAGGCCGTGCCGCCGCTGGGGTTCCTCGCGGCGCAGCAGGCCGTGGTGCTGGGCGTCGGCGCGGCCCTTCTCGGGCTGCGGGTGCACCATCCCGGCCTGCTGCTGGCCGCGGAGGGCGCGTGGGTGGCGATGCTGCTGGCCGTGGGGATGGCCTTGGCGACGACGATGCGCAGCCCGGCCGAGCTGGTCGCCGCGCAGGACGTGGGCGGCCTGGTCCTCACGGGCCTCGGCGGGGCGCTGGTGCCGCTGTCGCTGCTGCCGCATGCGGCACGCGTGATCGCCCCGGTGTCGCCCGGCTACTGGGGCGTCACGGGACTCGGGGCCGCGCTCGACGGCGACGCGCCGGCCGTGGTCCGCAGCGTGCTGGTGCTGGGAGCGATCGCCCTGACCGCGTGGGCGGTGGCGGTGTGGCGGGTGCGGCGCGGGTGGTCGCGGCAGGATCTGATGTAGACGACGCGATGTCGTTTTTTCGCTAGCCGCAGGCGGTGGCCGGGGCGCAGGATCGTCGTCGTGCCCAGCACCCTGCCCGACGAGGCCACCTGCCGCACCGCCGTCCGCTCCCGCGACTCGCGGTTCGACGGGTGGTTCGTCCTCGCCGTGACGAGCACCGGGATCTACTGCCGGCCCTCGTGCCCGGCGCGCACGCCGCGCGAGGACCGGATGCGGTTCTTCCCGTCGGCCGCCGGGGCGCAGGCGGCCGGGTTCCGAGCCTGCCTGCGTTGCCGGCCCGACGCCAGCCCCGGATCCCCGGCGTGGGACGTGCGCGGCGACGTCGCGGCCCGCGCGATGCGGCTCATCGACGACGGCCTGGTCGACCGGGACGGAGTTCCGGGGCTGGCCCGGGCGCTCGGGTACAGCGCCCGCCAGCTGGAGCGGGTCCTCACCGACGAGCTCGGGGCCGGCCCCCTGGCCCTGGCGCGGGCTCGTCGGGCGCAGACGGCGCGCACCCTCGTGGAACGCACCACGATGCCGATGACCGAGATCGCCTATGCGGCGGGCTACGCCTCGATCCGCGCGTTCAACGACGCAGTCGCCGCCACCTACGCGCTGTCGCCCACCGAGCTGCGACGGCGTGCGACCCGGCACCACGAGCCCCACCCCGGGATCGTCGCGCTGCGCCTGGCGTACCGCGCGCCGCTCGAGCCCTCCAACCTCCTGGGCCACCTCGTCGCCACCGCCGTGCGCGGCGTCGAGGAGTATCGCGACGGCGCCTACCGCACCACCGTCCGGTTGCCGCACGCGTGGGGCGTCGTCACCGTGCACCGACCGGAGGCGGGCGCCTTCCCCGTGACGCTGCGGCTCGCCGACGTGCGTGACCTGCCGGCGGCGGTCAGCCGCACCCGCCGGATGCTCGACCTCGACGCCGACCCGGTCGCCGTCGACGGGGCGCTCGCCCGCGACGAGAGGCTGCGCCCGCTCGTGGAGGGCACGCCCGGCCGGCGGGTGCCGCGCACCGCGGACCCGGAGGCGATGGCGCTGCGCGCGGTGATCGGCCAGCAGGTGTCGACGCTCGCCGCCCGCACGCACGCCGGACGGCTGGTCGCGGCGCTCGGCACGCCGGTCGACGACCCGGACGGGAACCTGACGCACCTGTTCCCGCGTGCCACCGACCTGCTGGCCGACGAGGCCGCCACCGCGGCCGCGCTGGCGATGCCGGCCTCGCGCCGCGCCACGCTGGTGGCCCTGGCGCGCGCGCTGGCGGACGGAGTCGTGGTGCTGGACGCCGGTGCGGGGCGCGACGAGGCGCGGGCCGCCCTGGCCGCCCTTCCCGGCATCGGGCCGTGGACGGTGGGGACCATCGCGATGCGGGCGCTCGGTGACCCCGACGCCTTCGTGGCGAGCGACCTCGGCGTGCGCCAGGCGGCCCGGCGGCTCGGCCTGCCGACCAGCCCCGCCGGTCTGGAGGGCGCCTCCCGCGCCTGGGCGCCGTGGCGCGCCTACGCCGTGCAGCACCTGTGGGCCACCGGCGCCCACCCTGTCAACGCACTGCCCGACGACTTCGCCGGGCCGACTCAACCCCCCGACCAGGAGGCCATCGCATGAGGCACACGATCGTCGACTCACCCCTCGGTCCGCTGACGCTCGTCGCCGACGGCGACGCCCTGGTGGGCGTCTACATGGCGGGCCAGGCGCACCGCCCGGCCGACGCCCGCTTCGGCGACCCGGCGCCGGAGGGCGACGCGACGCTGGCCGTGGCCGCCGACGAGCTCGGGGAGTACTTCGCCGGGACGCGGACGGAGTTCACCGTGCCTGTGCGCGCCGCCGGCACCGAGTTCCAGCGCGCGATCTGGGACGCCATCGCCGAGATCCCCTACGGCGAGACGGCCACGTACACCGAGCTCGCCCAGCAGGTCGGCCGGCCCACGGCGGTCCGGGCGGTCGGCGCGGCCGTCGGCCGCAACCCGCTGTCCGTCGTGGTGCCGTGCCATCGCGTGGTCGGCGCGGCCGGGTCGCTGACGGGCTACGCCGGCGGCCTCGACCGCAAGCGCCTGCTGCTCGGCCTCGAACGCCACACCTGACGTCGAGCGCCGGCGCGTCCGCGCGAGGCGGCGACCTCGCACCCGTGGCCGGACACCTCAGCGTCGCCCGATCGGGTACATCCAGCCGCATCGTGAGACCGCGCGGCCCGGATCGCGGGACTGAGACCGCATCGTGACCTTGCGGTTACTCCCAGGTAAGCAGCAGGTGATCTGCTAAGACGGCGCGTGGCCCCCAGGGGGCCGCGCCCACCGCCCGGCCTCGCAGACGCGACCGATCCGGGCGGCCCCACCGAACGACTGACGGAATGAGGTGGCGGATGTACTCCGCGACAGGACGCCGGCGCACGCTGGCGATCACCGCAGGCCTGGCGGCGAGCGCACTGCTCGTCGCTGCCTGCAGCAGCAACGGCAGCTCGAACCAGACCGCGACGGGAGGAAGCACGACCGCCGGCGGCGGTGCGGCAGCCGGCGGCGCGCTGGCCGACACGATCCTCATCGGGACGACCGACAAGATCACGACGATCGACCCGGCCGGCGAGTACGACAACGGGTCGTTCGCGGTGATCAACCAGGTCTACCCGTTCCTGCTCAACACGCCGTACGGCAGCCCGGACGTCAAGCCGGACATCGCCGAGTCGGCGTCGTTCACGGACCCCACCACCTACACGGTCAAGCTGAAGGCGGGGCTGAAGTTCGCCAACGGCGACGACCTGACGTCTTCCGACGTCAAGTTCTCGTTCGACCGCGTCCAGGCGATCGGCGCGAGCGGCGCCGACGGCGGCAACGGCCCCTCCTCGCTCCTCGGCAACCTGGCGTCGACCGACGCCCCGGACCCGACGACCGTCGTGTTCCACCTCACGGCCGCCAACGACCAGACCTTCCCGCAGGTGCTGTCGAGCCCGGCAGGGCCGATCGTCGACGAGCAGGTGTTCCCGGCCGACAAGCTGCTGGCCGACGCCGACATCGTGAAGGCCGAGCCGTTCGCGGGGCCCTACTCGATCACCGACTACACGGTGAACCAGCTGATCACGTACAAGGCGAACCCCGATTACCAGGGTCTGTACGGCGCCCCCAAGACGCCGAACGTCAACGTGACGTACTACGCCGACGCCTCCAACCTCAAGCTGGCCGTGCAGCAGGGTGAGGTGGACGTCGCCTTCCGCTCGCTGTCCGCGACCGACATCGACGACCTGCGCAAGGACACCAACCTCCAGGTGATCGACGGCCCCGGCGGCGAGATCCGCTACATCGTCTTCAACTTCGACACCCAGCCGTACGGCGCCAAGACGCCCGACGCCGACCCGGCGAAGGCCCTGGCCGTGCGCCAGGCCGTCGCGGACCTCATCGACCGCTCCGCGATCGCGGACCAGGTCTACAAGAACACGTACAGCCCGCTGTACTCGTACGTCCCGGCCGGCCTGACCGGTGCGAACGACGCGCTCAAGGGCAAGTACGGCGACGGCAACGGTGGTCCTTCGCTCGACAAGGCGAAGGCCGCGCTGCAGGCCGCCGGCGTCACCACGCCGGTGACGCTCAACCTGCAGTACGCCACGGCGCACTACGGTCCCTCGTCGGCCGACGAGTACGGGCTGGTCAAGGACCAGCTCGAGTCGAGCGGCCTGTTCACCGTCAACCTCCAGACGACCGAGTGGACGCAGTACTCGAAGGACCGCACCTCGGACGTGTACCCCGAGTACCAGCTGGGCTGGTTCCCGGACTACTCGGACGCGGACAACTACCTGACGCCCTTCTTCACGTGGAGCGACAAGACCAACAACAGCGGCTTCCTCGCGAACCACTTCCCGAGCAAGGGCAAGATCACGGACGACATCCTCAAGGAGGCCACGACCACTGACCCCGCCGCTCGCGCGACGGCGATCGGTGCCGTGCAGGACGAGCTGGCAGACCAGCTGCCCACCATCCCGCTCCTGCAGGGTGCGCAGGTCGCCGTGGTCGGCAAGGGCGTCGAGGGCACGAAGGACACGCTCGACGCGTCCTTCAAGTTCCGCTACGGCGCGCTGACCAAGACCCAGGGCTGACCCGTCTGCCCGATGGGGCGGCTTCCCCACCATGGGGAAGCCGCCCCTAGGCTTGCGCACGCACCGAGCGAACGAGGTTCCTGTGACGATCACCAACGACCTGACCGCCGAGGCGGTCGCCCCGCCGCCCGCCGAACCAGCGGGCGGGAAGAAGGCAGGCGGCGGTCTGGGGCGCTACCTGCTCGTCCGGTTCCTGCTGATCTTCCCGACGGTGTTCATCCTCGTCACCGTCGTGTTCATCCTGATGCGGGCCACCGGCGACCCGATCACGGCCGCGCTGGGCGGCCGGCTCCCCCCGGACCAGCTCGCGGAGCGGATCCACCAGGCCGGTTACGACCGGCCGATCCTCGTCCAGTACTTCGACTACCTGGGCCGCATCGTCCGCGGCGACTTCGGCACGACGCTGTCGGACCACCTGCCCGTGACGCACGTGCTGGCCACCTACGGTGCCGCGACCCTCGAGCTGGCCTTCTACGCACTCGTCGTCGCGTTCGTGATCGGCATCCCGTTCGGCCGCATCGCCGCCGCACGCCGCGACCGCGCGCCGGACGCGGTGCTGCGCGTCAGCGCGATCCTCGCCTACGCGACGCCCGTGTTCTTCGCCGGGCTTCTCCTCAAGCTGATCTTCGCGGTATGGCTCAACGTCCTGCCGGTCTCCGGCCGCGCGTCGACGCGCGACACGATCGAGATGAAGACGCACGGCGCGAGGACCGGCATCTACCTCATCGACGCCATCAGCACCGGCAAGTGGTCGGTCGTCTCCGACGTGCTGCAGCACGCGGTCCTGCCCGCCCTGGCGCTCGGCCTGCTGACCGCGGGCGTGTTCCTGCGCCTGGTGCGGACCAACGTGATCGGCACCCTCCAGACGGGCTACGTCGAGGCCGCCCGCTCACGCGGCGTCTCCGAGCGGCGGCTGCTGCGTGCCCACGCGTGGCGCCCGGCGCTGGTCCCGATCATCACCGTCATCGGCCTGCAGATCGCCCTGCTGCTCGGCGGCGCCGTGCTGACCGAGACGACCTTCGAGTGGAAGGGCCTGGGGTTCCAGCTGGTGCAGTACCTCAACGCGCGCGACTTCGTCGCGGTCCAGGGGATGGTGGCGCTGCTCGCGGTCATCGTGGCCGTGACGAACTTCGTCGTCGACGTCATCGCCGCGCTGGTCGACCCGAGGATCCGGTACTGATGACCGCCGACATCGCAAGCCCCGCCGACCTGCCCTCCCCCGAGGACCTCGAGCTCGTCGTCGCACCCGGGCACGGCCCGCGGTGGCGCCGGCTGCCGATCGTCCGCCAGCTGCGCTCGAGCGTCGGCCTGCAGCGCGGCATGCTCGTCGTCGGCCTCGTCCTGACCGCGGTGTTCATCCTCTCCGCGATCTTCGCCCCGCTCGTCGCGCCCTACTCCTGGGCGCAGCTGCGCGGCCCCGCCGGACTGTTCGGCTCGCAGCAGCCGCCCTCGTCGGCCCATCTGCTGGGCACCACGGTCGGCGGCTACGACGTGCTGTCCCGCGTGATCTGGGGCAGCCGGACCGCGCTGCTGACCATCGTCACCGCCATCGTGCTGTCGCTGTTCATCGGCGTGTTCCTCGGGCTGATCTCCGCGTACTTCGGCGGCTGGATCGACCGGGTGCTCGTCGTCGTCGCCGACGCGATCTACGCCTTCCCGTCCCTGCTGCTCGCCATCGTCGCGGCCATCGTCATCAGCGGTGGCCAGTCGAAGATGTGGGGCGGCATCCTCGCCGCCTCGATCTCCATCACGGTGATCTTCATCCCGCAGTACTTCCGGGTGGTCCGCTCCGAGGTGGTCCGGGTCAAGGGCGAGGCGTTCGTCGAGTCGGCGCGCGTCATCGGCTCGTCGAGCGCGCGGATCATGACCCGCCACGTGCTCCGCAACTCGGTGCGCACGCTGCCGCTCATCGTGACGCTCAACTGCTCCGAGGCGATCCTCACGCTCGCCGGTCTCGGCTTCCTGGGCTTCGGCATCGAGCCGTCGTCGGCGGCCGAGTGGGGCTACGACCTCAACAAGGCCCTGGCGGACGTCACGTCGGGGATCTGGTGGACCTCGGTGTTCCCCGGTGTCGCGATCGTGCTGACGGTGCTCGGCATCACGCTGGTCGGCGAGTCGCTCAACGACCTTGCCGACCCACGGCTGCGCACGCGCCGCGCCGCCGGCCGCGGCCGTCCTGCGGCAGCCACGGCCACTGCGGCCGCTCCGGCGAGCACGGAGCACGACGAACGGCCGACCACCCCTGAGGAGGCGTGATGACCGCCATGGACCCCGTGGTCGACGTCCGTGACCTGCACGTGACGTTCGCCACCGACGGCGGTGACGTGCAGGCCGTGCGCGGCGTCAGCCTGCGCGTCAAGCCGGGCGAGGTGCTGGCGATCGTCGGGGAGTCCGGCTCCGGCAAGACCGTCACGGCCCGCTCGATCATCGGCCTGCTGCCGGAGACGGCCACCACCTCGGGCGCCGTGCTGCTGCGCCGCAACACCGACACCGGCTCGGCGGACGTGCTGTCCCTGTCGCCGTCCAAGCTGCGCGAGGTGCGTGGCCGGGACGCCGCGATGGTGTTCCAGGAGCCCTCCACGGCGCTCAACCCGGTGTTCCCCGTCTGGTGGCAGATCGCGGAGGGGCTGCGCGCCCACACGACGCTGTCGCGGTCGGAGGCGCGCCAGGCGGCCGTCGACGTGCTGCGCCGGGTGGGCATCCCGGACCCCGAGGCTCGGGCCAAGCACTACCCGCACCAGTTCTCCGGGGGGCAGAAGCAGCGCATCGTCATCGCGCAGGCCCTGGTCCTCGACCCGGGTCTGGTCATCGCCGACGAGCCGACGACCGCGCTCGACGTCACGGTGCAGGCCGAGATCCTCGAGCTGCTGCGGCGGCTGCCCACCGAGTTCGGCACATCGGTGGTGCTGATCACGCACAACATGGGCGTGGTCGCGGACCTCGCGGACACCGTCGCGGTGATGTACGCCGGCGAGATCGTGGAGCAGGCGGACGTCCGGACGCTGTTCTCCGCACCTCAGCACCCGTACACCAAGGCGCTGCTCGCCGCCGTGCCGCGGGTCGGCGGCTCGCGACGCGGCGCGGCGCTCACCAGCCCCCGCCCGGCGGCGCCCCCGGCACCGGCCGCGGCGGCGGAGCCCGCTGCCGCCCCGGTCGTCGAGGCGCGCGGCCTGACCATCACCTATCCCGGTCGGCTGCGCTCCCCCGGATTCACCGCGGTGGACGGTGTCGACTTCACCATCGCACCCGGCGAGGTGCTCGGCCTGGTCGGCGAGTCCGGCAGCGGCAAGACGACCATCGGCCGCGCCATCGCGGGACTGACACCGGTGACGGGCGGCTCGCTGACGGTGCTCGGCATGCAGGTGCGCGGCATCTCGGAGCGGCACCTGCGCCCGGCGCGGCGGAAGATCGGGTTCGTCTTCCAGGACCCGGCGACGAGCTTCAACCCCTTGCTAACCATCGCGCAGTGCGTCGCCGAGCCGCTCGTGGTGCACGGCGTCGCGAGGGACCCGCGCGAGGCCCGGCCCCGGGTGGACGAGCTGCTCGAGGCGGTCCAGCTCGACAGCGCCTACGGCGACCGGTTCCCGCACGAGCTGTCCGGCGGCCAGCGGCAGCGTGCCAGCCTGGCCCGGGCGCTCGCCCTCGATCCCGAGCTGATCATCGCCGACGAGCCGACCAGCGCCCTGGACGTGTCCGTGCAGGCCAGGGTGCTCGACCTGTTCGCGACGATGCAGGCCGAGCTGAAGTTTGCCTGCCTGTTCATCAGCCACGACCTGGCGGTGGTCGACCTCCTGGCGGACCGGATCGCGGTGCTGCACCACGGCCGGCTGGTCGAGGAGGGCACGTCCGCCCAGGTGCTCGACGCCCCGCAGGACCCCTACACCCAGCGTCTGCTCGCGTCGCTGCCCGTGCCGGACCCGGACGAGCAGGCCGCCCGCCGCGAGGCGTGGCGGGCCCTGACGGGTGCGTCGGCGAACGCCTCCTGACGGACGGTAGGGTCGCCACCGTGACGTGGCTGGTGACGGGCGGTGCGGGGTACATCGGGTCGCACGTGGTGCGGGCGTTCCGGCAGGTGGGACTCGACGCCGTGGTGCTGGACGACCTGTCGAGCGGGCACCGCGAGTTCGTGCCCGCCGGCGTCCCGTTCGCCGAGGGCTCGGTGCTCGACGTCGACTTGGTGCGCCGCGTGATCGCCGACCATGCCGTCGACGGCGTGGTGCACCTGGCGGGCTTCAAGTACGCCGGGGTCTCGGTGAGCCGCCCGCTGCACACCTACCAGCAGAACGTCACCGGCACCGCGCACCTGCTGGCGGCGATGGCCGACGAGGGCGTCGACCGGATCGTGTTCTCGTCGTCGGCCGGTGTGTACGGCACGCCGGACGTGGAACGCGTCACCGAGGCGACGGCGACCACGCCGCAGTCGCCCTACGGCGAGTCCAAGCTGATCGGCGAGTGGCTGCTGGCGGACCAGGGACGCGCCGCGGGCCTGCACCACACGTCGCTGCGGTACTTCAACGTCGTCGGCTCAGGCACACCGGAGCTCTACGACACCAGCCCGCACAACCTGTTCCCGCTGATCTTCGAGGCGCTGCTGGCGGGCCGCACGCCGCGCATCAACGGCGACGACTACGCCACCCCGGACGGCACCTGCGTGCGCGACTACGTCCACGTCGCCGACCTCGCGGACGCCCACGTCGCGGCGGCGCGCGCCCTCGCCTCGGGCCGTGACCTGGAGCCGGTGTACAACCTCGGCTCGGGGGAGGGCGTCTCGGTGCGGCAGATCATGACCGCGGTCGCCGAGGCGACCGGCATCGACTTCACACCCGAGGTGGCACCGCGGCGACCCGGCGACCCGGCACGGATCGTCGCCTCCGGCGAGCTGGCGGCGCGTGACCTCGGCTGGGCGATGCGGCACTCGCTGCAGGACATGGTCGCCTCGGCCTGGCAGGCGCGCTCGGCGCACTGAGTCGCCCGTCCGCCGGCCACCCGAGCCGCGGCGGCCGCTGCGCCCTGAGTCGCCCGTCCGCGGGCTTACCGGGCTACCCCCGCAGACCCGCCAGGCGGTCACCGAGCGCCGCGTACGCGTCGAGGGAGCCGGCGTAGATGCCCGACGACCGCGGGCGGTGCACCACGACCTCGTCGAAGCCCAGGGCCGCGGCTCGCTCGATGCCCTCGACCGCCGTCTCGACCGACACGAGCGAGAACACCGGCGCCCCGTCGAGGGACAGCCACTTGCCGATCGGCTCCGTGCGACCCGAGGCGGCGACGACCTCGTCGAAGCGGTGGACCATCTCGGCCAGGCCCGCCCACCAGCGCTCCTGGTCGGCCGCGTCGCCGGTGCCGTCGATGTCGAGCGACGGCCCGTAGGTTGCCCAGCCCTGTCCGTGACGAGCCGCGAGAGCCATCGCCTTCGGCCCGTTGGCTGCGACCACGAACGGGGGCCGCGGCCGTGCGAGCGTGCCCGGGATCATCCGGGCCTCGCGGGCGGTGTACCAGTCCCCCGTGGTGTCCGTCACCGGGTGGGTCAGCAGCTCGTCGAGGAGCGCGAGGAACTCGGCGAACCGGCGGTGCCGCTCCCCGCGCGACGGCGGCGGGCCCGTGACGGCCGCGTCCCAGCCCTCGCCGCCGGCGCCCACGCCGAGCACGAACCGCCCGGCGGAGACGTCGTCCAGCCCCATGACGTCCTTGGCGAAGGGCACCGGGTGCCGAAAGTTCGGGGAGGCCACCCAGGTTCCCAGCCGGATGCGGCTCGTCACGGCTGCGGCGGCCGCGAGCAACGGCACCGTGGCGAACCACGGCTCGTCGGCCAGCGAGCGCCACGCCAGGTGGTCGTAGGTCCACGCGTGGTCGAAGCCCATCCGCTCGGCCTCGACCCACTGCTCGCGCTGCACGGCCCACCGCTCCTGCGGCAGGATGACGACTCCGATTCCGACCATGCCGGCACCCTATCGACGGGCGCCGACGGCTCAGACGTGGGTCTCGGACTCGTGCGCCGCGTGGGCGGCCGGCTCGATCTGGAACGTGCAGTGCTCCACGTCGAAGTGCCCGGCCAGGCACTCGCCGAGCGCGTCGAGCACCCCGCCGGCCTCGCCGGACGCGAGCACGGCGTCCTCGACGACGACGTGCGCGGACAGCACCGGGACGCCGGACGTGATGGTCCACGCGTGCAGGTCGTGGACGTCGGCGACGCCCGGCACCCCGGCGATGTGCTCTCGCACCGCGCCCAGGTCCACGTCCTCCGGCGTGGCCTCCAGCAGCACCGCCGCCACCTGGCGCAGCAGTACGGCGGCTCGCGGCAGGATGACCAGCCCCACGAGCACGGACGCGATCCCGTCCGCGCGGTCGAAGCCGGTGGCGAGCACCACGAGGGCCGCGGCCACCACCGCGGCCGACCCGAGCAGGTCCCCCAGCACCTCGAGGTAGGCACCGCGCACCGTGAGCGACTCGCCCTGCCCGCGGTGCAGCAGCGCGATGCCGGCCGCGTTCGCCGCGAGACCGAGGAGGGCGACGGCGAGCATCAGGCCGGCCTGCACCGGGCGGGGGTGGGCCAGGCGGCTGATCCCCTCGACGAGCACCACGACCGCCACGCCGGCGACCACCATGCCGTTGACCATCGCGGCGAGCACCTCGGCGCGCTGCCACCCGAACGTGCGCCGCAGGGTCGCCGGCCGGGCGGCGAGGCGGGTCGCCACCAGGGCGAGCACCAGCCCCACGGCGTCGGTGAGCATGTGCCCGGCGTCGGCCAGCAGCGCGAACGACCCGGAGAGGAGCCCGCCCACCACCTCGGCGACCAGCACCACGCCGGTGATGGCGAGCACCCAGGCCAACCGGCCGCGGTGCGCCTGCGCCGCGGTGCCGTGCCCGTGCCCCTCGCTCATGCTCCGATCATCCCCGCCTCCACGGTGCGACGGACAGACAACGGAGTGCGACGGACAGGCAGCGCAACGGCACCGACGGCACGGGCATGCCAGGATCGCATGGGGATCAGGACCAGCCGAGCTCGTCGAGGCGGGCGTCGTCGATGCCGAAGTGGTGCGCGATCTCGTGGATGACGGTGACCGCAACCTCGTCGACCACCTCGTCCCGGTCCCCGCACACGGCGAGCGTCGGGTTGCGGAAGACGGTGATCCGGTCCGGCAGCGAACCGGCGGCCCACCAGCCGTCGCGCTCGGTGAGCGGGGTGCCCTCGTAGAGGCCGAGCAGCTCGGGCTCGTCGGCCGGCGCATCGTCCTCGACGAGCACCACGACGTCGTCCATCAGGTCCGCGAGCTCAGCCGGGACCTGGTCCAACGCGTCCCGGACCGCGTCCTCGAAGTCCTCCCGGCTCATCTCGACCATCCCGCCATCATCCCGCTTTGGCGGTTCCGGGGCTGACCCGTATGATCACTACCGGTCTTCCGACGCCTCGTCGTCAGGGGCGTGAGCCCCCATCGTCTAGCGGCCTAGGACCCCGCCCTTTCACGGCGGTAGCACGGGTTCGAATCCCGTTGGGGGTACGGATCGGTGCAAGGTCTCATCACGAGGCCCCGTAGCGCAGTTGGTTAGCGCGCCGCCCTGTCACGGCGGAGGTCGCGGGTTCAAGTCCCGTCGGGGTCGCTCGATCGACAAGATCGCCCGGGCTCTGTAGCTCAGTTGGTAGAGCGCACGACTGAAAATCGTGAGGTCACCGGATCGACGCCGGTCGGAGCCACCTCGAAGAACCCCCTGCTCGCCAGGGGGTTCTTCTCGTCTCAGGTGCCGCCGTTCCTGGCTCGCCCACAGTGAGCCCGGAACTCGTCTCCAGCCGTCCGGCCATCGCGTCAGGGGCCGCCGCACCGGGGCTGCGCCGGTCGCGTTGCGTGACGTCTGCCCCCGTGTCCGGGCCGATCGTCCCGGACAAGCCTTAAGGCCCGACCTACGCTGGTCGATGTGTCGAGGGGCACGCCTCGACACCGTCACATCCGAGGGAAGCGCAACCGTGAGCGCCACAACCGCACAGCAGAAGCCCACCAAGGTCCCGCCGCATCCGGCCGAGGAGCTCTGCACGTTCATGCCCCTCGATCTCGAGGACATGCCGCAGATCCCCATGCCGGTGCCCAACCACCCAGCCGGTGAGCAGGTACATCCCTGGGAGGACTGAGCGGCACCGACACGCCGCGATGTGGTGCGTGCACGCCCGCCGACCACCACACTGAGGTGCATGGTCACCAACGGGACGGTTCCGGGCGACACTCGCTCGCTCGGCAAGCTGGTCAGTGATCTCTCCGAGCAGACCTCGCGCCTGGTGCGCGCTGAGGTCGAGCTGGCGAAGCAAGAGCTCGCCGCCAAGGCCAAGCGCGTGGGCGTCGGGTCCGGGCTGATCACCGCTGCGGCGGTGCTCGCCGCCTACACGGTGGCGGTCGGCATCGCGACGGTGATCATCGCGCTCGCGGTGGCGCTGCCGGCGTGGCTGGCGGCGCTCATCGTGTTCGTCGCCATGCTCGCAGTGACCGCGATCCTCGCCCTCGCCGGGCGCGCGCAGCTGAAGAAGAGCGCGCCGCCCAAGCCGGAGCGGGCCATCGAGAACCTCCGTGAGGACGTCGCCGCGGTGAAGGAAGGGCTGCACTGATGGCCGAGGACGGCACGGCACCCATCGACAAGCTCCAGCAGCTCGAGGACGACGTGCGCGCCGCTCGCGGCGAGCTGGCGGCGACGGTCGACGAGCTCGCGGGCTGGTTCGACCCCAAGACACGGATGACGGCCGCGGTGGACCGTGGCCGTCGGGTGGTGCACGACGCGACGAGCCCTACGGCGGACTCCGCAGAACGCCTGCGTGCCCGCGTCGTGCTCGGGGTGGCCGCGGCGGCTGTTGCCGCGGCCGTGGCCGGCGTCGTCGGCCGGTTGACCCGGCGCTGACGCGCCGGGCGGATCAGCGAGGTCAGTCGACCTGACGCTGCTGCGGCAGACCGTCGAGCAGGTCGCGGACCTCGGACTCGCGGTACCGGCGGTGGCCGCCGAGGGTGCGGATCGAGGAGAGCTTCCCTGCCCTGGCCCACCGCGTCACGGTCTTGGGGTCTACCCGAAAGAGGGTGGCGACCTCGGACGGCGTCAGCAGGTTCTCCGGCTGGACGGGCGATGGCGACATGTACCAACCTCCACGGTGCTCTGACATCGCGCGGGCGACCTCCCACGCGCATGCTGACCCACCCCACCCAGGAGTGGCCGTTCCATCAGGCTGACACGAAGTTCGCGACGCCGACAAATCGGTCGGTACGCCCCCAGGTCGGGCGACCTTGCCTACAACGTCCTTTACGGTACATCTCACCCGAACGTGGTCGAAGTCACGGAAAGTCCCGCACGGGTGTGTCGAAGGGTCGGATCGTGGTACGCCCGCCCAGGTCATGGTGACACAGGACCTACGTCCCGGCCCACGGTCACCCGTCCACGAGGTCGCGGTCGGTGGTCGGAATGAGCGCGGACCATGTACCGTTGCCCTGCGAAGAGACGCACAACAGCACCCCGGGGCCGCACGTGTGAGCACGGAGCCGCCCCGCTTCCACGTCAAAGGGGGTCGATGCCATGGGGCGCGGCCGTCAGAAGGCAAAGCAGACGAAAGTCGCACGCGAGCTCAAGTACATGAGCCCGACGACCGACTACCGGGCTCTCCAGGCAGAGCTCGCGTCGCGCAGCCACCACGATGTCGTCACCGACACCCCTCCGGACGAATCCGACGACGGACCCTGGAACAGCTGGGCCGACGAGGACGACGCCGAGGAGAACTGAGCGGGAGCGCCTACCGGTAGCTGCCTGTAAGGTGCACGGCGCCGCCGTGCACGCCCTTCGTCCCGCTGATGAGGTCCGTCAGGTCGTCGTGCGCGTCGCGTGACCGCACCGTGCCGAATGCCCACGCCGGCAGCCCCAGCTCGGCCGTGTGCGCCAGCACGCCGTCCACCGCCTCCGGCGCGACCACCGCCACCATCCCGACGCCCATGTTCAGCGTCGCCTCCAGATCGGTCCACGGCACGTCGCCCAGGCGGCGTACGAGGCCGAACACCGGCGGGACGGTCCAGGTGGACCGGTCCACCTCGCCGACGAGCCCAGGGGGCAGCACGCGCGCGAGGTTGGCGGCAAGCCCGCCGCCGGTGACGTGGCTGAAGGCGTGCAGGGCGCCGGAGGCACGCGACGCGAGCGCCAGGCAGTCCGCCGCGTAGACGCGCGTGGGGGTGAGCAGCTCCTCGCCGAGCGTGCGGCCGAGCTCGTCGACATGGCGGTCCAGAGCCCATCCGGCCCGGTCCACCGCGCGGCGCACCAGCGAGTAGCCGTTGGAGTGCAGGCCCGACGAGGCCAGCGCCACGAGCACGTCGCCCGCGCGCACGCGGTCCGGGCCCAGCACCTCGTCGGCCTCGACCACACCGGTGGCGGCACCGGCCACGTCGTACTCGTCCGACGCCAGCAGTCCCGGGTGCTCGGCGGTCTCGCCGCCGACGAGCGCCGTGCCGGCCACCCGGCACGCCGCTGCGATGCCACGCACGATCGCGGCGATCCGCTCCGGGACCACCCGCCCGCACGCGATGTAGTCGGTCATGAACAGGGGCGTGGCGCCCACCACGACGATGTCGTCCACCACCATGCCCACCAGGTCGAACCCGATGGTGTCGTGCACGTCCATCGCCTGCGCGATCGCCACCTTGGTGCCGACGCCGTCGGTGGAGGTCGCCAGGAGCGGGCGGCGGTACGCGGTCAGCGCCGACGCGTCGTAGAGCCCGGCGAAGCCGCCCACGCCGCCGAGCACCTGCGGGCCGTGCGTCGCGCGCACGGCCCCCTTCATCAGCTCCACGGCCTTGTCACCGGCCTCGGTGTCCACACCGGCGCCGGCGTAGGTGAGGGGCGCCTCGCTCAGAGCCGATGTGCTCGCAAGCCTGCGGGCGACCCCGCCCTCCGGCTCGCTCACGGCCGATGTGCTCGCAAGCCTGCGGGCGACCCCGCCCTCCGGCTCGCTCAGGGCCGGTGTGCTCGCAAGCCTGCGGGCGACCCCGCCCTCCGGCTCGCTCACGGACGGTCGAGTGCGGTTGCGCCGCCACCGCCGGGCAGCAGGTGCAGCAGCCCGTCCTCGGGCGAGCCGAGCGCCAGCTCATGCTGCTCGAGGAGGTTCTTGCCCAGCCGGTCGTCGGGCGGCAGCGGGATGGGGTAGCGGCCGGTGAAGCAGGCCGCGCACAGCGCGCCCGCCGGCTGCTCGGTCGCCTCGACCATGCCCTCCAGCGAGATGTAGCCGAGGGAGTCGGCACCCAGCGACGCGCCGATCTCCTCCGGCGACAGCCCGTTGGCGATCAGCTCGGCGCGGCTGGCGAAGTCGATGCCGTAGAAGCACGGCCACTTGACGGGCGGGGAGGAGATGCGCACGTGGACCTCGGCGGCGCCGGCCTCGCGCAGCATCCGGATCAGCGCCCGCTGGGTGTTGCCCCGCACGATCGAGTCGTCCACGACCACGAGCCGCTTGCCGCGGATCTGCTCGCGCAGCGGGTTGAGCTTGAGGCGGATGCCGAGCTGACGCAGCGTCTGCGACGGCTGGATGAACGTGCGGCCGACGTAGGCGTTCTTCGTCAGCCCCTGGCCGAACGGGATGCCGGACTGCTGCGCGTACCCGACGGCCGCCGGCGTGCCCGACTCCGGAACCGGGATGACGAGGTCGGCCACCGCAGGGTGCTCCACCGCCAGCCGGCGGCCCATCGCCACCCGTGCGGCGTGCACGGACCGGCCGCTGATGCTGGTGTCCGGGCGGGCGAGGTAGACGTACTCGAACACGCAGCCGGCACGCTGCGCGGCGGCGAACCTCGTCGAACGCAGGCCGTTCTCGTCGATCGCGATGAGCTCGCCGGGCTCCACCTCGCGGACCATCGAGGCGCCGACGATGTCGAGCGCCGGGGTCTCGGAGGCGACCACCCAGCCGCGCTCCAGCCTGCCCAGCACCAGGGGCCGCACGCCCTGCGGGTCGCGCGCCGCGTAGAGCGTCGTCTCGTCCATGAAGACGAGGCTGAACGCGCCGCGCAGCCGCGGCAGCACCTCGAGCGCGGTGGCCTCGAGGGTGTGGTCGGGGTCGCCGGCGAGGAGCGCGGTGATCACCGCGGTGTCGGTGGTGTTGCCGCGGGCCAGCTCGCCGCGGCGCTTGCTGCCGTACCGCTCGGCGACCAGGTCGACGAGCTCGGCGGTGTTGGTCAGGTTGCCGTTGTGGCCCAGCGCCACGGTGCCGGCGGCGGTCGCGCCGAGCGTCGGCTGCGCGTTCTCCCACGTGGACCCGCCGGTGGTCGAGTACCGGGTGTGCCCGATGGCGAGGTGGCCGGTCAGCGCGGCCAGGGAGGTCTCGTCGAACACCTGCGAGACCAGGCCCATGTCCTTGAAGACCAGCAGCTGCTGGCCGTTGCTCGTCGCGATGCCGGCCGACTCCTGGCCACGGTGCTGCAGCGCGTACAGGCCGAAGTAGGTGAGCTTGGACACCTCTTCGCCCGGTGCCCAGACACCGAAGACCCCGCAGGCGTCCTGCGGGCCCTTCTCGTGGGGAAGGAGATCGTGGGAAAGACGTCCGTCCGGGCGGGGGGCCACGCCTCTATGGTCGCATACCCCCGGACCCGGACCCGGGCTCGGTGCATGGCAGCGACGGCTCGCCCCGCCCGTGCCCTTCCCCCCGCACGGTGCACCTCCGCGCCGCCGGTGCCGTGCAGGTGCAGTGCAGGTGCAGTGCAGGTGCACCATGCGATGGGAAGTGCACCGCGCGCGGCCTCAGAGCTCCGAGATGGGGCCGACGGCCGGCGCCACCATGTCCCTCACCCAGGCGGCGAGGCTCGTCGCCGGCGGGCGCAGGATCACGGTGTCCACGCCGAGGGCGGCGAAGGGACGCATCTCCTCGACGAACCCCGCGACGTCCCCGTTCAACAACGGCGCACCGGCGTTGAGCACCGTGACCCGGATCTCCTTCGGGTCGCGGCCGATGGCCTCGCAGTGGCCGCGCAGCACCTCGAGCTTGTGGGTCAGCTCGTCGGGCGTCGCGGAGAACAGGTTGCACGCGTCGGCGTACTGCGCGACGAGGCGCAGCGTCTTCTTCTCGCCGCTGCCCCCCACCATGATCTCCGGCTTCGACAGGGGCATCGGCGAGCAGATGGTCTCGGCCAGCTGGTAGTGGACGCCCTCGAACGGGCCGGTCTGCTCGGGATCCCACATCTGACGGGCGATCTGCAGCGCCTCCTCGAGACGCTCGAACCGCTCCGACAGCGGCGGGAACGGCACACCGAACGCCAGGTGCTCCCTCTCGTACCAGGCGGCGCCGATGCCGAGCGTCGCCCGCCCGCCGGACAGCACGTCGAGCGACGCGACGATCTTCGCCAGGAGGCCGGGATGCCGGTAGGTCACACCGGTGACGAGCACTCCGAGCTGGACCGTCGACGTGCGGCCGGCCAGGTACCCCAGCGTGGTGTACGCCTCGAGCATGGGGTCGGTGCGGGGGAAGCCGGCCGACTCCATCTGGAAGTAGTGGTCCATGACGGACACCCAGGACAGGCCGGCCGCCTCGGCCTCGTCGGCGGCCGCCGCCAGCTCTCCGCGCAGCTGCGCCGGCGGGACGGAGTCGAACCGCATGAAGTGGGCACCGATCTTCACCGGGCCACCGCCTGCACGCCGTGCGCCGCCGCGGCGACGGGCTGCCATGCGCGCCAGGTCGCGAGGCGGGACGCGTAGTCCGCCTCGGCCACGGCGAGGGGGGTCTCGCCGAGGAACAGCCGCAACGGCGGGTTCTCGGCGTCCACGAGGGTGAGGATCGCGGCGGAGCTGGCGTGCGGGTCGCCCGGGACGGCGCCGCGGCGGGCGCGGTCGGCGGCCGCCGCCTCGCGCATCGGGGCGTAGGCCGGCAGCGGGGTGGCGTGCCTGGCCGACGAGCCGCCCCAGTCGGTGGCGTAGCCGGTGGGCTCGACGAGCGTGACGTGGATGCCGAACCCGGCGACCTCGAGCGACAGTGCCTGGCTGAAGCCCTCCAGCGCCCACTTCGACGCGTGGTACGCGCCGATGTTGGCGAACGCGGAGATGCCGCCGATGGACGAGACCTGCAGGATGTGGCCGCCGCCCTGCGCGCGCATGATCGGCAGCGCCGCCTGCGTCACCCAGAACGCGCCGAACAGGTTGGTCTCCAGCTGGGCGCGCAGATCGTCCTCGGACAGCTCCTCGATCATCCCGAACTGGCCGTAGCCGGCGTTGTTGACGACGACGTCGAGGCGTCCGAGCCTCTGGTGCGCCTCGGCGACGGCGGCGAGATCGGCCGCGCGGTCGGTGACGTCGAGCCGGAGCGGGACGATCGCGTCGCCGTACCGGCCGACGAGGTCTTCGAGGGTGGACAGGTCACGCGCGGTGGCGGCGACGCGGTCGCCGCGGTCGAGCGCTGCGGCGGCCCACTCGTGGCCGAACCCGCGCGACGCGCCGGTGATGAACCAGGTCTTCATGCGAACTCCTGACCCGGCCGGCGAAGGCCGGTAGGCTGTAACCGGAGGAACGTCCGGTTGATGGTCCCAGCCTAACCGGAATAGCCTCCGGTTAACAACCGGAAGGAGGCGAACGGTGGACGACGACCCGACGGCGGTCAGCGAACGTCCCCTGCGCGCCGACGCGCGCCGCAACCGCGACGCGCTCCTCGCCGCGGCCGTCGAGGCGTTCGCGAAGGACGGCGCCGACGTGCCGTTGGAGACGATCGCCGCCAACGCGGGCGTCGGGGTCGGCACCCTCTACCGCAACTTCCCGGACCGCAACGCGCTCATCGAGGCCGCCTACCGGCACGAGGTCGAGGAGCTCTGCGAGCGCGCACCCCAGCTGCTCGCGACGCGGGCGTCCGGCCTCGACGCGCTGCGCGAGTGGACCGTGCGCTTCATCGGCTACGCGGCGGCCAAGGCGGGGATGAAGGAAGCGCTGCGCGCGTCGATCGGCGCCGAGGGCTCGCTGTTCTCGGAGACCCGCGAGCTCATCGTCACCGCGCTCGGCGAGCTGCTCGCCGCCGGGGCGAAGGACGGCTCGATCCGCGCCGACGTCGACGCCGGCGACGTGTGGCGCGCGATGGGCGCCGTGTGGAACGTGCCGTCCGGCCCGCAGTGGGAGCGGCACGTGCGCACGCTGCTCGACCTGGTGCTCGACGGCCTGCGGTACGGGGCGCGCGAACAGTCCTGACCGGCCGCCGCGCTCAGCGAGGGTGACGACGCGAGCGGGTGTCCGCCCACAGCGCCAGCAACGCGCCGACGAGAGCGCCGACACCGGCCAGACCGATCCCCGTCACCAGCCGCGCGCCGTTCGAGCCGCCGAGGAACGGCAGCACCCCGCCGCCCTCCCCCGCCAGCGCCAGGTCGCCCCGGTCCAGCGCGATGGCCAGCACCACGCCGACGACGAACCCGAGCACCGCTCCGAACCCGATGAACGCTCCGAACCTGGGCGCCCGCCGCACCACCCCGTCGGTCGCGATCCGGGCGAGCGTCTCCTCGTCGGGGACGGCCGGTGGCGCGGACTGCGCGCCCCCGGCAAGCAGGGGGTCCTCCTCGACGGGAGCCGGCGCCGGCGCGTCGTCCGCCTCGTCGGGCTGGGAAGTCGGCTGGTCGGGCACCCGGGAATCCTAGGCGCGCGCCCCAGCGCGGGGGCCGTGGCCTGCTCAGCGCGGGCGAGCAGCCTGCAGCGGCAGCCACTGCGCGAGGTCGGCGCGCTCGCCGGACGCGTGGACCCGCCCGGCGGCGACGGCGCCGTCCCAGGTCAGGTCGCCGGTCGCCAGGGCGAGCCACGTCTGCGGGTCGGTCTCGACCACGTTGGGCGGCGTGCCCCGGGTGTGCCGCGGCCCGGTGACCGCCTGCACCGCGCCGTCCGGTGGGACGCGGACCTCGACCGAGTTGCCCGGCGCGAGGTCGGCGAGCTCCTCGAGCGTGAACCGCACGGCGGTGCGGCGGTCGGCCGTCGACACCGCGTCGGGCGCGGCACGCCAGGCCGCGAGCGCGACGCGGCCGGCGGCGGGGTCGGTGCGGCGACGCGGAGGCACGGCCCCATTCTCGCGGCGCTCAGTCGGCCGGGTAGTCCGAGCCGCCACTGACGCCGAAGACCTCCTCGAGCGACGCGACGCCGTTGGCGTGCATCCAGGCCGCGAGCTCCCGGCCGACGTAGCGCAGGTGCCACGCCTCGGGCGAGTACCCGGTCACCGCCGAGTTCTCCGGCGTGTAGCGCACCACGAAGCCGAACTCCCAGCCGTGCGCGGCGACCCACTGCCCCTCGGGTGTCGTCGTGAAGCAGCTCTTGAGGTCGCAGGAGGGATCGGCGGTGCTGTGGATGTCGAGCGCCAGCCCGGTCTGGTGCTCGGAGTAGCCGGGCCGCGCGGAGTACTTGTCCGCGTACGCGGTGCCGCTGCGGTGCACGACGTCGGCGTGGACCGACACCTGGAAGTTGTACGAGCGGTACGCCGTCCGCACGCCGATGCTCACGCCGTCGGCCTTCGCCGCCGCCAGCATCGCGGCCAGGTCCGGTGCGACGACGCTGCGCACCAGCCCGCCGGAGACCGAGACGAGGTCGGGTGGCTCGTAGTCCAGCGGGTCGACGGGGTGCTGCTTGTTGACCACCACCCAGAGGCTCGACGGGTCCGTGGTCGAGTACTGCGCGAGGTCGATGCCGACGGCTGTCGGGGTGGGCGTCGCCGTGGGCTCCGACGAGGGCGCAGGGGTTGTCGCCACGACAGGGGCCGCGTCGGCCGTCGTCTCGGTGGCGCCGGGCACGGGTGGCGCGTCCACGGCGGCCGCGTCCCACTGGCCGCGCGTCAGCCAGGCGGCAACACCGCCGACGACGAGCCCGACCACGACGATCGCGGCTCCCGCCACCCGGGCACGCTGCCGGCGGGAACGTGGTGGGCGACCGTGCACCGGTCGATCCTAGGTGCGGGCATGGGCCGCCAGAGGCCGAGCGCCGAGGCATCGGCGCCCGCTTCGTGCCCGCCGTGCCCGACTTCCTGCCGGCTCAGGCCGGACCCGTGAGCTCGAAGAGCACCGCGCGCTCGGCGACCGACGCCTGCACCAGGCGGGCGACGACCGGCTCGCCCACCGGAAGCGCGCCGTCCGGTCCCGGTCGCACCGCCGCGAGGATCGCGGGGTCGCGCACCATGAGCTCGCCGCGCCGCTGGTCCGCGGGCAGGGAAGCGCCGTGGCCGCGCGGCCCTTCGAGCACCACTCCCGGGTACGACGACCCCACGGCTCCCTCCAGCACCGCCGCCTCGACCAGGTCGACGCCGCCGCGGGCGTACGCGTGGGCCCGCCGGCCGGTGTCCGCCATCGTCGCCGGCAGCGACGGCAGGCCGGCGAGCACCCACTCCGGCACCGGCCTGCCGGCGCACGCCGCCAGGCAGACCTCGGTGCCGTAGCGGTCGACCAGCCGGCGCAGCGGGGCCGTCACGTGCGCGTACGGCGCGGCGATCGCCGCGTGCCGGGCGTCGTCGCCGGTGGGGGCGGTCGCGTGGTCCACGCCACCGAACGCGTGGTAGCCCGCGCCGCGGAACAGCGACGTCGCCGCCTCGAGGAAGGCGGCGTGGGCGGGCGTCGACGCGTCGAGCCGCTCGAGCAGGGTGCCGTAGGGCAGCGACTCCGGCCAGGGGATGCCCAGGGCCTGGGCGGCGCGCCGCAGCCGGGCCACGTCGCGCCCGTCCGCCGGCGGCATGGTCCGCAGCACGCCGACTCCGGCCTCGAGCATGATCGACGCCGCCGCGATGCCGGTGAGCAGCGAGATCTGCGCGTTCCACCCTTCGACGTCCAGCAGCGCACGGAACGTCAGCTGCCAGGTGCCGTCGTCGTCCCGCGACGCCTCCTGCTCGGGGACGTTGAGCGACACCCCGCCGCGCTCTCTCTCACGCGCCTGCCGCCGCCGGCCCACCTCGCGCAGCGCGCGCAGCACGGTGACGACGCCGTGCGGGTCGGGGCCGCCGTCGAGCGCGGCCTGCGCCTCGTCGTACGAGAGCCTGGCGCGGCTCTTCACCAGCGCCGGCTCCACCCGCGACGCGGTGATCTGCGCGTCCTCGTCGAGGTCGATGGTCCACAGCGCGGCGGGGCGCACCTGGTCCGCCAGCAGGCTCGCCGCACCCTCGGACAGCACCCGCGGGTGCAGGGGCACGCTGCCGTCGGGCCCGTAGCAGGTGGTGCCACGCTGCTGCGTCTCGCCGTCCAGCGCACCGCCGGGCACCACGAAGGCGGGCAGGTCGGCGATCGCGTACGACACCCGCCAGCCCTTCCCGGACCAGGCGACATGGAGCGCCTGGTCGAGGTCCATCGACCCGGCGGGGTCGATGGTGAGCAGCGGCAGGTCGGTGGCGTCGACGCGCGGGACGGCCCGGCCGGGCACGGCGGCGGGGCCGTGGCTCGCGGCCGCGGCCGCCTCCGCCTGCGCGGCGGAACCGAAGTCGACGGGGATCCTCAGCTCGGAGCGCAGCCGCGCCAGGCCGTCGGACAGCTGCCCGACGATGTCCGGCGCCAGCCGCAACCGGGTGCTGGGCATCAGCCGAAGTGCCTCGGCAGCGTCCCCTCGGATGCCTCGCGGAGCTCAGCGAGCGGCAGCGTGAACAGGCCGGCGATCTCGAGGGCGGGCGCGCCGTCCTCGTCGGGCCCGGCGTCGGAGGTCTCGCCGAGGCGCAGGGCCGGCACGCCGCGAGCGGTGCACAGGTCGAGGAGGCGCTGCTCCTCCGAGCGCGGCACCGCGACCAGCGCGCGCGCCGTGGACTCGGAGAACAGCGCCGTGAACGGTGTGACGCCGTCCCGCTCGCACAGCGCGTCGAGCGAGACGCGGGCGCCGATGCCGAACCGCAGGCCGGCCTCGACGAGACCCTGGGCCAGGCCGCCCTCGGACAGGTCGTGCGTGGCGTCGGCGATCTCGTCCCGCGCGGCCTGGACCAGGACGGCCGCCAGCCGCCGCTCGGCGGCGAGGTCGACCGCCGGCGGGGTGCCGCCCAGCTGGTGCAGCACGACGTCTGCCCAGGCGGACCCGTCGAGCTCGTCGCGGGTGGTGCCGAGCAGGTAGACCGCCTCGCCGGGCGCGGTCCAGCCGGAGGGCACGGCGTGCGCCACGTCGTCGAGCACGCCGAGCACGCCCACCACGGGCGTCGGGTGGATCGCCGTCTCGCCGGTGGTGTTGTAGAGCGACACGTTGCCGCCGGTCACCGGCACCTCGAGCGCGACGCAGGCGTCCGCCAGACCCTCGATCACCTGGACCAGCTGCCACATCGAGTCGGTGCGCTCCGGGCTGCCGATGTTCAGGCAGTCCGTGACGGCCAGCGGCCGGGCGCCGGACGCGGCGACGTTGCGGTAGGCCTCGGCGAGAGCGAGCTGGGCACCGGCGTACGGGTCGAGCTGGGCGTAGCGGCCGTTGGCGTCCGTGGCCAGCGCCACGCCGAGGCCGGTGGACTCGTCGACCCGGACGACGCCCGCGTCGTCGGGCTCGGCCAGCGCGGTGTTGCCCTGGACGAACCGGTCGTACTGGCTGGTGACCCACGACTTCGACGCGAGGTTGGGGCTCGCGGCCAGGACGAGGACGGTGGCGCGCAGCTCGTCGGGCGTCGCGGGTCGCGGATAGGAGATCGCGCCTGCCGCACCGGAGACCGTGTCGGCGACCAGCGCGTCGAGCCATGCCGGGCGGGCGTAGGGCCGGTCGTAGACCGGGCCGTCGAGGGCGACCGTGCGCGGGTCGACGTCGACGATGCGGCGGCCGAAGTGGTCGATCGTCAGCCGGCCGTCGCTGGTGACCTCGCCGATGACGGCGGTCTCGACGTCCCACCGGGCGGTGACGGCGAGGAACTCGCCGAGCTGGTCCGGGCGGACGATCGCCATCATCCGCTCCTGCGACTCGCTCATGAGGATCTCGCCGGCGGTCAGCGTCGGGTCGCGCAGCAGCACCTTCTCCAGGTCGACGTGCATGCCGCCGTCGCCGTTGGCCGCCAGCTCGCTCGTCGCGCAGCTGATGCCCGCGGCCCCGAGGTCCTGGATCGCCTCGACCACGCCCGCGGCGAACAGCTGGAGGCAGCACTCGATGAGCACCTTCTCCATGAAGGGGTCGCCCACCTGGACGCTCGGGCGCTTGCTCGGCTTGGTGTCGTCGAACGTCTCCGACGCGAGGATCGACGCGCCGCCGATGCCGTCGCCGCCGGTGCGCGCCCCGAAGAGCACGACGAGGTTCCCGACGCCCGTCGCGTTGGCCAGGTGCACGTCCTCGTGCCGCAGCACGCCGAGGCACAGCGCGTTGACCAGCGGGTTTCCCTGGTACGACGGGTCGAACACCGTCTCGCCGCCGATGTTGGGCAGGCCCAGGCAGTTGCCGTAGCCGCCGACGCCGGCGACGACACCGTGCACCACGCGGGCGGTGTCGGGGTGGTCGATCGCGCCGAACCGCAGCTGGTCCATCACCGCCACCGGCCGCGCGCCCATCGAGATGATGTCGCGCACGATGCCGCCGACCCCGGTCGCGGCGCCTTGGTACGGCTCGACGAACGACGGGTGGTTGTGGCTCTCCACCTTGAACGTCACCGCCCAGCCGTCGCCGATGTCGACGACGCCCGCGTTCTGGCCGATGCCGACCAGCAGGTGCTCGCGCATCGCGGGGGTCTGCCGCTCCCCGAACAGCCGCAGGTGCTTCTTGCTCGACTTGTACGAGCAGTGCTCGGACCACATCACCGAGTACATGGCCAGCTCGGCGGCGGTGGGCCGGCGGTGCAGCAGCTCGCGGATGCGGGCGTACTCGTCGGGCTTGAGGCCCAGCTCGGCGAACGGCTGCCCGACGTCCGGCGTGGCGGCGGCGTGCTCGACGGTGTCGGCGGTCTCGGACACGGTGCTCATCGGGGCCAAGCGTAGTGGCGCGGGACGGGAGCGCCGGGAGAGGGTGCCCGGCCCGTCAGCGCAGCAGCCCGCGGGCGATCGCGGTGGCCAGCGACGGAGCCAGCGGCAGGCGCGGGATCAGCGTCGCCTGGTACGCGTGGTAGACGTCGGCCTTGCCCGGCCACACCGTGGCGACGGGCGTGTTGTCCGGCGCCAGCTGGTGGTGCCACGAGCCGTGCTCGTGGTCGACCAGGTACCGCTCGACGTAGTCCCAGACCTTGGCGTACCAGTCGGCGTACTCCGGCTCGCCGGTGCGCTGCTCGAGCGCGGCGGCGGCGCCGATCGCCTCCGCCGCCACCCAGTGCATGCGGTCGCGCACCACGGGGACGCCCGACCAGTCGGTGGTGTAGACGAAGCCGTCCGCGCCGTCCACCGCCCAGCCGTCCGTCACGGCCCGGTGGAACAGGCTCTGGGACGCCACCAGCCAGTCCGTGCCCTGCGAGGCCACGGCCCCGGCGGCCTCCAGGTGCAGCAGCAGGCGCGCCCACTCCAGGCCGTGGCCCACCGTCGCGCCGTAGGGCT
>DASWOL010000014.1:0-3980 GCA_036398695.1 Cellulomonas sp. | reverse complement strand
CGCGACGGTCGGCGGCTTCCGGGTCAACGGCGTCGCCGCGCTGCACTCGCAGCTGCTCGCCGACAAGGTGCTGCGCGACTTCTCGGAGTACTACCCGGAGAAGTTCACCAACGTCACCAACGGCGTCACCCCGCGCCGGTTCGTCCGGCTCGCCAACCCCGACCTGTCCGGCCTCATCACCGAGGCCATCGGCGACGGCTGGGTCACCGACCTCGAGCAGCTGCGCGGCCTCGAGCCGCTCGCCGACGACGCCGAGTTCCGCCGCCGGTTCCGGGAGGTCAAGGCCGGCAACAAGGCCAAGCTGGTCGACCTGCTCGCCGCGCGCGACGGCATCCAGATCACGCCCGACGCGATGCTCGACGTGATGGTCAAGCGCCTGCACGAGTACAAGCGGCAGGTGCTCAAGCTCCTGCACATCGTGACCCTCTACGACCAGGTGAGCTCCGGCGCCGTGCCCATCGGCGATGTCACGCCCCGGGTCTTCGCCTTCGGGGCCAAGGCGGCACCCGGCTACCGGATGGCCAAGCAGATCATCGGGCTCATCAACGCGGTCGGCCGCACGATCAACACCGACCCCGCGCTCGAGGGCCGGCTGACGGTCGCCTTCCCGGCCAACTACAACGTCACGCTCGCCGAGACGCTGATCCCGGCGGCCGACCTCTCCGAGCAGATCTCGCTCGCCGGCAAGGAGGCGTCCGGCACCGGGAACATGAAGTTCGCCCTGAACGGCGCACTCACGATCGGGACCCTCGACGGCGCGAACGTCGAGATCCGGGACCTCGTCGGCGACGACAACTTCTTCCTGTTCGGGCTGACCGAGCCAGAGGTGGAGGACGTCCAGGCCGCGGGGTACCGACCGGCGGCCTACTACGAGCAGAACCCGTCGCTGCGGCGCGCCCTCGACCTCATCGCCGCCGGCACGTTCTCGGGCGGCGACCGCAGCGTGTTCGAGCCCGTCGTGTCGAACCTGCTGCAGGACGACCGGTTCCTGGTGCTGGCCGACTACCAGGCGTACCTCGACGCGCAGTCGCGGGTCGACGCCGCGTACGCCGACACCGAGGCGTGGACGCGCTCGGCCATCCTCAACGTGGCCCGTAGCGGGTTCTTCTCCTCCGACCGCAGCATCCGCGACTACCTGGACCGGATCTGGCACGCGAAGCCGGTCGCCGGTCGCGAGTGAGATCTCGGGACGGCGGCGAGTAGCGCGACGCGCAGTGCGAGACGTGCGGTACGTGACGCGCGGTACGAGACGTGCGGTACGTAACGTGCAATGTGCGGCGTGCAGTACGCAGCGTTCGACGTTGCGCGCGGGCGGGTGGGACGCACGCTGCGCTGCACTGCACCGCGCGGCAGGAGGCGCCAGGCAGTGGGGCGTGCACCGCGCAGCGGCGTGGCAACCGGGCAGCGGCGTGAGCAGCGGGTACGCATGCCGATCGCTACGGGGCTCTCGCGTCCGCGCGGCCATGTCGTGTCCGGCGGACCCGGGCCACCGCTGTCTCGTCAGGGTGCGATGGATCGACCCGGTGGGGTGGACAGATGTAGGCCTGACCGATGGGTGACGTCCAGGTCGTGGCACCCGTGAGCGGGTGCCGCTCGACGCGCCAGCCGCCGTGCGTCTTGAGCCGGTGGTGGTACCGGCACAGCGGCTGAAGGTTGTCGGCCGTGGTCTGCTCGACGGCCGGGCGACGGTTGTCGAACGACTCGATGTGGTCGAGATCGCAGCGCCAGGCAGGGACGCGGCAGCCCGGGAACCGACAGGTGCTGTCGCGCGCGACGACGTAGGCCGCCAGCCGTGCGCTCGGCCGATAGGAGCGCGAGGCCAGGACGTCAGCCGTCCCGTCCTCCGCTCCGACGCATGCTCCTACGCCTGCTTCGATGCCTGATCCAACGCTCGGCGTACAGGGAAGGAGCACGCCGGTGGTTCGATCTGCCAGCACGAGGGACGACGACACCCCGGCCACGAGGCGTTCGGTAACGGCCGGCGGCACCGGTCCGTAGCCGGCCAGGCGCCCGGGCGACGGCGCCGCACGGCTGTCGCTGGGTTCGGCGACGGTCAGCAGCAGCGTCCCGCGCGGGACGGACCGTCGGGCGCTGCCCGACCGGGCTTCCCGAGATGCCTCGACAGACCACGCGGACGCAGTCTCTCCGGATCCGGATCCCGCCGAGACAACCGCCGTCTGCTCGGCCCCGGAGATCACCAGCGCACCCGCAGTGCCGCCCGATCCGGGCACTACAAGCCGAGGCGCCGCGCCGTCCGATCCGGTCTCCACGAGCCCAGGCGCCGCCCCCGCCGATCCGGTCTCCACAAGCCCAGGCGCCGCCCCCGTCGGTCCAGGCACGGCAGCCGCGGGCGCCGCCCCCGCCGATCCAGGCACGGCAGCCGCGGGCGCCGTTCTCGTCGGTCCAGGAACCGCCCCGTGCCGACCCACCGGCCCGTCCGCGGGGTCCACCGCCCGGACGACGTCGACGTGGGTCCTGCTGCCGAGGGCGGTACCGATCGCCGCGACCAGGACGTCCGCCCGGCGGGCTTCGGCGTCGCGATCGTCGCCCGGCAGCCGTGCGGCGGTCGCGGCGGCGTCGATCGCCTCGTAGGCGGCGACAGCCTGGTCAGCCGGCAGATAGGCGGTCAACCAGGCCATCGCGTCCTCGGCCGGGTCGAGGCGGACGAACCTGCCCCGGCGTGCGGCCTCGTGCCGTTGGTCGGCCGCTCGGGGGTCGATCTCGATCTCGGCGCGACGGAGACGTTGCCGCAGCTCGGGGCCGGTCAGCCCGGGGGCCAGGTGCAGCACCCTCGCGATCACCCGCCGCCTGACCTCGAGCGGCAGGTGGCCGACGGTGTCGAGCAGCACGTGCGCCTTGGCGACTCCGATGTCCCCGCGCACGAGCGCGTCACCGACGGCGGGCACGAGGGAAGTCCCCACGGCCAGGGCGACCAGCCGGTCCGCGGCGGGCCGGGTGACCGCGAGGCGCGCCGCGATCTCGGCGCCGAGGAACTCGGTCTCGCTCGAGCTCGTGCACCGCGCGAGCATCTCGCCGACGACCCGCGCCTGGCCCGCAGCGACCCAGGCTGCCAGCCGGTCCCAGGCCGCGACCGCCTCGATCAGCGCGTCGGCGGTCACGTCGGCCGGGACGAGCGCGGCGAGGAGCCCGGCGAGCTCGGGCCCCGGCGTGCGCGTGCCCAGATCGTCGTCGGGCACCTCGTGATCGAACATATGTTCGACACTACGCCACGACGCGCGGCCCGTCGACGTTGTCCACAGGCCCCGGGATCAGCGCGCTGCGCGCCCACAGTCCGCCCCCACTCGTGGCTGGACTCACCCCCGCCCCTCGACCGGCGCGGCGTCCCCGCACGGTGTCACCCGTACCGCCTCACCCGCACCGCCTCACCCGCGTTCAGCAGCCGCCCGCGCGGTCCGGCGGCGCGCGGTGACCGCCATCACGACGACCGTCCCCACGCCGAGCACGACACCGCCGAGCGCGGCGCCGGCGAGCGGTACAGAGACCTGGGTGACGACGGTCTCCTGCGGCATCCCGTCCACGGACCACGTGCACGTCGAGCGCGCGGGGAACACCCGGTAGCTCACGGTGGCATCGCTGCCGTCCTGGCCGACCGCCCGGACGCACGCCGGGCCGTCCTGGCTGGCGCGCATCGTGTCGACGTCCACCCGGAGCCAGCCCCCGACGAGCACCACGAACCCCACGATGGCCAGCCCGGAGGCGACCAGCGCCAGCAGTGCGCGTCCCCGGCTGGCGAGCATCCCGGTCCCGTTCACGTCCCACCCTCGGCTCTCTCAGCGACGATCAGTGCGGCGCGCGCCAGGTCGGCCAGCTCGGCGCGGGCCTCGTCCACGGAGGTCTGCGCCGTGGGCGCCGCGGTGAGCAGCGTGAGGTCCTGCAGCCGCACATCGGGCAGCCCGACGCTGCGCCACGGCCGGAGCAACGCCTGCGCCTGACCGGCGACGTCCGGGCCCGCGCACGAC
>DASWOL010000013.1:0-2044 GCA_036398695.1 Cellulomonas sp. | reverse complement strand
CGACGACGTCGTCGCTCGCACCGTACGACGCCCTGGTCCTGCTGTCCTTCGGCGGGCCCGACGAGCCCGCCGACGTCCTGCCCTTCATGCGGAACGTGACCCGGGGGAAGAACATCCCCGAGGAGCGGCTCGTCGAGGTCAGCAGGCACTACGACCTGTTCGGCGGGCGCAGCCCGATCAACGGCCACAACCGTGAGCTGATCGACGCCCTGCGCGCCGAGCTGGACCGCCGGGGCATCGACGTCCCCGTCGGCTGGGGCAACCGGAACTGGGCGCCGTACACGCCCGACGCGCTCGCCGGGCTGCGGGACGGCGGGGCGCACCGGGTGCTCGCGATCGTGACCAGCGCCTACGGCTCCTTCTCCGGCTGCCGGCAGTACCGGGAGAACATCGCGGCGTCGCTGCGTGAGCTCGGCGCGACGTCGGCCACCGGCGACGACGGCAGTGCCGGGATCGTCGTGGACAAGCTGCGGCACTACGCCACCCACCCCGGCTTCGTGCAGGCCAACGTGGACGCGGTGGTCGAGGCCTACGCCGAGCTCGCGGACCGGACGGCCGAGGCGGCCGACGCCCCGCTGCTGTTCGTCACGCACTCGATCCCCACCACGATGGAGGAGGCGTCCGGCGCGCAGCGGCCGAGCTACCGCACCCAGCACCTGGAGGTGGCCGCGCTGGTCGCCGCCGGCGTCGAGGAGCGGCTGGGGCGGGCGGTCGGGTGGAGCCTGGCGTACTGCTCACGCTCCGGGCCGCCGAGCCAGCCGTGGCTCGAGCCCGACGTCAACGACGTGCTGACCGAGCGCGCGGCCGCCGGGATGCACGCCGTGGTGATGGCTCCCCTCGGGTTCGTGTCGGACCACATGGAGGTCGTCTTCGACCTCGACACCGAGGCGATGGCCACGGCACGGAGCCTGGGCGTCGAGGCGGTGCGGGCCGGGTCGGCCTCGACACGGGCGCCGTTCGTCGAGGGGCTGGTCGACCTGGTGCTCGAGCGCGCCGCTGCCGAGCGCGGCGAGGACCCCGAGCGGGTGACGGTCGGCAGCCTGGGGCCGTGGCCCGACGTGTGCCTGCCCGGCTGCTGCCGGATGCGCGCGGGGGTCGACAGCGGGGTGCCCGCGGCGTGCGGCTCCGACGGCGAGCCGGCTGAGGGCGACGCCGCGGGAGACGCGCCGGCGCCGGGCGGGACCGGCGTGCCCGCGCCGCACGGGGGGCACCCGGGCGCACGACCGACGGACGTACGACAGACGCACGACGACCGAGCAGGCAGTGGGACGGGAGCGCGGCACGCATGAGCACGAGCAGCACGGGCGGCACGGGCAGCACAGACAGCGCGGCACCGGTGGGTGGGCACCCGCGGCAGGTGGCCGAGGCGATCAACGCCTCGATCCGGTACGCGATGTACTCGGTCTTCGCGATCGGCTCGCCGCTGCCGGCCGACGCGGACGAGCGCGCCCGGATGGCCCGCGACGCACTGGCCGCCGTGGACGACGAGTCCCTGCCCGGCGACCTGCTGGTGCGCGGCTGGTACGACGTGTCCGGCCTGCGCGCGGACGCCGACCTGATGGTCTGGTGGCACGCCGACACCATCGAGGCGGTGCAGGGCGCGTACCAGCGGCTGCGGGCGAGCGAGCTCGGCGCGCACCTGGTGCCGGTCTGGTCCGCGGCGGCGATGCACCGTCCGGCGGAGTTCAACCGCGGCCACGTGCCGGCGTTCCTCACCGGCGAGGACCCGCGCGCGTACCTGTGCGTCTACCCGTTCGTCCGGTCCTACGACTGGTACCTGCTGCCGGAGGGCGAGCGGCGCGAGCTGCTGATCGAGCACGGCGCGGCCGCCCGGGACTACGCCGACGTGCGGGCGAACACCCTGTCGTCGTTCGCGCTCGGGGACTACGAGTGGATCCTCGGCTTCGAGGCCGACGAGCTGCACCGCATCGTGGACCTGATGCGGGACCTGCGGGCCACCCGGGCGCGGCTGCACGTCCGCGAGGAGGTGCCGTTCTACACCGGCCCGCGCGTCGAGCTGGCCGACTGGGTCGAGCGGCAGCCG
>DASWOL010000012.1:0-7636 GCA_036398695.1 Cellulomonas sp. | reverse complement strand
CTCGGCACTGCGATGTCCGAGCTGCCAGGGCCCGTCCATCTCGTTGCCGAGGCACCAGATCCGCACGTCGAAGGGGTCGCGTGCGCCGTTGGCGACCCGTTGCTCGCTCAGCGCGGTGCCACCGCGCAGGTTGGCGTACTCGAGCAGCTCGAGCGCCTCGGCCGTGCCCCGGGTGCCCAGGTTGAGGGCCAGCATCAGCTCGCCGCCCACCAGGTCGAGCCAGTGCCGGAACTCGTGCAGCCCGATCTCGTTGGTCTCGACGCAGTGCCACGCGAGGTCGAGCCGGCGCGGCCGCAGCCGGCGCGGGCCCACGCTGTCCTCCCACTTGAAGCCCGAGACGAAGTTGCCGCCCGGGTAGCGGATCGTCGAGACGCCGAGCTCCTTGACCAGCGCGACGACGTCGGTCCGGAACCCGTCCGCGTCGGCCAGCGGGTGACCGGGCTCGTAGATCCCGCCGTACACGCCCCGCCCCAGGTGCTCGACGAACGAGCCGAAGAGCCGCGGGTCGATCGTGCCGACGACGGCCTCGGGATTGATGGTGATTCGTGCGGATGTCATCGTGTCCGTCTCGCTGTCCGGTTGTGCGTGCTGCCCGCGCCGTGGCGCGCGAGGTCCTCGAATCGATCGGCGACCGCGTTGCGACGGCGGGCCAGCCCGTCCGCGGTCTCGACCAGGTCGTACAGCCCCATCGTCAGCAGGTGGTCGCGACGGGGGGCTCGCGAGTGGCGCCAGGTCCACTCGTACATGTCGAACAGCGGCCACCACGTGTAGCCGACCACCGGGATCCCTTCGGCACGCATCAGCTGAACCGTCGCGACGGAGTCGTCGAGCCAGCGGACCCGGTCCGCCACCGACGAGGTGACGCACGTCTCGGACACCATGACCGGGACCCCGTAGCGCCACCAGTAGCTGCCGAGCGCCTGACGCAGGCCGGCCGTGCCGAGGTCCACCGCGGGCCGCGGGTCGGCGAAGCCTCCCGCATGGGTCACCCCGGGCTCGTACCGCTCGGTGGAGATGCGCGGGTAGTAGTTCACGCCCATGACGTCCGGCTGGACCGCGGAGTCCGCGAACCAGGCCAGGTCCTCGTCGCCGACCCCCGCGTCCCGCAGCTGCGGCACCGCCGGGTGGTCCGCGTCGACGGCGCCCGTCACGAGGTCCTCGACGAGGTGCACCTGCATCCGCATCCGGTCGGCCTGCGCACGGTGCTCCGGCGCGGCGTCGTCGCCGACGAAGGCCATCGCCGCGTCGACGTGGACGAACGTCGCCCGATCGCCGAGAACGCCCGCCACCGCGCGCTGGGTCGCCACGATGCCCCGGGCGAGTCCGGCGGCGATCGTCGTGAAGCCCCGGACCCCCGTGAGGTACGGCGGCCAGTAGCCGTACTCGCCCGAGAACAGGGCGTGGACCACCGGTTCGTTGAGCGGCGTGTAGTCGACCGCGACGTCCGCGTACCGCTCGGCGAACCGTGCCGCGTAGTCGGCGACGCGGTCCGGGTAGTCGGGACTCGCGAACTCGTCGGCCAGCCACAGCGGGGTGCCGTAGTGCACCAGGTCGACCACGGGCCGGACGCCGCACGCGTGCATCGCCTCGAGGGCGCGATCGGTCCACGACCAGTCCCACCGCGCGACCTCCGGCTGCACCCGGTACCAGGGGACGCCCCACCGGAGGAACTCGGCCCCCACGCCCGCGGCCAGCGCGAAGTCGTCGGCGAACCGCTCGTAGTGCTCGGTCAGCTCGTACTCGTCGACCGCCCGCTCGTCCGGCCCGTGCTGGGGCACGAACGTGTCCTCGATCCCGAGCCCGAAGTGCAGCGCACCGTCCTCGAACCAGCGGCCCGCCATCACTTGAGCCCCGTCGTCGCGACGCTCTCGATGAACCGGCCCTGCAGCACCAGGAAGATCAGCCCGAGCGGGAGGACGGCGATCAGCGAGCCGGCCATCATGGTGCCGTACGGCAGGATCCCGCTCGGCCCGGTGAGCAGCGTCAGGCCCGAGGTGATGGTGCCCATGTGCGGGTCCGTGGTGAAGATCAGCGGCCACAGCAGGTCGTTCCAGTTGTTGACGAACGTGAAGATCGCCAGCGTGAGCAGGGCCGGCTTGGCGTTCGGCAGCACGATGTTCCAGAACACCCGCAGCTCGGAGGCGCCGTCGATGCGCGCCGCGTTGTCCAGGTCCCGTGGCAGGGAGACGAAGAACTGGCGCAGCAGGAAGATGCCGAAGGCGTCGGCGGCACGGGGGGCGATCATCCCCTGGAACGTGTTGACCCACCCCAGGTGCGCCACCAGCTGGTACACCGGGATGAGCGTCGCCTGGAACGGGATCATCAGGCTGGACACGATGACGATCAGCAGGACGCGGCTGCCGCGGAAGTCGAGCCGCGCCAGCGCGTAGGCCGCCAGCGAGTCGAACACCAGGGCGCACACCGTCACCCCGCCCGCGAACGCGAAGCTGTTGGCCAGCAGGCGCGCGAACGGCAGGTCGGTGAAGATCCGCGTGAAGTTGCCCAGCGTCCACGACGAGGGCACCAGGTCCGGCGGGTAGCCGTTGATCTCCGCGCTCGGCTTGAAGGCGGTGAAGACGATGATCAGCACCGGCAGCAGCACCGCGAAGGCGAGGGCGAGCGCGCAGACGAAGGCCAGCGCCCGCGCGGCGACCCGCCCGCGCGGCACCCGACGGGCGAGCCGGACGGCGACCTCGCTCATCGGACGTTCGCCTCCTCACGCCGGTTGAAGAACCTGAACTGGATGAGGCTGAGCACCAACGTGATCACCAGCAGCACGTAGGAGATGGCGGACGCGAGCCCGATGTCGAGCTTCTTGAAGCCGGACTGGTAGATCTCGATCACCATCGTCTGGGTGTGCCGGTAGGGTCCGCCGCCGGTGAGCACGTAGATCTGGTCGAACGCCTGCAGCGCCGCGATCAGTGCGAAGACGACGACGAACGCCAGCGTGGTGCTCAGCTGCGGCACGGTGATGTGGACGAAGCGCTGCCAGGCGTTCGCCCCGTCGATCCGGGCCGCCTCGTAGAGGTCGCCCGGGATGTCCTGCAGCCCCGCGATGAAGATCACCATGTAGAAGCCGAAGCTCTTCCAGACGGCGACGAGCACCACCGTGGGCAGGGCGAGGCTCGGATCCTGGAGCACGTTGCCGAGCCGGATGCCGACGGACCGCAGCCAGTAGTTGAGCAGCCCGATCTGGGGGTCGAGCAGGTACTCCCAGGCGAACGCCGCCACCGCCATCGAGATGATGAACGGCAGGAAGAACGCCGTGCGGAAGAACCCCCGGGCCCACAGGGTCTTGCGGGTGAGCAGCAGGGCGAGCGCGAGCGCGGCGGCGATGGTGGTCGGCGTGAACATCACGGCGTACAGCGCCGTGACACCGAGGGTGCCCAGGATGCGCGGGGTGGTGAAGATCTCGACGTAGTTGCGGAACCCGATGTAGTGCTCCGCGCCGAAGCCGCTGCTATCGGTGAACGACAGGCGCAGGGCCGACAGCACGGGCCAGAAGACGAAGGCCGCCAGGATGACGAGCGCCGGCAACATGAAGGCGATCGCCATCCGGCCGGTGCGGCGTTGCGCCCCGCCCCGGGAGCGGCCGCCGAGCGGCCTCGGGGGCCGGTAGCGGCGCCGCGGCTCCGCTGTGACAGTCATGGGTGATCTCTTCCGAAGAAGCGCGGTGGCCGCCGCGTCGTTGGGCGCGGCGGCCACTGTGCGGGTGGGTCGGCTACTTGTCCAGCGCGTCGGACACTGCCGAGTTCGCCGCGTCGAGCAGCGACTTCGGGTCACCGCCCGCGAGCGCCTTCTGCGTCGCCTCGTCGACCGCCGCGAGCACGTCCACACTGTCCGCGACGCCGGGCAGCAGCGGGCGCGCCGTGCCGGACATCGCCGTCAGGGCCGCCACGACCGGGTTGCTCGAGACGTCCGAGGCTGCCACGTCGGTGCGCAGCGGAGGCCAGCCGGAGCCGAGCGACCACTTCGCGGCGACGTCCTTGGAGTAGAAGTAGTCGAAGAACTTCTCGGCTGCCGCCTTCTTGGCGTCGTCGGCCTGGTTGGTGACGGCGACCGAGATGCCGATCGCCGACGCGGCCGCTCCGGAGGGTCCGGCCGGGATGGCCGCGAGCCCGTAGTCGATGTTCGCGCCCTGCGCCACGCCGGCCATCCAGGGACCACCGACCTCCATGGCGACGGTGCCCGAGGTGAAGAGCTTGTCGGCGTTGATCCCGTCGACGCCGGTCGGCGAGATCTTGTCGTTCTTCACCGCGTTCGCCCAGTAGGTGAGGGTCTGCACGTTGGCGTCGGAGTTGACCACGGCCTTGCCGGAGTCGTCGACGATGGCGCCGCCTCCCTCGTAGAACAGGCTCGCCCACACGCCGTTGCCGACGGTGGCGTGGTCCGGCAGCACCATCCCGTACTGCTCAGGGGTGCCGTCGCCGTTCTTGTCGACCGTGAGCTTCTTGGCGGCCGCCACCCACTGGTCCCACGTGGTGGGGAACTCGGTGATGCCGGCCTGCTGGAACAGAGTCTTGTTGTAGATCACCGAGAGCGGCACGAAGCCCCAGGGCACGCCCGAGTAGGTGCCGTCGATCTTCTCCATCGAGACCGCGTACGGGTTGAGCGAGGTGTCCTTGCCCGACCCGGCGTACCAGTCGTCCAGCGACGCGAAGGCGCCCTTGGACGCGTAGATCGGCAGGTTCTCGGCCGGCAGCGCGACGATGTCCGGCCCCTGCTTGGCGGACAGCGCGGTGAGCAGCTGATCGCCGATGTCGGCCCAGGTCTTCGTGGTGTCGTTGATCGTGATGTCGGTCTGCGACGCGTTGAAGTCGGAAACGATCTGGTCGAGGACCTTGCCGTCGGCTTCGGTGTAGCCGTGCCAGAAGGACAGGGTGACGTGGCCCGAGGGGGCGGCGCCCTGGCTCGGGCTGCCTCCCGAGGAGCTCGGGCTCGGCCCGTTCGGCGAGCACCCCGTCAGGACGAGCGCAGCACCCGCAAGTGCTGCGACGAGGGCGATGACCTTCTTCATTGAATGCCTCTCCTGAATGTCGATCGCGCTTCTACAACGATGTACTGCAACGATGTAGAGGAGTGTATGGCCGGACCCCCTGGCCGTCAACGCCGCCGGTCCGATCCGTCAGACCGGGAACCCGGTCGACTCGCGCACCACGATCGAGAAGTCCGCGACGACCTGCCGGAACGGCCCGGCGCCCGCCCCGTCGACGATCCGCGAGCGCAGCAGATCCACCGCGGTGCGAGCGATCTGCTCCCGCCCTGGCGAGATGGTCGTCAGCGTCGGCGACGAGTACTTCGCCTCGTCGATGTCGTCGAAGCCGACCACCGCGACCTGCTCGGGCACCGCGATGCGCCGGTCGTGCAGCACGTGCAGCGCGCCGAGCGCCATCGCGTCGTTGAGGGCGAACACCGCGTCGACCTCGGTGCCGGAGTCCAGCAGGCGGCGCATCGCGTCGGCCCCGGTGGACCGGTGCCACAGCCCGGCCTCGGCGACGAGAGCTGGGTCCACTCGAAGGCCGGCCGCCTCGATCGCCTGACGGTAGCCGGCCTCGCGCAGGCCGGCGGACCCCACCTGCTCGCCGGGGTGTGCGCCGACCAGCGCGATCCTGCGCCGGCCGGCCGCCAGGAGGTACTGCGTGGCCGCCCGTGCGGCGTCGACGTTGGCCATCGTCACGTGGTCGGCGGGACCGTCGAAGATCCGCTCACCGAGCAGGACCAGCGGGTGGCCTACGTCGAGAACCGCCGCATCCTCCTGGCCGAGGGCCAGCGGGGAGAACAGCAGGCCGTCCGTCAGCCGGCGGCGCTCGCCCGTCAGCACCTCGAGCTCGCGCTCGCGCACGGCGCCCGTCAGCTCGATGAGCACGGTGAGCCCGGCCTCGTCGGCCGCCTCGATGACGGAGTCGGCGAGCTCGGCGAAGTACGGCAGGCTCAGCTCCGGCAGCGCCAGCCCGATCATCCCGGTGCGGCCCTGGCGCAGGTTCCGCGCCGTGAGGTTGATCTGGTACCCGAGCTGGTCGATGGCCGCCTCGACCCGCTGCCGCGTCGTGGGGCGGATGTACTGGTAGCCGTTGAGGACGTTCGAGACCGTCTTGATCGACACCCCGGCGACCGCCGCGACGTCCTGCATGGTCGCGCCCCCTGCGGACCGACTCCCGGCCACCTCGGACCCCCTTCTCGTCGTCGCGGCAACGCTACATCGTTGTAGGACGGGGCCACTCCCGGCCGCGGGACGCGCGCCGTGGGCGACCTCGTGCTCCGCTACCGCGCTCGCAGGACGACGAAGGCCCGGCCGCAACGACCGGGCCTTCCCAGACGGTGGCCGCCCCGCAGGGCGGCCCGCCTCACTTCTTGTTGCGACGCTGGTGGCGCGTCTTGCGCAGCAGCTTGCGGTGCTTCTTCTTGGCCATCCGCTTGCGGCGCTTCTTGATGACGGAGCCCATGTGGTCCTCGATCGTCTCGGTACTGGTGGTCGGCCGGCGGGGCCGGAAGCCCACGCAGAAAGTCCGGGGGCCAACCTTACGCCCTCGCACCGTCCCGGCGGAAAGCGTCAGGAGCTGAGGCGGCCCTCGTCGCGCAGCTGCGGCGGCGGGACGGTGGCCGAGGAGCGCAGGTAGGCCTCCAGGGCGTCCTCCGGGACGCGGAACGACCGGCCGACGCGCACCCCCGGCAGCTCGCCGGAGTGCAGCAGCCGGTACACCGTCATCTTCGACACGCGCATGACGTCGGCCACCTCCTCCACCGTGAGGTAGCGCGGGCGGCCCGCCTCCTGGCTCATCGTCAGCTCTCTCCCGGCTCGGGCCACGTCCGTCAGATCTCGCGTCACGCTCTCGGTGACCGGATCGTCGGACAGCGTAGTGCCTGGCGAGACGGGTGTGAAAGGGGTGACGCGTGGGGCCCGTGGGATGAACTCAGTCGTAGTCCGGGTCGAGGCCGTGGTGAGGGAACACCGCCTGCCGCGTCGCGCGGATCGCGCGGTCCACCTCCTCCGCCGGGTCCCAGCCCCGCGACCACGGGGAGAAGGTGCCCGGCGCACCCTCCGTCATGGTCGCTGCCTCCAGCGAGCCGTACTTCTGGCGCACGGCGTCGCACCACATCGCCGGCAGCGGGGTCGCCGGGTCCACGGGCCGGTGGGTGGCCAGCCCGATGACGTGCGACCACACCCGCGGCACCACCTCGACCCGTGCGTACCCGCCGCCGCCCAGCGCCAGCCACCGGCCGCCGGCCACCTGGTGCGCCAGCTGGTGCAGCATCCCGGCGGCGACCCGCTGGCCGTCCACGGAGGTGCGCAGCGACGTCAGCGGGTCCAGCCGGTGCGTGTCGCACCCGTGCTGCGTCACCAGCAGGTCCGGCGCGAACTCGCGCAGCAGCGGCGGCACCACCGCGTCGATCGCCCGCAGCCAGCCCGCGTCGCCCGTCCCCGACGGCAGTGCGACGTTCACCGCGGCGCCCTGCGCACCCGGCCCGCCCACCTCGCGCGGGTAGCCGGTGCCGGGGAACAGCCGGGCCCCGGTCTCGTGCAGCGAGATCGTCAGCACCCGCGGGTCGTCCCAGAACACCGCCTCCACGCCGTCCCCGTGGTGGGCGTCGATGTCGACGTAGGCCACGCGCTCCGCCCCCGCCGCCAGCACCGCGC
>DASWOL010000011.1:0-3732 GCA_036398695.1 Cellulomonas sp. | reverse complement strand
CGTGGTGAACGAGGGCACGAGCGGCGAGCGGCGCTACCGCAAGATCGACGTCCTGGCGCTCGACCACGGCGACGTCGTCACGATCCGCACGCCCGGCGGTGGCGGCTACGGCGACCCGCTCGAGCGGGACCCGGCCGCGGTGCTCGCCGACGTGCGGGCCGAGCTCGTCGGCGTCGACGCGGCACGCCGCGACTACGGCGTCGTCGTCCGGCAGGGAGCGACCGGGCCCGAGGCCGACGACGAGGCGACGTGCGCACTGCGTGCGGAGCTGGCACACCGCCGCGGTCCCGCCCGGGAGGGCTTCGACCTGGGGGCGGAGCGCGAGGCGTGGGACGAGGTGTTCGCCCCGGCCTGGTACGACCGGTTCGTCGCCGCCCTGATGCGGCTGCCCCCGGGTCAGCGATACCTGACCCGCAACCGCCTGCTGGCCGGCGTGCTGGAGACGCTGCCCGACGACTTCCCGTCCGTGGTCGGCACGCCGGGTCAGCGCGTCCAGGCGGCCGGTGTCGCCCACCGGCTGCTGGCCGAGCTGGAGGACTCCACGGTGGCGGCACCGGCGGGGACCGCCACGTGACGGGCGGGATGAGCGCGGACCGGCACTGGACGCAGGACGCGATGGCCACGCTGCACGCCGAGCGAGCCCGGTCGGCCGACACCCACCTGCGGCCCTTCCCGCTGCCGGGCTCGTGGGGGGTGGACCTCTACCTCAAGGACGAGTCGGGGCAACCGACCGGCTCGCTCAAGCACCGGCTGGCCCGCTCGCTGTTCACCGACGCGGTGATCGCCGGGCACATCGGCCCGGGCACGACGGTCGTCGAGGCGTCCAGCGGGTCGACGGCGGTGTCCGAGGCGTACTTCGCCCGGCTGCTCGGCCTGCCGTTCCTGACGGTCGTGCCGCGGGGGACGTCGGCGGCCAAGATCGAGGAGATCCACCGCTACGGGGGCGAGCACGTCGAGGTCGACGACGCCGGCGGCGTGGGGGCCGCCGCGGTCGAGCTGGCCGAGCGGTGCGGCGGGTACTTCATGGACCAGTTCGCCCACGCCTCCGAGGTGACGGACTGGCGCGACGACAACATCGCGTCGTCGATCCTGGGCCAGATGCGGCTGGAGCGCTTCCCGGTGCCGAGCTGGGTGGTCGTGGGCGCCGGCACCGGCGGCACGAGCGCGACCATCGGCCGGTACTTCCGGTCGCGGGACCTGCCGACCCGTGTGGCCGTGGCGGACCCGGTCGGCTCGGCGTACTTCGACGCATGGGTCTCGGGCGACCCGGGCGTCGTCGGGCCGGGCAGCAGGATCGAGGGCGTCGGCCGCCCACGCGTGGAGCCCGCCTTCATGGCCGGCGTCGTGGATGCGATGTTCCGGGTCGACGACGCGGCCTCCGTCGCCTTCGTTCACCTGCTGCGAGAGCGCACGGGGATCGTGGCCGGGGGCTCGACGGGCACCAGCCTGGCCGGCTGCCTCGCGCTGGCCTCCGCGATGTCCGCGGCCGGAGAGCGCGGCAGCATCGTGACCGTCGTCGCCGACTCCGGCGACCGGTACCGCGACACCTACTACGACCGCGCCTGGCTGTCCGCCCGCGGTATCGACCTCGACGCGGCCCTGGCCGACGCCCGGGCGTTCCTCGACCGCGCCGAGGACGGCGCGCTGCCCGCCGGCGTCGAACGGGGCGAGGCCGGCGGCCACGTGCCGGCGGCCGGTGGTCTGGCGGGGGTGACGTCATGAGCGAGGCGTCCGGGCAGGTGCTGGAGCACGTGCTGGCCGGGACACCCGTGCCGCCCGTCGTGCGCGGACGTCGCGCCGCGGTGCTGTCAGCCGTCCAGGACTGCTACGAGGCGCTGCTCGAGGTCGACGGCTCGGCGCTGCTCGGCCGGCGCGAGCGGCACGCCGTGGCCCTCCAGGTGGCCGCGGACTCCGGGTGCGCGCCGCTCGCGCGGTGGTTCGCCGACGTGCTCGACGAGCTGGGCGACGAGCCGGAGTCCCCCGTCGCGCGCGTCCTGGCCGAGGCGGCCAGCACCCTGGCACGCGATCCGGCGGCAGGCGGCGCGGTGTTCGCGTCGGTGGCCGCGGCGCTGCCGCCGGCGGATCTCGTGGCGTTCGCCGAGCTCGTCTCGTTCACCTGCTACCTGTCCCGTGTGGTGACCGCCCTGCTCGTGCTGGACGAGACCCGGCAGGACGCACGATGACCGACTTCACCCTGGACGTGCTCGCGTGGGACCCGCGCCTGGAGCCCGTCGACCCCGCCGGCGCCTCCGCCGAGCAGCGGGCGGCCCTCGAGCGCAGCGGCAAGCTCGACGCGGCTTCGCCGTACTTCCGCACCCTGGCCCACGACCCGGCGTCGCTGGTGCACCGCAGCCTGCTGTACGACGAGGTGATGTACGCCGAGCACGGGCTGGACCGCACCGAGCGCGAGCTCGCCGCCCTGGCCACGTCGATGGTCAACGGCTGCCGGTACTGCGCCTCGGTGCACGGCCGGCGGCTGGGACAGCTGACCGGCGACCGTCCCGGGGTCCGCGCCTACCTGGCCGGCGACCAGGCCTTCGCCACCGACCCGCGCCGCTCGGCGATCGTCGCCGCCGCCCGGGCGCTGACCGCCGCACCCGCACGGCTCGGCCCCGAGCACGTCACGGCCCTGCGCGCGGCCGGCCTCGACGAGCTGGAGATCTTCGACGCCCTCGACGTGACCGCCCTGTTCGCCTGGGCCAACCGGCTCATGCAGCTGCTCGGCGACTCCCGTGCGAGCGGGCGCCCGGAGAGCCAGATCGTCGTCGACCCGGGCCGCACCACCCCGGCGGCACCCGGTGCGTGAGGCTCGCGGGAGGACGCAGACCCGTGCGTGAGGTGGCTGTCGTCGGAGGCGGGCCCCGCGGCGTCGCCGTGCTGGAGCGGGTGGTCGCGCACGCCCGCAGCCGCCCGCCGGGAGTCCGGCTGCGCCTCCACCTGGTCGAGCCGCACGAACCCGGACCGGGCAGTGTCTGGCGCGTCGACCAGCCGGCCGAGCTCGTGATGAACACCGACGGCTCGCACGTCACGCTGTTCCCCGACCCGTCGGTCGAGGTCCTCGGGCCGACCGTCCCCGGCCCGACGCTGCAGGAGTGGTGCCGGCTCGCGCTGGCCCTGCTGGCGGACTCGCCGCGCGCGGACGTCGACCCGGAGGTGGCTCGCGTGTTCGCCGAGGGCCCGGCACCCACGAGGACGGAGCTCGACCCTGTCCGCGACCGGCTGACCGCCGTCCTCGACGGTGCCTTCCCGAGCCGCGCCGTCTACGGGCTGTACCTGCGCTGGTTCTTCGGTCGGGCGCGTGCGCTCCTGCCCGACGGCGTGGAGATGGTCGTGCACCGGACACGCGCCGTGGCCTGCGCGCCGGCGGCGGGCGGGCGCTACCGGCTGGATCTCGCGGACGGCACGCGGCTCGTCGTCGACGCCGCCGTGCTCGCCACCGGCTGGCTCGCCGCGCGGCGGGAGACGCGCGCCGGGCTGCGCCACCTGCCGCCCGGCAACCCCCTCGATCAGGGCCTGGAGACCGTCCCGCCCGGAACGCACCTGGCGGTGCGCGGGTTCGGGATGAACTTCTTCGACGCGATGGTGCTGCTCACCGTCTGTCGCGGTGGCCGCTTCGTCCCGTCCGGTCCGGACGGGAGCCTGAGCTACCGGCCGAGCGGGGCCGAGCCCGTGCTGCACGTCGGGTCACGGCGCGGCGTCCCGTTCCGCGGCAAGGCCGAAGGACGCCTGCCC
>DASWOL010000010.1:0-2297 GCA_036398695.1 Cellulomonas sp. | reverse complement strand
CGAGCGCAGCGTAGTACCCGGAGAACTGTGCCTGGGTGAGCCACTGCAACTGCAGCTTGACGGGCGTGAGCTCGCCGGAGCCGCCGGAGTCCGCCGTGTCGGCGGCGCCGGCCGTCGCTGCGCCGTCGCTGCCGGAGTCATCGGAGCCGCTGGAGCACCCCGTCAGCGCGAGCGCTGCGACGAGCCCGATGGCTCCGACGCTGAGCCGTGTGCGCGTGCTGGTCCTCATGTCATCCCCTTCCCTTCCCTTGCCCGGATGGCTGGTCATCTGCTGGTCGTGCTGGCGGTGCTGGCCGTGCTGGCCGTGCTGGCCGTGCTGGCCGTGCTGGCCGTGCTGGTACGTGCCGACCGACCTGGCGCCCTCGGCAGGTGGACGTCTGCTGCGGCGCGCGCCGCGGCGCAGGTCCTGGCACAGGTCGCGGCGCAGGTCGTGGCTGGTGCGCGCGCCGCGGGTGCTCACCTGGCCCGTCCCGCCCGGCTGCCGCGTCGCTCGAGGGCGAGGGTGGCGCCGTAGAAGACGAGACCGACGACGATGCCGCCGAGGACGTAGGCCCACGCCCGCGCGTAGTTGCTGCCGGCGGCGGCGGTCGTGATGAACGAGCCGATGCCGGTCCGCGGTCCGCCGAAGTACTCGGAGACGATCGCGGAGATGACGGCGAGCGAGGAGGCGAGCCGCAGACCGGTGAAGACGAACGGCAGGGCGGTCGGGACCGTGACGGTCCGGGTGGCCTGCCACGGGGTGACGGCGTAGGCGCGCATGAGGTCGCGGTGCACGGGCCGGACCTGCCGCAGGCCGCGCAGGGTGTTGACGAAGACGGGCACGAACACGGCGATGGCGACGACGATCTGCCGGCCGGTCTCGGCGCTCGCGCCGTACATCGTGTAGAGCACGGGCGCCAGGGCGACGACGGGGACCACGGCGAGCCCGGCGACGACCGGGGCGAGCACGGCGTCGAGGGTGCGCGACGCGGAGGCGAGCACCGCGATCCCGATCCCACCCACGGCTCCGATGACGAGGCCGATCAGCGCGTTGCGGCCCGTGACGAGCGCCGCCGAGCTGATCGTCGGCCAGAACTCCACGAACTCCCCCGCGATCGCGCTGGGGCTGGGCAGGAGGTAGGCGGGGACGTCCCCGATCACCACGGTGAGCTGCCAGCCGGTCAGCAGCGCGACGAACAGGACCACCGGCGCGGCGCGGTGCCCCCAGCGGCCGCCGGCGGTCATCGGGGCGTGGGCGCTCATCGGGTCTCGACCCCCCGCGCGCGGGGCTCGCCCGCGCCGCCGTGCAGCGCCTCGCGCACCTGGGTGACGGCGGCGAAGTAGGCGGCGTCCTCGCGCAGGCCGTCGTCGCGCTGGCCGGTCCGCCCGAGGCTGACGTCGATGACGTCCTGGATCCGGCCGGGCCGGGCGGACATCACGACGACCCGGTCGGACAGGAAGACGGCCTCGGGGATGGAGTGGGTGACGAAGACGACGGCGGCCTGGGTCTCGGCGCAGATCCGCACGAGCTCGGACTGCAGGTGCTCGCGCGTCATCTCGTCCAGGGCGCCGAACGGCTCGTCCATCAGCAGCAGGCTGGGCCGCTCGGCCAGGGCGCGGGCGATCGCGACGCGCTGCTGCATCCCGCCGGAGAGCTGGTCGGGGAAGTGGTCGGCGAAGTCGGTGAGCCCCACGAGCGTGAGCAGCTCCTCGACGCGCTCGCGCCGCCCGCCGCGCCCCACGCCGTGCAGCGCGAGCGGGAGCTCGATGTTGGCCCGCACGGTCCGCCACGGCAGGAGCCCGGCCTGCTGGAACGCGATGCCGTAGTCGTGCGCGAGCCGCGCCTGCTCGGCGGACCGGCCGAACACCGCGACCGCGCCCGTGGTCGGTGCGTCCAGGTCGGCGATCAGCCGCAGCAGCGTGGACTTCCCGCACCCGGACGGCCCGATGAGCGAGACGAACTCCCCCGACCCGACGGTGAGGCTGACGTCGTCCAGTGCGGTGACGGACCCGCCCCCGTCGGCCGGGAAGACGCGGCTGACCCCGGTGACCTCGACGGCGACGGCGCTCATGCGGCCACCTCCGCGCGGCGGAACCGGCCCAGGCCCGCGCCGAGCAGGGCGACGAGGCCGGAGGCGACGAGCCCGAGCAGCACGGCCCCGACGATGGGAGCCCAGGGCTTGGCGGGGTCGGAGCTGGCGAAGTTGGCGAACTCGAGGATCATGCGTCCGATGCCTCCGGGCATTCCGGTGGAGACCTCGGCGACGACGGTGCCGACGACGGCACTCGTGGCGGCGAGGCGCAGGGCGGGCAGCAGG
>DASWOL010000009.1:0-9191 GCA_036398695.1 Cellulomonas sp. | reverse complement strand
TTCCGCGGCGGCGGGCGCACAGGACGTGCCGCTGCCACGCCAGTGGGCCACGCCACCCGGCAGCCCGCCGGCCACGGCGCCCCGCGCCCGCCCCGCCGCGGTGGCCCCGCGCCGGTCGGCACCGTCCACACGCACCGCGTCCGCCGCAACCCCGCCACCGGGGCGACCCGCCCGTCCGGCGGGACCCACGCCTCCGGCGGGCGCGACCCCGCGGCGCACGCACCGCGTTCGGGCCACCGTCGTCGTCCTCGTGGTGCTGCTGGTGCTCGCCCTGGCCTGGCCGGTGGGGCTCGCGGTGTGGGCGAACGGCAAGATCCAGCACACGGCGGCGCTGTCCGGCGCCGCGGCCACGCCGGGCACTACGTACCTGCTCGCCGGCTCGGACGCGCGCGGGGACGGCGGCATCGCCGACGACGGCACGGTGGGCGCCCGCACCGACACCATCCTTCTGCTGCACGTCCCGGAGCACGGTCCCACCGCGCTGATCTCGCTGCCGCGCGACACGTACGTCCACATCGACGGCCACGGCCCGGGCAAGCTCAACGCCGCCTTCACCTACGGCGGCGCGCCCCTGCTGGTCCACACGGTGGAGCAGCTGACCGGGCTGACGATCGACCACTACGCCGAGATCGGGCTGGGTGGCGTCAAGGACGTGGTCGACGCCGTGGGCGGCGTCAACCTCTGCTACGACCACGACGTCAACGACGCCGACTCGGGCATGGTGTGGACCGCCGGCTGCCACGACGTCGACGGCACGCAGGCGCTCGCCTTCTCACGGATGCGCAAGGCCGACCCGGAGGGCGACATCGGCCGTGAGAAGCGGCAGCGCCAGCTCATCGGCGCCGTCCTCGGCAAGGTGGACGTCAAGCGGCTCGTCTGGCATCCCAGCGAGCAGGTCTCGCTGGTCAACGCGGGCACCGGTGCGCTGACGCTCGAGCAGGGCGCCAGCATCCGCACCCTGGCGAGCCTGGCGATGGCGTTCCGTGCCGCGAACGGCGCCGGCGGCGTCACCGGCACGCCGCCGATCAAGAGCCTGGACTACCGTCCCGGCGGCGTCGGGTCCACGGTGCTGCTCGATCCCGACCAGTCGCCGACCTTCTGGGCGCAGGTCCGCGACGGTCAGCTGCCCCCCGGGAAGGTGGGCGGCATCCCGGGCTGAGCGGCCCTGCGCCGCCGGGCGCCCGACGAGACCGAGAGGCTCAGCCGCCCGGACCGGCCAACGGCGGGCGCCGCCTCGCGCGTCAGGCCGAGAACCCCGTGGTCGTGCCGCCCGCGAGCTTCGCCCGCAGCCGCTCGCCCTTGGTGTCCGCCTGCGCGGTGAGATTCGCGGCGAAGGCGACCAGCGCAGGAGCCAGCCGCTGGGCCACCTCGTCCGAGCCCGCGCCGAGGATCCGCGCCGCGAGCAGCCCGGCGTTGCGCGCCGCCCCGACACCGACGGTGGCCACCGGCACGCCCGCCGGCATCTGGACGATCGACAGCAGCGAGTCCAGCCCGTCCAGTTGCGCCAGCGGCACCGGGACGCCGATCACCGGCAGCGTGGTCACCGCCGCGAGCACCCCGGGCAGGTGGGCGGCGCCGCCGGCGCCCGCGATGATCACCCGCAGCCCGCGCGCGGCGGCCGACCGTGCATACGCCAGGGCCTTGTCAGGCTGGCGATGGGCCGAGACGACGTCCACCTCCACCGGCACGTCGAACTCGGCGAGCGCGTCGCCCGCCGCCTGCATGATCGGCCAGTCCGAGTCCGAGCCCATGAGAATCCCGACGAGCGGCTGCGCAGCCATGTGTGTCCTCCCGACGTCCGTGTGCCACCCATTCTCCGCACATCGGCGCAACGACGCGGCACGTGGCGTAGCCGACGTCCCGACGACCGCCCCGGGGACGAGGACTATCCTCGCCGGGTGACAACCGCAGAGGAGAGCTCTCCCACCGCCACCGTCCTCGAGCCTGCGCGAGGCATCAAGGCTCGGCTGAGCACCCCTGAGTTCCACCAGTGGCTCGTCGAGCTGGTGCGGTTCGTCATCGTCGGCGGCGCCTCGTTCGTCATCGACCTGGGCCTGTTCAACATGCTCGTCTACGGACCGGGGCACGTGCTCGGGGGCAAACCGCTCACGGCCAAGGTGATCTCCGTCGTCATCGCGACGCTGGCGTCCTGGATCGGGAACCGGCACTGGACGTTCTCCGAGAAGCGCAGCCAGCAGAAGGGCCGAGAGCTCCTCATCTACGGGGTGCTCAACGCGATCGGCGCACTGATTCCCGTCGGCACGTTGGCGATCTCGCGGTACGGGCTGCACCTGGCCGGTCCGCTCCAGGACAACGCCGCCACCATCATCGGCATCGCGATCGCCACCGTCTTCCGATATGTCGGCTACAAGCTGTGGGTCTTCACCGGCGCCAAGGACGACGAGGCAGCGATCGCTGCCACGCAGCTCTAGCCCCCTTCAGATCTAGCCCCTCATCGCCGCCGCGCCCCGCGCGTGGCCGCCACGGCCGCCCCGCGCGGCAGCACCACCTCGCGCCGCAGCGCCGCCGGCACGCCGGCGAGGAACACCGCGAACACCGCGGGCCGGCGCTGCGCCAGCTCGAGCCGCCCGCCGTCGGCCGCCGCGAGGTCGCGCGCCAGCGCCAGTCCCAGGCCTGTCCCGGCGCCCGACGTCGTCCCGCGCTCGAAGATCCGCGGCGCCAGCTCGTCCGGCACACCGGCGCCCTCGTCGCCCACCTCGATCACTACGCCGCCGGACGCCCCGCTGGAGCGGGACCGCAGCGTCGTCGTGCCCGCGCCGTGCTTGAGCGAGTTCTCGATCAGGGTGGCCAGCACCTGCGCGAGCGCCCCCGGTGTGGCAAGCACCTGGGTGGCCGGATCGACGTCGACCACCAGGCGGCGCCCGGCGCGGGAGAAGGTCGGCACCCACTCCTCCTGCTGCTGGTGCGCCACCTCCGACAGCCTCACCGCCTCCGTAGTGCCGCCCTGCACCCGCCGCGAGCTCGCCAGCAGGTCGTCGACCACCCGCACCAGGCGCTCCACCTGCTCCAGGCTGATCCTGGCCTCCTCGCGCACCGACTCCTCGCCCGCGGTGTCCCCGATCTCCTCCAGGCGCATCGACAGGGCCGCCAGCGGCGTGCGCAGCTGGTGCGAGGCGTCGGAGGCGAACTGCCGCTCGGCGGCGAGCCGTCCGGCCATCCGGTCCGCCGAGCGCGACAGCTCCGCGGCGACCAGGTCGATCTCCTCCACCCCGGACGGCTCGAGGGAGGGACGCACCTGCCCGGTGCCGAGCTGCTCGGCGGACGCGGCGAGGTACACGAGCGGGGCCGCGAGGCGGTTCGCCTGCCAGATCGCCATGGCGATGCCCGCGGCGAACGCGACGAGGGCCGCCGCGACCACCGCGAGGACGATGCGCGCCGAGCGCCACAGCAGGTCCCACCACGAGGCGTAGAGCGTCACCTCGGCGCCGCTGGTCCCGGTCTTCTCCACGGACACCAGCCGGCCCGCCAGCTCCGGCCCGACGCGCAGCACCTGGTCGTCCGGCGTGCGCACCACGATGGTCGCGGTCAGCTGGCCGTTGTTGCCGACGTAGCTCTCCACGGTGCGATCGACCACCGGCTGGTCGAGCTGGAGACGGAAGTCGACGGCGTTGGCGGCCAGCCCGGCACGGGTCTCCAGGCTGCGCATGTCGTTCTGGCGCACCAGCTCGGCGCCGAGGATGCCGAGCGGCACCCCCAGCAGGATGACGGCGACCGCCACCGCCGCGATCGTCGCCTGCAGGACGCGGCGGCGCACGCGCTAGACCCGCTCGGCCACCGGGACGCCGGCCTCGGTCTCGAACCGGAAGCCCATCCCCCGCACCGTGGTGATGTACCGCGGTGAGTTGGCGTCGTCGCCCAGCTTCCGCCGCAGCCACGACACGTGCATGTCCAGGGTCTTCGTCGACCCTGTCGGGTCGGAGCCCCACACGTCGCGCATCAGCTGCTCGCGCCCGACCACGGCCCCGCCGGCCGCGACCAGCACGCGCAGCAGGTCGAACTCCTTGGCCGTCAGGTGCAGCTCGTGCTCGCCCTGGAAGGCACGCCGGGACGCGGCGTCGACGCGCACGTCCTGGGCCCGCAGGTCGTCCTCCTCGACGGGCTCCGTGCCGCTGCGCCGCAGCAGGGCGCGCACGCGGGCGAGCAGCTCGGCCAGGCGGAAGGGCTTGGTGACGTAGTCGTCGGCCCCGGCGTCCAGGCCGACGACGAGGTCGACCTCTTCGGCACGTGCTGTGAGGACCAGCACGGGCGTGGTCAGGCCGGCGGAGCGGATGCTGCGGGCGACGTCGAGGCCGTCCATGTCCGGCAGGCCCAGGTCGAGCACGATGAGGTCGGCCGTCGACGCGCCGTCGATGGCTCCTTGACCCGTACCATGCACGTGCACGTCGTAACCTTCACGCCCGAGCGCCCGGGCCAAAGGTTCGGCAATCGCTGGATCGTCCTCCGCCAGCAGCACCTGGGTCATTGCCCCATGCTAGGTCACGGGGTGGTGTTCTCCACTACTGGCGCGCAGGTCGTGGGCGCACGCGAAGCTCGCCTGCCCCTCGTACGCCCTGTGGTGGACACCCCGTCCGTCCGCCGGGGCATCCGCGCGGCCGGTCGCACCCCTACCCTCGACGGGTGACCTGGTGGGAGCGGCTGCTGGCCTGGGAGGACAGGCACCGGTTCGCCGTCGACTGCGTGACGGCCGGCCTGCTGCTGCTCGTCGTGCTGCCCGTCACGGCCGCCGCCGGCTACGGGGGGTCGGCCGAGTGGCGGCTGCCGGGCGCGGGCGCACTGAGCTCGGGCGGTCTCGGCTGGCGGGTGCCCGACCTGTCCGCCTCCGCCGGCGCCCTCGCGGCCCTGGCGATCACCGTGCCGCTGGCGTGGCGCCGGGTGTCCCCTGCGGCCTCCGCGGCCCTGACCTACGCCGCGGTGCTCGTGCAGATGCTCCTCGGGCCGCCGGTGCTGCTGCCCGCCGACTTCCTGGTGCTCGTCGCGCTCTACTCGGTGACCGTCCACGGCCCGCGCTGGGCGCGGCGCACCGCGCTGTGGGGCGCCATCGCCGGGTGCGCGCTGCTCGTCGTGCTCGTGTCCGGCCGCTACCGCCTCGGCGGCGTGGAGTCGATGGCCGCCGGCACGTTCGCCCTGCTGATGTTCCTCGCGGTGTGGGCGTTCGCCCTCGCCCGCCGCAGCCGGATGCTGCGGCTCGAGGCGCTCGAGGACCGGGCGCGGCAGGCCGAGGTGGACCGCGACCGGCAGGCTCGGCTGGCCACCGCCGCCGAGCGGGCGCGCATCGCGCGTGAGATGCACGACATCGTGGCCCACTCGCTGTCCGTGGTGATCGCCCAGGCCGACGGCGGCCGGTACGCGGCCGCCACCGACCCCGACGCGCCGACCCGCGCGCTGACGACGATCGGGGAGATCGGCCGCGCCGCGCTCACCGACATGCGCCGACTGCTGGGCGTGCTGCGCGAGGACGGCAACGGCCACGACGAGCCGCCGGGCATCCTCCCGACCACCGCGACCCCGGCCACGGGCTCGGTCCCGGTGGTGACGCCCCAGCCGGCCGAGGGCGACCTGGAGGACCTCGTCGGACAGCTGCGCGACGCCGGCATGCGGGTGTCGCTCGCCCGCGTGGGCACGCCGCGCAACCTGCCGCCCGGCGCCGGGCTGACCGTCTACCGGATCGCCCAGGAGTCGCTGACCAACGTGCTCAAGCACGCCGGGCCGGACCCGCACGTCACCGTGCTGCTCGCGTGGCGTGGCGACTCCGTGCTGCTGGAGGTGGCCGACGACGGCCGTGGCGCCGCCGCCGACAGCGACGGTCACGGCCAGGGGCTGGTGGGCATGCGCGAGCGCACGGCGATGTTCGGCGGCACGCTGAGCGCCGGGCCCCGCCCGGGTGGCGGGTTCCGGGTCCGGGCCGAGATCCCGACCCCCAGAGGAGCGACATGACCACCGGGTCCGCGTCCGACGCGCAGCCGGTGGCGCAGGTTCCCGCTCGCGGCACCCGCCGGGAGCCGAACGCAGGGAAGGCAGGCAGATGATCGACGTGGCGCTGGTCGACGACCAGCAGCTGGTCCGCGCGGGGTTCCGCATGGTGATCGACTCGCAGGAGGACCTGCGGGTGGTGCTCGAGGCCGGCGACGGCGCCCAGGCAGTGCGCACGCTGACCGGCAACGGGCCGCACGTCGACGTCGTCCTCATGGACGTGCGGATGCCGACGATGGACGGGCTGACCGCCACGGCGCAGATCACCGCGCGGGGCGATGCGCCGAAGGTCGTGGTGCTCACCACCTTCGACCTCGACGAGTACGTGCTCGACGCGATCCGCGCCGGGGCGTCCGGGTTCCTCCTCAAGGACGCACCGCCGGAGGAGATGCTCGCCGCCATCCGCACCGTGCACCGCGGCGACGCGGTGATCGCGCCCTCGTCGACCCGCCGGCTGCTAGAGCACCTGGTCCAGGTGCTCCCGCCCGCCGAGCCCGGGGCCGACGACCCGACGCGCCGGGCGATCGGCGACCTGACCGACCGCGAGCGCGAGGTGCTGGTGCTCATGGCGCGCGGCCGCTCGAACACGGAGATCGGCCGGGACCTGTACGTCGCCGAGGCGACGGTGAAGACGCACGTCGGCCGCATCCTGGCCAAGCTGGGCGTGCGAGACCGCGTGCAGGCGGTCGTCGCGGCGTACGAGGCCGGCCTGGTCCGCCCCGGCTCCTGACCCGGTCCGGTCACCAGCCACACCCGCGGCCCCGGCTCACCGGCCGACCCCTTCACGCGACCACCAGCGAAGCCCCTGCTCACCAGCAAAGCCCCGCCACCCGCTCGATGCGCAGCCCGCCACCCGCGGACCAGTGGCCTCCCCGCTCACCAGTGGAGCCTCCTGCCCCCCGCTGGAGCCACGCGGCCACAAGTGGAGGCATCAGTCCACGACACGCCGACCAGGAGGGCCAAACGGCTCCACTCGTTTCCACTCGTGCCTGGGGGTGGCTGCGACGGCGGCATCGGCAGTGCGGGTGCCGGCGCGCAATGGGGGGTACGACCGCGGACTGGCACGCGGGTAGGACCGCGGACTGGCACGTGGGTGCAACCGCGGACTGGCACGCGCCCACGGCACGCGGGTGCGACCGCGGTATGGCATGCGACCGCGGCATGGGGCGCAACCGCGACATGCGGTGCAACCGCGCATGGGGGTGCAACCGCGCGCGACGAGCGACCGCGGCCGGGCGTGCGACTGCGGCTTGGGGTGGGTGCGACTGGGGGATGACGGTGCCGGTCACGACGAGAGACCGGGGGCCGACGCGGACCGGGCGACGGCGCTCCTAGCGTGGCCGTGACATCGACCCCCCGGAGGAACCATGAGCCCCACCATCGCCTCGAGCGCGCGCGGCCTCGTCAAGGTCTACGGCCACGGCGCCGCCGAGGTGCGCGCGCTGGACGGCGTCGACGTCGACTTCGCCGGCGGCGCGTTCACCGCGATCATGGGCCCCTCGGGGTCCGGCAAGTCGACCCTGATGCACCTGCTCGCCGGTCTGGATGCGGCCACCTCCGGCACTGTCCGCCTGGGCGAGACCGTGCTGACCGGACTGGACGACGACGCCCTCACCCGGCTGCGCCGAGACCGCGTCGGCTTCGTCTTCCAGAGCTTCAACCTGCTGCCGATGTTCACCGCGCTGCAGAACGTGCTGCTGCCGCTCGACCTGGCCGGGGCGCGTCCCGACGCGGCGTGGCTCGACCAGCTCGTCGCCACGCTCGGCCTGGCCGACCGTCTGGACCACCGCCCGAGCGAGCTGTCCGGAGGCCAGCAGCAGCGCGTGGCGATCGCCCGCGCGCTGGTGACCGAGCCGGACGTGGTGTTCGCCGACGAGCCGACCGGCAACCTCGACTCGCGCGCCGGCGCGCAGGTGCTGAGCTTCCTGCGCCGGAGCGTCCGCGAGCTGGGGCAGACCGTGATCATGGTCACCCACGACCCCGCGGCGGCGGCCTACGCCGACCGCGTGGTGCTGCTGGCCGACGGCCGCATCGCCGGAGAGATCGACGACCCCACGCCCGAGTCCGTGCTCGCGGGCCTGGACGCGCTGCGCCAGCTCGAGGGGGTCTGATGCTCCGGCTCACCCTCGCCCAGATGCGCCGATCCATCCCGCGCCTGGTCGCCGCCGGCCTGGCGATCGCCATCGGCACGGCCTTCGTCGCCGCGACGCTGCTCGCCGGCGACGTGATGCACCGCACCGGGCGCGACGCCGTGACGGCCCAGTACGGGCAGGCGGACGTCGTCGTGAGCGCAGGTGTCACCGGCGCTGCCCTCGACGCGGTGCGCGCGCTGCCGGGCGTCGCCGCGGCGGACCTGCTGGTCCCGGTGGGGATCGAGCTGCGGTCGGGCCGTCAGGATCGCTTCCAGATGATGGTGCCGGCCGTGTCCGACGAGCGCCTCACCGCGCTGCGCATCGCCACCGGGCGGGCCCCGGCCGCCTCCGGGGAGATCGCACTGCCGCAGCGCGCCGCCGACGCCTTCCACGCCGCGGTCGGCGACACGCTGACGGCCGTCTGGCAGGAGCAGGGCACGGGCGACGCCTGGGTGGAGAAGACGCAGACGGTGACGCTCGTGGGCATCGCCGACGACCCGCACGGTGCGTGGACCTCGTCCGGCGGCGCCGGCATGGTGCTGGGGGCGGACGCGGCCCGCTGGAACCGGGTCGCCTCGCTGAGCGACGTCGGCGACGTCGACCTGCTCGCGGCGGCGGCGCCAGGCACCTCGGCCACCGCGCTGCGCGACGAGGTCGCGGCGGCCATGCCGTCGGCGACCGTGCTGACGCGCGACGACGCGGCGGCCAACCAGATGAAGAAGCTCGGCGACGGCGGCGACCAGGCGCTCGTCACGGTGGTGCTCGGGTTCGCGGCCATCGCGATGCTCGTCGCGGCGCTCGTCATCGCCAACACGTTCCAGGTGCTGGTGGCCCAGCGCACCCGCACGCTCGCCCTGCTGCGCGCCGTCGGCGCCCGGAGGAGCCAGCTGCGGGCGTCCGTCCTCATCGAGGCGACTCTGTTGGGGCTGACCGCGTCGGTGGCGGGCATCGTCGGCGGCACGGCGCTGGCCCAGGCGATGCTGTCGGTGCTGCGCCGCACCTCGATCGACGCGCCGCTGCCCGCCGCCGTGCACGTCACGTGGCAGGTGGTCGTCGTCCCGCTGCTCG
>DASWOL010000008.1:0-2723 GCA_036398695.1 Cellulomonas sp. | reverse complement strand
CCATGCCGTCCGTCTCGATCGTCCCGACCATCCCCAGCCCACCCTCGGCCACCAGATGGCTGGCGTACTCGGAGAGCTCGCCGCCCTCGAGGAACGGGGCGACGAAGCGGTGGGCGAGGAAGTGGTCGAACACGTCCGACGAGTCGAGTCCCTTCGCCACGAGGTCGTCGAGCCGCAGCACCACACCGACCGAGACCGACTCCTTGTTCGTGTACAGGAAGCCGCCGCCCCCGATGCCGAGCGTGCAGTCCCCGACGACGGCGTAGGCCGCACCCTCGTCGCCGACGAGGTGGAACCGCTCGCGCACCGTCTCCTCGGACAGGGACACGACCGCCTTCACACCGAGGGCCAGGTGGTGGGTCGGTTCCTTGCGGCGCAGGCCGGCCTCGCGCGCGATGAAGGAGTTGACGCCGTCGGCCGCGACGACCACGTGCGCGCGCAGCTCGTCCTCGCCCGCCTGCACACCGACGACCTTCCCCGCCTCGGTGAGCACCCGGTCCACGCGGACGCCGGGCATCAGGAACACCCCGGCCTCCTCGCACCGCTCGGCCAGCCAGGCGTCGAGCCGGGCCCGCAGCACGGTCACCGCGTTGACCGGGTCCGCCAGGCGGGTGTCCTGGTAGTCGATGCCGACCGAGGACGTCGCGTTCAGGAACTGGATGTAGTTGCGCGTGATGGTGCGCTCGATCGGCGCCTCGGTGAGGAAGTCGGGGAAGACCTCCTCCAGCACCCGCGAGTACAGCACCCCGCCGGACAGGTTCTTGGACCCCGGCGTCTCGCCGCGCTCGATGAGGACGACCGACCGACCGGCCTGCGCGAGCCGGTAGGCCGTCACCGTGCCGGCCACCCCGGCGCCGATGACGATGACGTCGAAGTCGGGCTCCGCCTGCTCTGCCTGCTCTGCCGGCCCTGCCTGCTCCGTCATGTCAGCGCCGCCGTGAGCGCCGGGACGACCTGGTAGAGGTCACCGACGACGCAGTAGTCCGCCTCCTGGAAGTACGGCGCGGTCTTGTCCGCGTTGACGGCGACGATCGTGCCGGCGCCGCGCGCCCCGACCACGTGCTGGAGCTGCCCGGAGATGCCCAGGGCGAGGTACAGCTGCGGCTGGACGTGCTGACCGGTGACCCCGACGTAGCGGTCGTGCGTGAACCAGCCGAGCCCCTCGGCCAGCGGCCGCGAGCAGGCGGTCTCGGCGCCGAGCGCCGTTGCGAGCTCGGTGACCATCGCGACGTCCTCCCGGGCCTTGAGCCCCCGGCCGACGGAGACGATCCGCAGTGCGCGCCCCAGGTCCACCTGGGCCCGCTCCGCCGGACGCGTCTCGACGACGACGAGGGTCGGGTCCGCGGCGGCGGCCACCTCGGTGACCGGTGCGGTCGCCGTGTCGCCCGCAGTGCTGCCAGCGCCGGAGCCGCCGCCGTCGAGGATGACCACCGCGGTCCCGGTGACCCGCACGGTCTGCTGGGCGATGCCGCCGAGGACGGCATGGGTGACCTCGACCGAGCCTGCGCCGGCGGCGACGGTGACCTGCGCGGGCATCGTCAGCACGGGAGCGGCGAGGCGGGCCGCGACGGCGCCCGCGAGCACCCGGTCGCCCGGCCGGGTGGCGGCGAGGACCAGGTCGGGGGCGGCGGCGGCGGCGATCTCGGCGACCGCGCCGGCGAAGGACTCGGGGGCGGCCGTGCCCGGCTCGCCGAGCCAGGTGACGGCCTCGACCCCGGAGGCGGCGACCGCGTCGGCGACCGCGCGCGGTCCGACGACGACCGCGGTGCGGTGCGTCCCGACGGCCGCCGCGACGAGGTTGTCGATCCGCGCATCGCCGGCCACGAGGATGAAGGTGCTGCTCATGGGTGTTCCTTCCAGTCCTGGGAGAGTCAGATGACGGCGTCGGCACGCAGCGCGGCGACCAGTTCGGCCACGGCCGCGGCGACGTCCGTGCCCGCCTCGATGACCTGGCCCTTGCGCGCCTTGAGGGCGGGGCGGTGCGTGGCGAGGACCTCGGGGCGCGCGGCGGACCCGGTGAGCCCGGTGAACCCCGTCAGCCCGGCCAGCGCCAGCTCCTCCGTCGGCCGCTTGCCCGCCGCGAGGATGTCCTTCATCCCCGGCACCCGCGGGACGACGGCGTCGGAGGCCGTGGCCAGCACGGCGGGGCCGCGCAGCGACAGGACCTGGGAACCGCCCTCGTGCGCCCGCTCGACCGTGAGGTCGCCGGCCGTGCCGGTCACGGCGCCGACAGCAGCGACCGCGGGCCAGCCGAGCGCGCCGGCCAGGACGGCCGGCACCATCTGCGCGCCGACGTCGACCGAGGAGTCGCCGGTCAGGACGAGGTCCACGTCGCCGATGTGGCGGACCACCTCGGCGAGCAGCAGCGCGGTGCCGGTGGTGCCCAGGCCCACGAGCGAGTCGTCCGCGACGACCACGATCCGGTCGAACCCGCGCGAGAGCGCCGACTTGCGGGCCATGGGGCTCGCGACGTCCGCGCCGCCCACGCTCACGCCGACGAGCTCCGCGCCGGTGGCGTCGGCCAGCCGGCGACCGAGCTCGACCGCGACCGGGTCGTACTCGGAGATCGCGGCCTTGGCCCGGCCCCAGTCCACGGTGCCGTCGGCGCCGACCGTGGCGTCCTGCGGGTTCGGTGCCCACTTGTAGGCCACGACGATCTTCATGATTCCTCCTTGGCTGTGCTGCTGAACGTGTGGTGCGCCGAGCCGCCGAGGCCGAGCGTG
>DASWOL010000007.1:0-2980 GCA_036398695.1 Cellulomonas sp. | reverse complement strand
GGGCGGTCGTGCAGGTTGCGGCGCGCGTCCCGCACGGCACGGACATCCCCCTCGACGGCCACGACCTCGCCCGTGGGACCGACCGCGTCGGCGAGCGGCAGCGTGAACAGTCCCGCGCCGGAGTACAGGTCGAGCACGGTGGCGCCCTCGACGTCGCCCACGGCGGTCAGCACCGCACCCACCAGCACGGCGGCGGCCTCGCGGTGCACCTGCCAGAACCCGCTGGCGGTGACGCGGTAGTCGTAGGTCCGCCCACCGGCGTCGACGGACTCGCGCACGGCGGTCCGGGCGTTGGGGCGGGCGTCGACGCGGCCGCGGTGCAGGTCGAACGGCTCACCGTCCACCAGCACCATCGGGGCGTCACCGCCGGCCGGGGCCACGGCCTCGATGCGCACACCCAGGTTCTTTGTCCACGACCGCTCGAACAGGTCCAGCGCGGCGATCTCCGGCGACGCGAGCGGCATGGAGGTCAGCGCGTGCACGTCGTGCGAGCGGAACCCCCGCATCCCGGCCCGGCCGGAGCCGTCCACGACCAGCTCGATGCGGGTGCGCCAGCCGAGGCCACCCCGCTCGTCGTCACCGGGCGCGGCCAGGACCTCGACCACCCGGTCGTCCTTGGCCAGCCGCCGGAGCTGCTCCGCGAGCACCGCGGACTTCCAGGCGCGCTGCGCGGGCAGGGCCACGTGCGCGAGCTCACCGCCGCCCACACCGTCCGGGCCGGCCTCGGGCCACACGGAGGGCACTCGGTCCGGCGACGCGTCCAGCACCTCGACTGCGTCGGCGCGCCAGAACGTCGCGGTCTCCCCCGCATCGGTGAGCCGGGCGAGCACGCGCTCACCCGGCAGCGTGTGCCGGACGAAGACGACCCGCCCGCGCTCGCCGTCGGCGCCTCCGGGGAGCCGTGCCACGCAGTGCCCGCCGTGCGCGACGGGGCCGATCTCGAGCTCGATCAGGTCAGAGTCCACGCGGAACCGTACCCCGGACATGGTCCTCGAGCCCCGTCGTGCCCTCCGTCGAGGCGAGCTGCCACGGCACGGAGGCCACCACGACGCCCGGGGTGAACAGCAGCCGGCCCTTCAGGCGCAGCGCGCTCTGGTTGTGCAGGAGCTGCTCCCACCAGTGCCCGACGACGTACTCGGGGATATAGACGACCACCAGGTCGCGGGGGCTCTCCCGGCGGATCGAGCGCACGTAGGTGAGCACCGGCCGCGTGATCTCGCGGAACGGGGAGTCGAGCACCTTGAGCGGTACGGGCAGGTCGAAGGACTCCCACTGCTCGCGGAGCTGGTCGACCTCGTCGGGGTCGACGCCGACCGTCACGGCCTCGAGCACCTGCGGCCGCGAGGCTCGCGCGTACGCCAGCGCGCGCATCGTCGGCCGGTGCAGGTGGGAGACCAGCACGATGGCGTGCACCCGGCTCGGCAGCGCGCGCACGGCGTCGGCGTCGTCGCCGATCACGAGCTCGGCGCGCACGGTGTCGTAGTGGGCGCGGATCGCCCGCATCAGCACGAACACCACGATCATCGCGAGGATGGCGAGCCAGGCGCCGTGGGTGAACTTGGTCACCAGCACGATGAGCAGCACGGTCGCCGTCATGCCGAAGCCGATGGCGTTGATCACGCGCGAGCGGGTCATCTGCTTGCGCGTGGCCGGGTCGGGCTGGGTGCGCAGCTCGCGGGTCCAGTGCCGGATCATGCCGAGCTGGCTCAGCGTGAACGAGACGAACACCCCGACGATGTACAGCTGGATCAGCCGGGTCACCTGCGCGTCGAACGCGACGATCAGCGCGATGGCGGCGGCGGCGAGCGTGAGGATGCCGTTCGAGAACGCCAGCCGGTCACCGCGGGTGTGCAGCTGGCGGGGCAGGTAGCCGTCCTTGGCCAGGATCGACCCCAGCACCGGGAAGCCGTTGAACGCGGTGTTCGCGGCCAGCACCAGGATCAGGCCGGTCACCGCGGACACGAGGTAGAACGCCGGCGGGAAGCCGTGGAAGATCGTCTCGGCGAGCTGGGTGATCACCGGGTGCTGGACGTAGGAGTCACCGACGGGGACGCCGTCCCGCAGCAGGTCCACCCCCGGCTTCTCCACGTAGTGCACCCCGGTGGCCCGCGCGAGCAGCAGGATCGAGACGATGAACGTCACCGAGATCCCGCCGAGGAGCGCGAGCGTCGTGGCGGCGTTCTTCGACTTCGGCTTCCGGAAGGCGGGCACGCCGTTGCTGATCGCCTCGACACCGGTGAGCGCCGCGGACCCCGACGCAAAGGCGCGCAGCACGAGGAACGCGCCGGCCACCCCCGCCAGCCCCTGGTCGAACCCGGCCACCGGCACGATCTCCAGCGCGGAGGACGCCGCCATCGGCAGGTTCCCGGTCAGGTACCGGACGAAGCCCGCGATCGCCGTGGTGCCGATCGCGGCCATGTAGAGGTACACGGGGATCGCGAACGCGGTGCCCGACTCCCGCACCCCGCGCAGGTTCGCCAGGGTGAGCAGCACGACCAGGGTGACCGCCAGCGGCGTCTCGTGCCCGCGCAGGGCCGGGATCGCCGTGGCCGCGTACTGGGCGCCGGAGGAGATCGACACCGCGACCGTCAGCACGTAGTCGACGAGCAGCGCGCTCGCGACCGTGACGCCGGCCTTGGGCCCGAGGTTGACCGTGGCGACCTCGTAGTCACCGCCGCCCGAGGGGTAGGCGTGCACGTTCTGCCGGTAGGACGCGATGACCGTCAGCATCACCACCACGACCGCCAGGCCGACCCACGGGGAGATCACCGTGGCGCCCAGGCCGGCCAGCGCGAGCGTCAGCAGGATCTCGTAGGGGGCGTACGCGACGGACGACAGCGCGTCGGAGGCGAACACCGGCAGGGCGATCCGCTTGCGCAGCAGGGTGTGGCCCAGGTTCTCGCTGCGGACGGGTCGTCCGAGCAGCAAGCGTTTGGCGGCATCAGCGAGGTCCGGCACGAGTGACCATGCTAGGCGGCTC
>DASWOL010000006.1:0-25898 GCA_036398695.1 Cellulomonas sp. | reverse complement strand
ACGCAATGTCATCATAACTGCCATGATGACATTGCGTGTCATCGCGTAGGCTGTCAGGATGAGCCGGTGGACCCCTGACGCACGCGAGCGGCTCGAACGCGCTGCCTTCGAGCTGTTCGAGGAGCAGGGCTTTGCCGCGACGACCGTTCCGCAGATCGCGGAGCGTGCGGGACTGACCACCAGGACCTTCTTCCGACACTTCGCCGACAAGCGCGAGGTCATCTACGCCGACGACCAGTTCCCCCGGATGGTTCGCCGCATCTTCGCCGAGGCGGACGCGGAGGCCGAGCCCCTCGAGGTCGTCGTCGACGGCATCCGGCGATTCGCCGACCAGGAGCTCGAGGGCCGGCGCGCGAAGGTCCTGCGACGCACCGCGATCATCCGCTCCGACCCGGGACTCCTCGAGCGCAGCCTTCGCAAGCGCGCGGACCTCGCCGGCGCGATCCGCACGGGACTCCTCGAGCGCGGTGTGCCATCGACAACCGCGTCGCTGCTCGCCCAGACCAGCGCGAGCCTCGTCGAGCTCGCGCTCGCCGACTGGGTGGACCAGGAGGGCGACCGCCCGTTCGGCGACATCGTCGCCGAGCACCTGGAGGCGCTGCGCGCCGCACTCGGCCTCGAGCGGCGGCCGAGCGAGTAGGTCCCGGCGCGTGTGAGTCGGTCCCGGCGATCGAGGGCGTTCGTCACGGTCGCGTAACAGCGCGCGGAGCCCGATTGCAACGATGCAATCTTCCGTCTATGGTGACTCGCATCACGGCGGCGCGCGACGCCGTTGCCTCGTAGCTCTGACCCATCGATGAAGATCGGAGTCGTTATGTCCCACCTTCGGACTGCCGGGCGCGACGGGCTCACACCCCGGCACCGCGCCCGGTTCGGACGCTCGGCGGTGATTCCGCTGGTCGCCTCGGCGGCACTCCTCGCGCTCGCCGCCTGCAGCGGCAGCTCCACCCCCGGCGCCAGCACGCCCGCCGCCGCCGGGACGTCCGCCGCCGGCGGGGCATCGGGTGCGCCGAGCCCGACCGGCTCGACGTTCCCCTGCGCCGCGTCGGCGACTCCCGTCACGTTCTGGGGCTGGTCGGCCGGCTACGACCTGGCCGTCAACGAGTTCAACGCCACGCACCCGGACATCTGCGTGACCATCGAGAACGCCGGAGCCTCGGGCGACGAGTACACCAAGCTGAGCGACACGCTCAAGGCCGGCACGGGCGCGCCGGACGTCGCCCAGATCGAGTACTTCGAGCTGCCGTCGTTCATCATCACGAAGAGCCTCGAAGACCTTTCGCAGTACGGCATCGACTCGGCCCGGGCCAACGAGGTCCCGGCCGCCTGGGGCCAGGTGACGCAGGGCACCGCGGTCTACGCCATGCCCGTCGACGTGGGCCCGCTCGCTCTCTGGTACCGGCAGGACCAGTTCGCGGCCGCCGGCATCACCACCGTGCCGACCACGTGGGACCAGTTCGCCGCCGCGGCCGACCAGCTCAAGGCCAAGGACGCCTCGGCCGCCATCACGAACTTCGACCCCGAGACGGCGCAGGATGTCTTGGCCCTCATGCAGGACTGGGGCGCCTTCCCGTTCGACTACACCGGCGGCGACTCGCTCGGCATCCACTTCACTGGCGCCAAGGAGACGGCCTTCGCCCAGTACTGGCAAGGCCTCATCGACAAGGGTGAGGTGACCAAGGCCGCCGACTTCTCGCCGGCGCAGTGGTCCAACCTGGACTCGGGCAAGAACGCCGCTCGTCTGAGCCCGGCGTGGGGTCCGGTCGGCATGCAGCTGAGCATCTCGAAGACGCTGGGCAGCTGGCGCGCGGCGCCCATCCCGCAGGTCAAGGCGGGAGACACGCTCTCCGGCAGCTGGGGTGGGTCGACGATCGCGGTCATCAAGGGCTCCCAGCACGCCAAGGAGGCGGCCGAGTTCGCCCAGTGGTTCGGCGGGTCGGACGACTCCTGGAAGATCCTCGCCGGTCCCGTCGGCGGCGCGTTCCCGGCCTACCTGCCGCTTCTCAACGACGACAGCTTCCTGGCGACGACGCTGCAGATCTCGGGTGACTCGCAGCCGAACAAGGTGTTCGCCCAGGCCGCCCAGGGCATCTCCTACGGCCAGTGGCCGCCGATCATGACGGCGGCGCTCACGCAGTGGACGTCGACGTTCGCCGGCGTGGTGGACGGCAGTGAGACCCTGCAGCAGGCGTTCGCGACCTACCAGCAGCAGCTCGTCAGCTACGCCCAGTCGCAGGGCTTCACGGTCACGACGACCGAGTGACCTTGCGGGCACCACGTCCTCGGCCCGCCCCCGCCGCCCCTGAGCGGGGGCGGGCCGACACGCAACAAGAGGAGGGCCTCGTGGCTGGCACTGCGGTTCCGGCGCTACCAGGCGCGCCGGCGCCATCCGGTGGGCGGCGGGAGTCCCCGGCGCGGCCGGGAAGCGGCAGGCACGCGGGGCGGTGGCCGGGCGCGGTGTTCGTCGCGCCGCACATGCTCATGCTGGGGTTGTTCATGCTGGCGCCGACCGTCTACGCGGTCTACACGAGCCTGTTCACCAGCAAGCTCATCGGTGGCGAGCACTTCTCGGGGTTCGCGAACTACGCCACCGTGCTGCGGTCCGGCGAGTTCTGGGGCGGCGTCGGTCGCGTTCTCGCATTCGCCGTCGTCCAGGTTCCGGTGACGCTCGCGCTGGCATTCGCGTTCGCCGTGCTCTTCGACTCGGGCCTCATCCCGGGTGCCCGGTTCTTTCGCACCTTGTACTTCCTGCCGTTCGCGGTGCCCGGCGTCGTGGCGGCGCTCATGTGGTCGTTCCTGCTGCTGCCGGGGTTCGGGCCCTACGCCAAGCTGATGGACGCGATCGGGCTGCACGGCGTCAACTTCTTCTCGAAGACGCTGATCCTGCCCACCATCGTCCTCGTCGTGATCTGGGAGTGGACCGGCTACAACATGACGGTCCTCTACACCTCGCTGACCTCGATCCCGCGGGAGGTGACCGAGGCGGCGCTCATGGACGGTGCCTCGTTCTGGCGCATCGCCACGCGCATCAAGCTGCCGATGGTCATGTCGTCGATCGTCATGCTGACGTTCCTCAACGGGGTCGGGGCGCTGCAGCTGTTCACCGAGCCGTCGATTCTGGCGACCTTCCAGCCGCAGGCGGTGTCCTTCGGGTTCACGCCTTCGCTGTTCGTCTACCACACCGCTGTCGGCAGCGGCCAGTACAACCTCGGTGCCGCGGCCGCCGTCATCCTGGCCGTCATCATCGGGCTGGTCTCCGTCGGGGGACTCGCTCTGCGCCGGCGGAACGGGGAGTTCCGATGAGCCGCCGCGCGGTTGTCGCGACGGACCGGGTCGACCCGGCCCTGTACGGGATGCACCGGACCACGCGTGTGCTGCTCACGCTCCTCACCTGGCTGTTCGCGCTGTTCATCCTCGGGCCGCTCGTCTGGCTCCTCGTCAACGCGACCAAGGACCAGCAGCACGTCTACCAGAGCTTCGGCTTCTGGTTCGCGGGCCCGTTCCGGCTGTTCCACAACATCGCGTCGCTCGGCCAGAACATCAGCGGCGCGGGCGTCTTCCTCACCTGGCTGAAGAACACGCTCGTCTACGCGGTGGCCGGCTCGATCGGCGCCACGGTGCTGTCGGCGCTGGCCGGCTACGGCTTCGCCCGGTTCAGCTTCCGTGGGTCACGAGCCTTGTTCTTCGTCGTCATGGCCTCGCTCCTGGTGCCGATCACCTCGGTGGCGCTGCCACTGTTCCTCGTGTACGCGAAGACCGGACTGGTGAACTCGATCTGGGGCATGATCCTGCCGAGCACGGTCTCGGTGGTGGGGATCTACCTCATGCGCACGTACATCGAGGCAGCGGTACCGCGGGATCTCATTGCGGCCGCCCGAATCGACGGTGCGGGGGAGTGGCGCATCTTCTCGCGCATTGCCATGCCCTTGTCCGCGCCGGGACTCGTGACCGTCCTGCTGATCACCATCGTGACCATCTGGAACAACTACTTCCTGCCGCTGATGATCTTCAGCAAGAGCAGCAAGTACCCGCTGACCGTCGGTCTGGCGGCCATGTCGGCGGCGGCGCAGACTGGCACGAAGCCCGACCTGGTGCCTGTGCTCATCACCGGTGGGCTCGTCACCGTGGTGCCGATCGTCATCCTGTTCCTGCTGCTTGAGCGATACTTCCGCGGTGGGCTGCTGCAGGGCAGCACGACTGGCTGACACCGACGCAGGCCCGCCGGCCGCGAGGGCGACGAGGGCGAGAGCGATCCGTATCGCGGCCGCGACGGGCAGGGACGCGAAGGAGGGGACACGCATGGCGGGGGTCCGGCTGCGTGACGTCGCCGAGCGCGCCGGAGTGTCGATCCGCACCGTCTCCAACGTCGTCAACGGCTACGTCCCCGTCTCGGACGAGAAGCGCGTGCGGGTCGAGGCCGCGGTCGCCGAGCTCGGTTACCGCCCCAACGTCATCGCGCGCAACCTCAGGCAGGGTCGCAGCGGGCTGATCGCCCTCGTCGTGCCGGAGCTCGACGTCCCCTACTTCGCGGAGCTCGCGAGGGTGGTGGTGACCGAGGCGCGAGCGCGCGGGTACACGGTGGTCGTCGACCAGACCGACGGCGAGCCGGACCGCGAACGCGAGCTCATCATGCAGGGCGGCGGCGCGGAGCTCTTCGACGGCGTCATCCTGTCCCCGCTGGCGCTCTCCGGCGTGGACATCGCCCGCCGCGACAGCGACATCCCCTTGGTGCTGCTCGGCGAGCGGGTCGACGCGACCCAGGACGACCACGTGGTCATCGACAACGTGACGGCCGCGCGCGAAGCGACGGAGCACCTGGTCTCGCTGGGTCGGCGGCGCATCGCCGCGATCGGCGACCAGCCCTACGACACCGGCGAGACCGCCCAGCTCCGTACGCGCGGCTACCGCGAGGCGCTGACGGCGGCGGGGATCGCGATCGACGACTCGCTGATCGTCCCCACCACGCGGTTCCACTTCTCCGACGGCGCCGGGGCGATGGCGCGGCTGCTGGACCACCCGGACGGCCCGCCGGACGCGGTCTTCTGCTTCAACGACCTCGTGGCCATCGGCGCCATGCGCACGCTGCTGTCACGTGGGCTGCGCATCCCGGAGGACGTCGCGGTGGTGGGGTTCGACGACATCGAGGCGAGCAGCTACACCACCCCGAGCGTCACGACGATCGCGCCCGACAAGGCGGTCATCGGCCGGATCGCCGTCGAGCGGCTGCTGGCGCGCCTCCACGGCGAGGCGGCGCCGTTCACGTGGGCACCCCACCGGCTCGTCGTGCGGGAGAGCACGGTGGGGCGCAGCGCCTGATCAGTCCGCGACGTCGAGCGCCCCGCGCCCGACGATCGCGTTGGTCCGCGGGTCGACGAGCATCACGTGCAGCCGGCGCAGCGACGGGTCGTCGGGCAGGCCGACGCTCACGGCGAGCGGCTCGCTGAGGCGGAAGGGCGTGACCGCCACCGTGCCGACCGGCTGGGGCGGAGTGTGCGGCGACTCGCCGAACCGCGGGCTCCACCCCGTCCGCACGTCGAGGCTCAGCGGCTCCGCGCCGTGGTGGGACACGGCCATGGTGAACGCGACGACCTTGCCGTCGGTGTCCAGGTCGTGGCCCGGTGCCACCGGGGTCACGTCGAACACGGGCACCGTGTCCGCGTTCGCGTCCCGTGGCGGCCGGCCGCCGTGGTCCTTGATCGCGCGGTGCGCGTCGACGATCCCGGCCGTCTCCTGCTCGATGTCGGTGAGCTCGGTCCAGACGTAGCCGGACACACGCTCGTACCGCCGCAGCTCCTGCGTCTGCCAGTGCAGGTTCCAGCCGCGCTCGACCGAGGTGTACCCGCCGCCGAACTCGCTGTTGAGCAGCGGCCGGTCGCGCGGCACGTCGCCGGTGATCATGAGCGACTTGTCGACCACGCGGTCGACCGCGACGGCGACGGGGAAGGTCGGCCGGTCGCTGCTGAGCAGCTCGCGGACCTTCGTCGCCCAGCCGGCCGGGTGCTCGTCGTACACGTGCCAGTCGACGAGGTCGGTGTCGAGGTGCGTCCAGCCGGAGTTGTCGACCAGCGGGCGCGAGGGGTCGAGCGATCGCAGGAGCGCGACGGCGCGCCGGACGGCGTCCTGCTTGGCAGGGTCTCCCGGCAGATCCCAGTCGAGCCCCCACTCCTCGTTGTACAGGCCCCAGACGACGATGCTCGGGTGGCTGGCGTCGCGCTGCACCATCGCCGCCACCTGTGCCTCCATGTCGCGCGAGGCCGCGTCGGAGAAGCGCCCGGTGGAGGGTGGCTCGGCCCACACCAGCACGCCGAGCCGGTCGGCGTGGTACAGGAACCGCGGGTCCTCGAGCTTGAGGTGCTTGCGGACCAGGGTGAACCCGAGCTCGCGGGCCAGCTCGAGGTCGCGGACGAAGGCGTCGTCGTCGGGCGCGGTGATGCCCGTCTGCGGCCAGTAGCCCTGGTCGAGCACGCCGCGCAGCGAGATGCGGCGCCCGTTGAGGTAGAAGGCGTCGCCGCGGGTCTCGAAGCGACGCAGCCCCGTGGAGGAGCGGACGCGGTCCAGACCGCTGTCGCCACGCACCTCGACCACCACGTCGTAGAGGTGCGGGTTCTCCGGCTCCCAGAGCACGGGCGAGGCGAGTGGGATCGCCACCCCCGCGGCGAGCGTGCTCGCGTCGACCTCGACCGTCCCCGCCGCGCTGCCGTCGACCGTGATCGCGACGGTCGCGGTCTCGGCCTCGGGTCCCCGTACGCTGCCCCGGACCGTGATCGCGTCCAGCCTGTCGCTGGAACCCAGCTGCAAGGAGTCCAGGAAGGTCGCGGCGCGCGGCTCGAGCCACACGGTCTGCCAGATGCCGCTCGACGGCGTGAAGGAGCAGCTGTCGTAGTCGTCCAGGGGCAGGCTGCGTTGCTTGCCATGACTGATGGAGCGCTTGTCGCCGGGGGCGTCGACGCGCACGACGAGCTGGTGGGCCTCGCCCGGCGCGGCGAGCTCGGTGACGTCGAACTCGAACGGGTCGTACCCACCGCGGTGTGCCCCCACCTCGCGTCCGTCGATCCACACCGTCGCGACGTGGTGCACCGCCCCGAAGTGCAGGATCAGCCGGTCGCCGCGCCACTGCGATGGCACCTCGAAGGACCGCCGGTACCACGCCCGCTCGAGCCAGTGCGCACCGACGCCGGACGCCGGGGTCTCCCAGGCAAACGGCACGACGATGCGCTCAGGCCACTCGGCGATCGCGGGATCCGCCTCCCCGCGCAGGAACGACCACTCGCCGTTGAGCGAGAGCCAGCGCTCCGAGCGATCGAAGTCGGGGCGGGGGTACTCGGGACGCGGCCCGACGCCCTGGCACGAGGTGTCTGCGGCTGGTGTCGTTGCGCTCATCGGCATCGTCATCGTGGGTGGTGCTCCGGGGGCAGTGGTGGGCCTGCGGACCGAGGGCGACGTCGGGCTGCGCCTGTGCGGGCTACCTCAGCAGGTGACTGGAGTCTTGCATGGTTCTTGCAACGATGCAAAGCGTGGTGGCGGCAGTGGTCCGTCCTGCCGGCGGTGCGGCGATCATCGCCCTGCCGCGTGGTCGGACGAGACCTGCGCGGGGTTCAGCGACGTCGAGTAGACGGTCACCTCGTCGACCGTCGCCGCGGCGCCGGAGTGCGTGGGGGCGTCGGGCCAGCCCAGCAGCGTGTCCGTGCCGATCCGCCAGTATCCCGGGTAGGCGATGACGCCGGCGACGGCGCCGCGGGAGGCGACGGCGACCCCGTCCACGAAGAGCTTCATCGCGCCGTTCGTTGCCAGCGTGGCGTCGATGAGGTGCCAGGCGCCGTCGTTCACGGCCGCGGTGCTCGCGACGGTGACGCGGGCACCGGCAGCGACGCCGAACACCACGCGGCCGGCGTCGGTGAGGTAGAGCAGGCGGTCGGTGGTCGCCGATGAGCTCGTCTGCGACGAGCCGAAGCCGACGAGGCGGCCGCCCACCGCGGTCGTCGTGCGGACCCAGAGCTCGATCGTGAACTCAGCGGGTGCCATCAAGGCTGTCGGCGTACTGACGATCCCGCTCGAGCCGTCCAGCGTGAGCGCGGGTCCGTCGCCCGCGGCACAGGAACCGGGCACCCGAGTCGCGCCGCCGTGGATGGTGCCGTTGCGGCCGTTGCCGCTGGAGTCCAGCACCACGGTGCCGGCGGGCTCTCCGAACCGGTAGTGGAGGAAGGCCGGTGTCAGTGGAGCGCGCGACAGGCAGTCGAACGTCTCCGTGGCGACGAAGCCGGTCCCCTCGGCGCTCGTCGACGAGGCGAACGCCGCCCACGAGGACGGCGAGGCGGGCGCAGCCACCGCGAACGCGGCCAGCACGGCCGCAGCTGTTCCGATGGTCGCGCGCAGGACGGGGCCGCGGCGCCGTTGACGGACCCGGGGCTCGATCGGTCCGGCCGCGAGGGAGCCAAGGCCCAGCAGCGCGGCCGCGGAGGCAGCGAGCGGAACGCCGCCGCCCCGTTGCAGCCACACGGCGGGATACCCGAGCCACGGGATCCTCGTGATGCCGACGCCGTGGACCGTCTGCCGGTGGAGCAGACTCGAGTCGGGATGCGGGTTCGCGTCGCCCTTGGTGATCAGCGCGTCGCCGTCGAGTCCGACGAGACGGTGCAGCCGCGTACGGCCCGGGTGGTCGGGGTCGTCGGCCAGCAGCACCTGTCCGACGCGCAGCGCTGCGGCGGGCTGCGGCATCGTCACTACGACGTCCCCGGCGCGGATCGACGGAGCCATGGAGTTGCTCATGACGGTCGACGCGTGCCAGCCCCACAGGAGTGGCAGGACGGCCCAGAGCGCGAAGCCGGCGGCGATCAGCAGGATCGTGCGAGCGAGCAGTCGGAGGAGGGGGAGCGCCATGGTCGTCGCCAGCCGGTTCGTGGCCACCCCGAGCGGGGTGGCCACGAGAGCGTCAGCTGTTCTGCGCCTCCCAGGTGAACCCGGCGGCCGCCGTGCCGCCCTGGGCGCTGTTCGGCGTCCCGGCCTGCACGCTGTAGGCGATCTGGTACACCCGGGTCTCCTGGGTGGCGCCCGTGGGGGCCCAGACCGCCAGGCCGGTCGCGTATCCCGTCGAGGCAGCCTCGAACGCGGCGAGCGTCCCGGTGTAGACGGCGGCGTCGGAGGCGAGCGGCGTGAAGCCGGTGCAGGAGGCCGACGATCCGCCGGTGCCCTGGGTGATGGCGATGTCGATGTAGCTCGACAATCCGTTCGTCGTCGAGGCTCCGGTCGCGTACAGCTTGACCGCCGACGGCAGCGAACCGGTCGAGGTCACGGCGATGCACTTCGAGCCGGTGGACCCCGGCTTCAGGTTCGTCGCCGAGAACATCGCCGTGCCGGCGTCGTCGTCGGCCAGCTGGACCGTCCCGGCGGACCAGGAGTCGCCGCTGTTGGCGCTCGATGCGCTGAAAGCGGAGTAGGAGGCCGTGCCGACGATCGCCGCGCTGCCCAGCAGGGCGGCGGGCACGGCCGCCCAGGCCGCGACGCGAAGTGCGCGGCGGCGGCGATCGATGCGTCCGCCGCCGGGGCCGCCGGCGAGGGCGATGGTGCTCATGAGTATCTCTTTGATCGAGTGACTGTGGCATCAAGTAATCGTGGCGTCGAGATACTAGGGCGGGATATCCCTCGATTGTCTAACTACTCGCGGGTGAAGTTGATAGATTGTTGAGTGACCGCAGTCCCGGGCGTCCGTGCCCGGCTGTGACGAGGGAGGGTGCGCCACCATGAAGGAGTCCACGACGTCGAGCGACGGCGGTACGCGCGTCGGGGAAGTTCAAGAGGCGCTCATCCGGCTGGTCCGCGCCACCGAATCCATGCGTGCCCGGCAGGCCGCGAAGGCGGGGATCGGCGTCACGGAGATGCGGGCCCTGGCGCGGATCGTCGAGCGCGGGCACGAGACGCCCAAGGAGCTCGCGGCCTCCCTCGAGCTGAGCACGGGAGCCACCACCGCGCTCATCGACCGGATGGAGTCTCTGGGCGTGATCGTCCGCCAGCCGAACCACCAGGACCGGCGGAGTCTCACCCTGCTTCCCACGGCGCACGGTGAGACGCTGATGGAGACGATCCGGGAGGCGTTCGTCGAGCCCATGGATGCCGCGCTCGGCACCACCGGCGACGCCGCACTGCAGCGGATCGCCAGCACCCTCGCCGCCGTTGCGGACCACTTCGATCAGGCCGGGTGACAGAGGCTGACGGGCCCGCCGGCCCGCCGCGATGTCGGTGGTCGGCTGCACCATGTGGGCGTGCACACGGTCCTGGTTCCGCCTCTGCTGTGTTCGTCGCGGGTGTTCAACCACCTGGTGCCCGTCGGCTGGTCGTTCGGGTCCGTCTCGATCGCCGACACGCGTCGTGACGCGTCCATGGCGGGTATGGCGCAGCGCCTCCTCGCCAGCGCTCCGGAGCGCTTCGCGTTGGTCGGGGTGAGCATGGGCGGCTACGTCGCGCTGGAGGTGATGCGGCAGGAGCCGGAGCGTGTCGCGGCGCTGGGACTTGTCTGCACCTCGGCGCGGCCCGATACGCCACAGGACATCTCGAACCGGCGGCGCCAGTCCGAGCTTGCGGCGTCGGGGAGCTTCGACACGCTGGTCGACATGGCCTTCCCGGGTCTGGTGACGGCGGAGACCGAGTCGGAGGCGGCGCTGCTGCGGCTGTGGCGCGCGATGGCTCACGAGGTCGGAGTCGACGCGTTCCTGACCCAGCAGGAGGCGGTTATGGGACGGGCCGACTCGCGCCCGCTGCTGAGCGAGATCGCCTGCCCGGTCGCGGTGGTCCACGGCATCGGCGACCGTCTGATCGCTCCGGAGAACTCGGAGGAGATCGCCGCGCTAGTCCCGAGCGCGCGGTTGACTCGGGTTCCCGATGCGGGGCACTTCGTGGTGCAACAGCAACCCGCCCCGGTGGGACGCGCTGTCAGCGACCTGCTCGAGCGCGTGGGCTGAAGTGCCCGCCGCGCTGTCGGCACTCACGGCGTGGTCGCCACCGGAGACAGCGGACAGCTCGGCGAGCCGTTCAACCGTGCGATGGAGGCGATCGCGCGGACCTGGCAGTACTCGGCTGGCACCTTGATGTCAGTCGGCCGATCCGGGGCTTGCCTCCGAAGGCTGAGTCGCGACCGGGTCGTCGTCCTGGTCCGCTGCGGCGCTGACCCTGTGCACCAGGCTCAGTGTCAGTGCACCCTCCGGTGCGAGCCGGTACGCGGCCGCCGCCAGCCGCTTGGCTCGGTCCCGGTCTCCCAACTCGAACTCCGCAAAGCCCCAGACGGCCATGGCGCGGGCACGCTCCAACGGATCGGCATCGCTGACGGCGACGACGTGGTTGCGCAGCAGGTCGCGTGCCTCGCTCGGTCGATCCTGCATCAGGCGTGCCAACGCCAGCGCGGTACGTGCCGGCAACCAGTCCCTGCGCGCGGCAAAGCCGAGCTCCGCCATCCGGGCGATCGTCGTGACTTCCACCGACGCCGGGTCGGTGCTCTCGCCCGGTCGCTGCGCCATGTAGGACAGCGACAGCAGCAGCGCGACGTTGGCCGCCACAGCCGCTCGCGTCGCGGCCGGCTGATCGAGCCGGGAGGCGTAGCGGATCACCAACGAGGTGTCCTCCCACAGCGGTTGCACCAGTGACAGGTTCACGTCCGCGGCCCCGACCCCGGCGAGCGCTCCCGACGCGCGGCGGATGCGTTCGCTCACCAGTGCGGTGACCGCACGGCCGGCGATCATCGGACGCGGGTCGGCGGCGGCGGCCCGCAGCCAGTCAAGGTCGGCCGGTTGCGCCGCGAGCCGCCGGTCGGCCGACGGAGACGCGGCACGCTGGAGGTTGCTCAGGTCCCGGCCGAGAGCGATCTGCGCTCTCTCCCGGCTCGGCTGGGTGATCCAGCGAAGCGCCCTGGTGCCGTCGTTCGCGACTCCTTGCGACGACGTGCCGGGAACAAGGTTGGCGATTCCTACCAGCAGCCCGGCGGCCGTCAGCCCGGCCATCGCCAGGCGCAGGTCCAGCCTCGAAGACGGGTTGTCGGCGACGCTCGCGGTGACCGCGGCGATCGCGAGGTTTGCGGCGGGGCCTGCGAGGATGAACACCGCCATCCGCGTGGGGAGCGCGTGCTGAACCCGCGTCGCGTCGACCCGAACGTGCCCACTGCTGCCGGCGAGCTGGCCGGGGCGCCCGATTCGCAGCGGACCGACGGCGATGCCGAGCACGGGGAGCCGGAGAACGAGCGCTGCGACGGCGTGCCCCACCTCGTGCGGCACGACGTGGAGCAGAACTCCCGCGAAGAACCCGACCAGTGGAACGAGCGTCTGGTCCGGCCCCGGAAGGCTGCCCGGTGGCGCTCCCACCAGGCGTCGCGCCCACAAGACCACCAGGCAACCGGCGCCGATGGCGAGGAGGCTCGACGTCCGCGGCCCCCGCGAGGATGCACCGGCGTCCTCGCCGACCACGAGTCTCACCCACGATCCCGGTGCCATGGGGCGGTCGATGTCATCGCGCGTTCCTTCCCGAACCGCGGCGCCGCGGGCTTGAGAGGCCGACGTTCGCGCGCGACATCGTGCCGCACGTCGACCCGCAGCCGCCGGCGGAACATCAGAGGTTTCCCGCACCGACGTCCTCCGGTCACGTCGCGACCCGCCGGGCGGGTCGACGTTGCCCGTTGCCCGGTGCGCCCGATCGGGTGGCGTTGCGTGAGCTCGGGCGGCAGTCCGGGGAACGACGTGGCGTCACGGCAACACCGCTAGCCCGGCGGCCTGACACTCCGGCGTCGTACGAAACGCCGCGGCAGCGAGGATTCGTTGCTCGCCGGCACGACGGCGCTGTCGCCGGCGCTCGGGGTGGGCGTGGGGCCGGGGGCGGGGGTAGGTCCGGAGGACAGCACCAGCACGATGGCGGCGTCGCTGCTCTCGCTGCTCCCTGCCGCCGGAGTGCTCGCCGCGACGAGCCCGGCCGCGACCGTGTCGCTCGGGGCTGCCTGGTCGGACACGCTGACGTGCCCGAAGCCCAGGGCGCCCAGCACGGTCAGGGCATCGTCCGTGGCGAGGCCCGTGACGTCAGGGACGACCACGCTCGCCGCGTCGGGCGGGGTCGGCGACGGCTGCTCGGGCGGGGTGGGCGACGGCTGCTCGGACGGGTCGGACGGGTCGGACGGTTCAGACGGTGACGGCGTCGTCGGCTCGGTGGTCGGCTCGGGTGAGCCTGGAGCGGGCGTGGACGGCGCGCTGGTCGGGAGCGGGCTGGCCGAAGGGCTCGGTGCCGTGCCGCCGGGCGTGGACGGCTCCGGAGCCGAAGCCTCCGGTGTCGTCGTCGGAAGCGGCGGCGTGGTCTGGGCGGGCGCGGGCGCGGGCGCGGCGGGTACCGGTGCGGGGCGGAAGACACTCTGGTCCGCCTGCCAGAGGTCGACGTCGGCTGCTGACAAGGCGCGGTTCGGCACGGGGCCGGCCGCGAAGAACTCGAAGTGCCACGGCTCGGGCTTGGACCCGTCCAGGCGAGCCCACGACGGGTTGTCCCACCCGTAGTCGGGGCTGTGCAGACGGAGCCACAGGTACGGTGCCGATGCGCCGGTGCTGATCGGGGAGCCGAGGTCGACGGCCAGGCCCCATCCGTGGTTGGAGTAGCCGGGGGTGGCTGCGAGCCAGCCCTTCTCTGCCTTGACCCGCACCTGGGCGTCGTAGGGGCGGTACGAGTCGGTGATCGGGATGTCCGTCCCGAACTGCGCGCGGTAGGCCGTGTCGAGCCTTTCGAGCTGATCGGCGGCGTCGCAGCGGAGCCGTTGGCCGGGTGCGAAGTCCAGGCCGCACAGCACGCCGGCCGGGATGCGGCCGTTGAGGTAGCCGTCGGTCGAGTTGCCCCACTGCGCGACGGCCGCGCGCAGCGACACGGTCAGCGGCGTGCTCGCCTCGTCGGGAGCCGCGTCGGGCGCGACGGGTGCGCCGGGGGACTGGGCCGGGTCCAGCAGGGCGGCCAGACGGAGCGTCGCGGCCCACACGTCGGCGAATGTCACCGTGTCGTCCTCCACGGCGCCGGGTGCCGGCACACCGGACGGCTCTTCGTCTTCGGTGGTGGGGCTCAAGTGCGGAGCCCGCCAGTCCGCTGCCGCCCGGCTGGCGTCGGGCTGTGCCGCCCGAAACACGTCCAGGTTCACGGGGCCGGCCGGGGAAGGGTGCGAAGCGCCGACGCCGGGGGAGCTGCCACCGTCGTCCCCCCTGGTGTCGGACTTGCTCGCACCACCGGCCCCCTGCGGCGGATCCAGGGTCTGGTCGCCGGTGGGCGCAACCAGCGACGGGGTCGTCCTCGACCCGGCTGACGCGCCTGCCGCGGCATCCGGGTGGGTGGCGAGGAACGACGCCAGGAGCATGCCCAGCTCTCCGGCCGCCTGCTCGATCTGCGGGGTCGTGGTCCGACCGGCCTCGGTCGCCGCGCGTTCCGCGCGTGCCAGGACCTCGAACACCTGCTGCAGCGCCATCGGCGACGCGTCGTCCGCGCTCGTCGTCGCGACCGGCGCCGCAACACCGCGGTCGGTGCTCGCCGCGCTGCCCACCTGCTGCGCGTCGTCGGGCGCCGCCACCCGTGAGAGACCGATCGTCGACCCGAACGACGAGCCGGCCGTGGACGCCACCACGAGGGCCAGCCCCAGTGCGCATCCGATTGCTCTCACCCCGGCGCGCCGGGGCAGGCCGAGCCGACGGCCGTTCGAGCCCGAGTGATGCTCGCGGCCTCTCGGCTGCTCGTCCACGACAGACGTGACCTCTCCGGCTCGAGGTAGTGACGGCAAGGACGCGGTTTGTCCCAGTTGTCCGGACAGCACTGTGCAAGCCCACGTGAGGGGAGCACAAGCCTGCGCGACCTCCGTTCACGTGACCGTCACCGTCCGTTCTCGGTGTCGCTCAGCCAGCACTGCCGCGCGTCAACGCCGGCGAGCGCACGGTGCCGCCGCGCTTCGAGGCGACGTCGGCGGTCCGGTTCCTCGAACGGCACCTGCGGGCGTGACGCGAGCGCCGATCACCTCAGGCGGATGGTCGCGGCACCGGCCAGCGCGAGCGCGACGGCGTCCTCCGTGAGGGCCGCCGGCCAGTCCGGCCCACGGTCGGCCGCCCAGCTCCGCCACGCGGCACCGCCCCAGGTGCCCGCAGCGGACGCCGCCGCGGCGAGCAGGGCGGGCACCAGCACACCGACGCCGGCCCGTCGTGCCAGGAGCACGCCGCCGGCGGCCGCCGCGGCCGCGCGGGACTGCGGCCCCGGTGGCTGCAGCCGGCTCGGGGTGGTCGGCAGCAGGTCGCCGACGAGCTCGCCCATGACGCCGAGCACCGCCGAGGCGCGCACGGCGATCGGCGGGCCCGACCGGCCGGCGTGTCCCACGAGAAGCGGGGCAGCGACGCCGAGCGATGCGCGGCAGCCCGCGGCGGCGCCGAGGAGGATGGCGCGGATCGCGACGCCGGATCGGGAGCCCATGGGGTGACGGTGACGCTGATCGGCGGGAACCGCAATCCCTGCGGGTGCACGGGGACTGGCAGGATCCTCGTGACCTACTGGAACGGCGCCGGCCGCGAGGGCCCGGCTCAGGCACAGGAGTGATGGCCGCGATGGACGTCGAGTCGGTGCACCCCGAGCTGCGCGCCGCGCTGCGCCGGCTTCCTTCTCTGAACAGCCGCACGCGGCTGGGCCGCCTCGTCGGGCGCCTGGGCCCCAGGATGCTGCGTGCCACCAGGGTGGCGGGCGTCACGACGTCCACCGTCCGCGCGGGTGTCCTGCGGCTGCGGGTGTACCGGCCGGACCGGGCGAGGAGCGGCCCCGGGCTGCTGTGGGTCCACGGCGGCGGGCTGGTGATCGGCGCGGCCAAGCAGGACGACCGGCTCTGCGCGGGTACGGCGGGCCGGCTCGGCATCACCGTGGTCTCGGTGGAGTACCGGCTTGCGCCCGAATGGCCTTTCCCTGCCGCGCTCGAGGATGCCGCAGCCGCCTGGCAGTGGATCGCGGCCAACGGCCCCGACCTGGGCATCGACCCCGCTCGCGTGGCGGTCGGGGGAGAGAGCGCCGGCGGTGGCATCGCGGCGAGCCTGGTGCAGCGGTTGCACGACACCGCGGCCGTCCAGCCGGTCGCCCAGTGGTTGTTCGCGCCGATGCTGGACGACCGCACCGCGGCACGCTCCGAGCTCGACGCGATCGACCACCCCGTGTGGAACAACCGCGCCAACAGGTTCGGCTGGGCCGCCTACCTGGGCCAGGAGCCCGGTGCCGACGAGCTCCCGCCGTACGCGGTGCCGGCACGCCGGGTCGACCTGGCCGGCCTGCCGCCGACGTGGCTGAGCGTCGGCGACATCGAGTTGTTCCACGACGAGGTCGCCGCCTACGCCGGCCGCCTGCGCGCCGCGGGAGTCGCGGTCGAGATCGAGGTGGTCCCGGGCGGCGCGCACGGCTTCGAGAACTGGGCGAGCTCGACGCACCTTGCCCACCAGCTGGTGTCGGGCGCGCAGGAATGGCTCGCCTCGACGCTGCGGATCGCCCTCGACCTCCGGTAACGGCATCGGGACCGACTCACTCGGCCACCGTCCACCCCGGGGGTGCGTGGCTCGACGTCGCCGCACCCGCCGACGTGATCCCTGTCTTCGCGCGGGACGCGACGCACGCCGAGCTGGTTGGTCTGATCTAGCCCTACCGACCGAGGTCGGCGTCACCCGGAAGCGGAGCGCCTGGGTGGCTTGGCCTCACGGCCGGGCGGCCTTGGCGCCGCCCCACAGCGAGCCGGGGTTGGCGCGGCGCGGGTGGAGCTCGAGCATCCGGTCGTAGATCTCGAGGGCGGTCGAGGCGTCGGCCTCGATCCGGTTGAAGTCGCGCAGGTAGGCGGCGGTGGCGCTGATCGCGGCGGGGTCGTCGGGCAGCTCGGGCTTCTTGTGACCGGCGACCACCGCGACCGGGTCGAGGTCGGCCAGCCGCTCGGCCGCCTGGGCCCAGTGCTCGCGCGAGGCGGTGGTGGACTCCGTCATGAAGGGATGGGTGTCGTTGTAGACGACGTCGCCCGCGACGATCAGCCGCAGGTCGGGCACCCACAGGCTGGTGGTGTGAGCGGTGTCGGTGTGCCCGGTGTCGATGACCTCGAGCCGGTGGCCCTCCAGCTCGAGGTGGTCGCCCTGGAGCACCTCGGGGTACACGGTGGTCGGGATCTGGCCCGGGAACAGCTTCTCCCAGAACCCTTCGCGGAACGCCGGCTGGTCGTTGATCGGGGCGTCGGCCACGGTGTCCGGGGTGCCGACGGCACGGGCGCCGGGGAAGGCCTCGAGCAGCTGCCCGATGCCGAACAGGTGGTCCCCGTGACCGTGCGTGACGTACACGTGCGTCAGGTTGCGGCCGAACGACCTCACCCACTCGACGAGCTCGGCGTTCTGGTCGGTCGACGTGAAGGTGTCGACCAGGACGGCGTCGTGCTCCCCGTAGATCAGCGTGGCGCTGTTGGCGACCCACTGCAGGTCGGCCGGGCCGTGCGGCAGGTCGCGGGTGACGCCCTGCCGCCTGGCCGTGGTGACGGCGTAGGCGAGGGCCGGGGCGGGGGCCGGGGCAGGAGACGAGTCGGTCATGGCGGATCCCTTTCGGACGCGGCGGTGGCGTGACTGTGGCGTGACTATGGCGTGACGGTGGTGATGTGCTGCGGCGCCGGCTCAGCCGGCGAGCGTGCTGTCCAGCACCTCGGCCAGCGTGGTGCGCTCCAGCTCGCGCCGGACGGCCTCGTCGACGCGGGCGTAGACCGGTGCCAGGGCGGGCCGGATGCCCTGCGCGACGGGGCACAGGGGGCTGGGTTCGTGGCGATGCATCGCGAACGACGGCTCGGAGCCCACCGCCTCGTCGACGTCGCGCAGCGTGATCCGCGCGGGCGGACGGGCCAGCCGCCACCCTGCGCCGGGTCCGCGCCCCGAGTCCACGACGCCGGCCTTGACCAGGGCGGCCATCAGGCGGCGGATCACCACCGGGTTGGTCTTCACGCTCCCGGCGATCTGCTCGGACGTGGTCCACGTGCCACCGAGGCGCTCGTGCGAGGCCATCCAGGCCAGCGCGTGCGTGGCGATGGTCAGTCGACTGTTGGCGCTCACGCGAATAGGTAACCATAGTGGTTACATATCTGGCAAGCGCGAACGTCGGCGGCGGGACAGGGCGCCGGCCGTAGCATCGGCGCGTGAAGGTGCTGCTCCTCGAGGACGACCGCGAGCTGGCGCCGGAGCTGGTCGCCGGTCTGCAGCGCCAGGGCTTCGTCGTGGACCACGTCACCACGTGCGCGGACGCGGACCTCCAGGTCACGACGAGCTCGTACGACTGCGTGGTGCTCGACCGCCGCGTGCCCGACGGCGACGGCCTCGACCTGCTCGAGGGCTGGCGCGCCCACGGGGTGGCCGTCCCGGCACTGGTGCTGACCGCGCGCGCCGAGGTCGCCGACCGGGTGGACGGGTTCGAGCGCGGCGCCGACGACTACCTCGTCAAGCCGTTCGCGCTCGCCGAGCTCGTGGTGCGGCTGCGCACCGTCGCGTTGCGCGCGCCCGCCGCCCGGCCGCGCGTGCTGCGAGCGGGCGGGCTCGAGCTCGACGTCGCCCGGCACCGGGTGACGCTCGACGGCGTGCTCCTCACCCTGAGCGCCAAGGAGTTCGCGGTGCTCGAGGTGCTGGCCGAGCACGCGGGCGAGGTCGTCGGGCGGGGCGAGCTCGTCGCTCGCTGCTGGGACGAGATGAGCGAGCCGATGTCCAACGTCGTCGACGTGCTCGTGGGCCAGCTGCGCCGCAAGCTGGGACCGGCCGGCCTGGTCGAGACGGTGCGCGGCGTGGGCTACCGCCTGGCGGCGGGCGAGGCGCCGGGCGGGGCGGCGGGCGGGGCGGCCGGGACGCCGGAAGGATGACGAGCCCGGCACAACGGCGCATCCGCACCATCCGCTGGACCACGACGGCGGTGTTCGCGGCGGCTACGGCGCTGTGCCTTGCGGTCCTCGTGGTCATCGCGCTGCACATCGACACCGCATCGCGCACGCGGTCGCTCGACGAGGGCCTGGCCGGCCAGGCGAGCAGCCTCGCGGAGGTGATCGGCTACCAGGACGGCAGCTTCGACCTGTCGTGGCTCGAGAGCACCCAGGACGTGCGCACGGCGCCGGTGGTGGGTGTGGTGACGCCCACCGAGATCGCCTACGCGACGCCGGACCAGTCAGCGCTGCCGAACGACGACGAGCTGCGGCGGATGCTGGACCAGGTGCACGCGAGCCCCGGTGTCACGTCGTTCGTCGCCCCGCAGGCCGCCGGCCAGCTGCTGCACTGGGCCGCCGCCCCGCTCGTGGTGACCACGCCGCAGGGGGTCAGTGCCGGCGCGATCGTCCTGGTGGGCGGCCCCGTGGCCGGCGCGGGGGACCACGACCGGCTCGCCGTGGGCCTGGCGATCACCGCCGCAGCCCTGGTGCTCGCCGCCGCCGCACTGGGCCACCTGATCTCGGGCTTCGCGCTGCGGCCCGCGGTGCGCGGGCTGGCCGACCAGGAGCGCTTCCTGGTGGAGGCGTCGCACGAGCTGCGCACGCCGCTGACCGTGCTGGGCGTCATCCTCGACCAGGCCTCCTCCGACCCGGACGGCGGGCGTGAGGCCCTGGGGCGCGCCCGGCGCCAGGTGGACCGGCTCGCCACGGTCACCTCGGCACTGCTGCTGCGGGCGCGGGCGAGCTCGGGCACCACGCCCGTCACGTTCGAGCGGCTCCGCCTCGACCTGCTCGTCGAGGCGGTGGTCGCCGAGACCGGCGCCGAGGCGCAGGTGGTCGCCGAGCCGGCGGTCGTCACGGCCAGCCCCGAGCTGGTGGGTCAGGCGGTGCGCAACCTCGTCGAGAACGCCGTGCGCCACGGCGCACCGCCCATCGTGGTGCGTGTGCTGCCCGACGGCGTCGAGGTCACCGACGGCGGCCCGGGGATCCCGCCGCGACTGCGCCGCCGGGTGCGGCGACCGGGCGTGGGGCGCGGTGAGGGCACCGGCACCGGCCTGGCCATCGTCGAGTGGGTGGCCAGCACGCACGGCGGGACGCTGCTGCTCGACGAGGCTCCGTCAGGCGGGCTGCGTGCCCGGTTCACGCTCGGCCGGCCGCGGCAGGACCGCGCCGGCTGAGACGTCGTCGGGGACCTCATCGTCCCCTCATGGACGGCGGAGCACGCTGGTCCCCATGAGCACCTCAGCACGCCGCCTCGGCGCCGCGGTCGTCGCGGCCGCCGCACTGGTCCTCGGGGGCTGCACCGCAGGCGTCGCGAGCTCCCAGTCCGACTCCGGTGCCACCACGCCGCCGGTGGGCCCGTCGTCGGTCGACACGTCGCCGCCACCGAGCACGCCGTCGCCGGTCGTGCCGACCACCGCGGCCAGCGTGCCGACGAGCAGCACCGCTCCGGCACCGACGTCGCCGGGCGCGTCTGCCTCGCCCGACGCGCTCCGGTCGAGCGTGTGCACCTCGTCCGTGCTGTCGGCGTCCCTGGCCGATGGCGGCGCGGCGGCGGGCAGCATGCTGCCGGACCTCGTCCTGACCAACACCGGCGACCTGCGCTGCACTCTGCAGGGTTGGCCTGGGGTGTCCTTCGTCGGCGGCGGCAACGGCACGCAGATCGGCGCTGCCGGCGAGCTCGACCGGTCGAGCCCACATGGGACAGTCACGCTCGACCCCGGCAAGAGCGCCCACGCCCCACTGCGCATCGCCCAGGCGCTGAACTACCCGAAGGACACCTGCCAGCCGGTGACGGCCGACGGACTGCGCGTCTACCCGCCCGGCGAGACGCACGCGCTCTTTGTGCCCAGCGGGCTTACCGCGTGCCGGAGCTCGAGCGTGAAGCTGATCACAGTCCAGGCGCTGCTGCCGGGTGCCTGAGGGCCGCTGTCGAACGGCCATCGCGCGGCCAGGAGGGGGCTCGCGCGACGGCAAGACGCCCCAGCCGCGACCGCCGCGAACGGTCGCGGCTGGGGCCCTTCGCGGGCACGGCGGCGTCGTCGGCCGGCCGGAAGTGGGTGCACCCGACGAACTTGGTGCCGGGGCCTAGACGAGCTCGGTGAGCGTCGCCCGCAGGCGGGCAAGCGCGCTCCGTGTCAGCTCGGCGAGATCGTCGTCGTCGCCGGAGACCCACGCGGCGAAGGACTCCTTGAAGGCCAGCATGCCCAGCTCCGCCGCCACCGCGGCCGTCGCGGCCGGCACCCCTCGGGCGCGCAACGCGTCCGCGGTCGCCGCCGCCATGCCCACCTGCTTGAGCTGGTCGCGCTCCTGCAGCTCGGCGCTGGTGGCGATGGCGGCCTGCACCTGCGGCGCCAGCTGGCGGTTCAGCGGTGTCATCGAGCGGGCGATCCGCTCCAGGCCGGCGGAGACCGCGCCCAGTGGGGTCGCGTCGACCGGGGCGCCGGTGATGCCCTCCACCAGGAGCCGGGACAGGGTCTGCTGCCCAGCGGCCAGCACGTCGCGCTTGTCGGGGAAGTGGCGGAAGAAGGTGCTCTTGGTCAGTCCGGCGCGCTCGGCGATCTGGGCCACCGTGGTCTGGTCGTAGCCCTGCTCGGAGAACAGCTGCAGCGCGGAGGTGACCAGCCGTTCGCGTGCGTTCGGCTCCCAGCGCGGCATGAGGCCCATCCTATGTGATGCGACCTTTGTCGCATCAGGTGTACGGTGACGGGACAAAGGTCGCATCACTGAGGGAGTCGTCATGCGTGTGTTCGTCACCGGGGCCAGCGGCGGGATCGGATCGGCCGTGGTGCCCGAGCTGCTCGCCGCGGGCCACGAGGTGCTGGGACTGGCCCGTTCCGACGCTTCGGCCCAGAAGGTCGCCGCGGCGGGAGCCGCGGTGCTGCGGGGCGACCTCGACGACCCGGCGTCGCTGCGCGCGGGCGCCGAGCAGGCCGACGGGGTGATCCACCTGGCGTTCGGCAACGACTTCAGCGACGTCGAGCGGTGCATCGCGGAGGAGACCCTCGCGGTCGAGACGTTCGCCGGCGCACTGGCCGGGACCGGCAAGCCCTTGGTCGTCGCATCCGGCACCCCGTACGTGCCGGGCCGCGCGTCGACCGAGGACGACCCGATGGCGACCGACGGGCCGATGGGCGGCCGCGGCCGCAACGCGCTGACCGTGCTCGGGCTCGCCGACAGGGGCGTGCGTTCCTCCGTCGTGCGCCTGCCCCGGTCGGTGCACGCCCGGGGCGCCGGCTACGGGTTTGCCAGCTTCCTCATCGCGACCGCCCGCCGCACCGGCGTCTCGGGGTTCGTCGGCGATGGCAGCCAGCGGTGGCCGGCCGTCCACCGCCTCGACGCCGCACGCCTGTTCCGGCTGGCCCTGGAGCAGGCCGAGCCCGGCGCCGTGCTCCACGCGGTCGCCGACGAGGGCGACGCGATGCGCGTGCTGGCGCAGGTCATCGCCGACGAGCTCGGCGTGCCGGTCGAGCAGGTTCCCGCCGAGAGCTTCGGCTTCCTGGGCGGCATCTTCGCCCTCGACCAGCCGTCGACCAGCACGCTGACCCGGCAGCGGTTCGGATGGCGTCCCACGCACCCCAGCCTGCTCGAGGACCTCGCGGCGGGCGGCTACCCGGCCTGATGTTCTCCGGCCCGCACGGGGACCTCGGGGCTCCTTCACCGCCCGAACGTCGCGGCCGGCACGTACCCTCGAAGGCGCCGACAACGCCGAGGGTGCGGGGGCTGCGATGGCCAGGATCCGGATCGCGTCGTTCAACGTGGAGAACCTGTTCGAGCGGCCACGCGCGATGAGCGGGCAGATGCGTGAGGAGGGCAACCCGATCCTCGACGCGCACGCCCGGATCAACGAGCTGTTCCAGGCGGGCACGTACACCGAGGCGATCAGGGCGCAGATCCTCGACCTGCTCAAGACCCTGGGCCTTCTGCGGTCCGACGAGGCGCAGTTCGCCGTGCTGCGCCAGGTGCGCGGACGGCTGGTGAAGCGTCCGGCGGCCCCGAAGCCGGTCGAGGTGGTCGCCGGCGGCCGGGGCGACTGGATCGGCTGGGTGGACCTGGTCAAGGACCGCGTCGACGAGCTGGCGATGACCAACACCGCGCGGGTGATCACCGACGTGGACGCGGACATCCAGGCGGTGGTCGAGGCCGAGAGCCGGATCGCCCTCAAGCGGTTCGCGGACGCCGGCGTGCTGGCCGGGGACGGGAAGCCGGCGTACCCGCACGTCATGGTGATCGACGGCAACGACTCGCGGGGCATCGACGTCGGCCTGATGACGAAGGGTCCGCACGCGATCGTCGACATCGTGTCCCACGTCGACGACGCCGACTCGGCGGGGCGGCCCGTCTTCAGCCGCGACTGCCCGCAGTACACCGTGGCGCTGGCCTCGGGGCGGCGCATCGTGCTGCTGGTCAACCATCTGAAGTCCAAGGGCTACGGCACGCAGGCCGACAACGACGCGCTGCGCGGGCGGCAGGCGAGGCGGGTGGCCGCGATCTACCAGCAGCTGCGCGCCGCCGGTCAGGACGACGTGGTGGTGCTCGGCGACCTCAACGACACCCCGGACAGCGCGCCGCTGCACCCGCTGCTGGCCGGCACCGACCTGCAGGACGTCACGGTGCACCCGGCGTTCACCAGCGACGGGCGCCCGGGCACCTACGCCAACGGTGCCAAGAGCCAGAAGATCGACTACCTGCTGCTGTCGCCGCACCTGTTCGGGCAGGTGGTCGGCGGCGCGATCTTCCGCAAGGGCGTGTGGGGCGGGGTGAACGGCACCCTGTTCCCGCACTACGACACCATGACCTCGCCGGTCCACGCCGCCTCCGACCACGCCGCCCTCTACGCCGACCTGGACCTCGACGCCTGAATTCCAGCCCCGCCGTCGAGGTGCGGTCAGCCGAGGATCGCGGCGAGACGGTCGAAGACGCGTTGCTCGAACAGGAGGATCGCGCCCTCCTGGCAGTGCGCTCCGGCGCCTTCGGCGGCGCTGAAGGAGACCAGCTCCTTCGGGCAGCGCAGCGCCTCGAACATCCGGCGGGCCTCGCCGGGGAACATGTCGTCCTCGGGGTCGAGCACCAGGGTGGGGCAGGTGATCAGGCCGGCCACCCCCTCTCCGGTGTACGCGCGCATGGCCCGGAACGCCTCGGCGTCGCTGGTCACGCCGAACGTCCACCTCGTGTTGGCGACGGCCCAGCGCAGGTAGGTGCTGTGCGCGGCGGCCTGCGCCATGACGGCCTCGGCCTGCGCGTCGCGCCCTGCGTCGATCAGCTCCGCGAGCGCCGGGGCAGGCTGTCGATCACGGCCCCGCCCCAGTCGAGGAGCCCGTCGTTGAGGACGAGCGCGGCGAGGCGGTGCTCGAAGGCCGCCGCACGCGCTGCGAGGTGGCCGCCGAAGCTGGTCCCGATCAGCACCAGGCGGTGCGCGTCGACGTCGGGCAGCGTCAGTGCGTAGTCGACCACGGGGGAGACCACCTGCTCCCAGTCCGGGCGGAACACCAGGCCCTGAAGCCGCCGTGCGGTCGCCTGGCCGGGACCGTCGAACGCCAGCACGTGGTAGCCGCGCTCGAGCGCGCCCTTCGCCACCGCGAAGTAGCTCTCCTCCAGCGTCGAGTCGAAGCCGCCGTGGTACACCACGGTCGGCCGCGGCGTGCCGGAGTCGTCGACGCGGAACAGGTAGCCGGGCAGGGTGGTGCCCTCATACGGGATGTCGACGCGACGCGCGGGCACGTCGAGCAGCTGGGCGGCGGCGGCGAACGACTCCCTGGACAGCCGGGCGAGGCGCTGGGACTCGGCGTCGTGGTCCGGGTCGGCCCGCAGGTAGAACTCTGCCGTCCGGTAGTAGTTCGAGGCGCGCAGCAGCGCGTCCCGCGCGCTGACCCGGTGCCCGGCCGCGAGCGACGCCAGGCCGGTCTCGTGGACCCGCTCCGCGAGGGCGCCCCATTCGCGGCACCAGGCCGCCTCGTCGCCGTCCGGAATGGCGGCGCAGGCTGCGAGCACCTCGCCGAGGTCGGCGCCGCCCCGGCTGGCGTACCCGGCCGCCCGCAGCGCCTCGAAGGAGAACGACTCGTCGTCGAACAGGAACCGCATGATCGATCCTTTCGTCTGCGACGGAACGGACCCGTTCCATCCGCCTCGAACGTACGCCGATGGTAGATGGAACGCAACCGTTCCGTCGCGCTGTAGGATCGGCGCATGGCAGAGCCCACCAGAAGGCGCCCGAGCGGGGCGGCCGTGCTCCAGGAGAACGTCACCAGCGCGATCGCGGCCGCCGCCTTCGCCGAGCTCGCGGAGTCCGGCTACGCGCGGATGTCGATGGAGGCGGTGGCCCGCCGCGCGGGCGTCGGCAAGGCGGCGCTGTACCGCCGCTGGGACTCCAAGGACGCGATGCTCATCGACCTGGTGGCCGGCGCCGTGCGGGACCACGCGCTGGTCCAGCCCGACACGGGAAGTCTGGCCGGCGACGTCGAGGCCTACATCGAGGCCACCGCCGCCCAGCTGGGCGACCCGCTGGTGGCCCGCATCGCGCCCGACTTCCTCGGCGAGTCGCCCCGCAACCCCGCCGTCGCCGCGGCCCTGCGCCAGGTCATCGCCGACCAGCGCCGCGAGGTGGCGGACGCTGTGCTCTCGCGGGCGGTGCGCCGTGGCGAGCTGCCGATCGACCTCGACCACGAGCTGGCCCTCGACCTGCTGGTGGCTCCGCTCGGCTTCCGGCTCCTCGTGGTCCGCAAGCCTGCCGACGGGGACTACCTGCGCCGCCTGACCCGCGCCACCCTCGCCGCGCTCGAGGCCTGCACGACCGGGACGGACGCGGCCGCGGACTGACTCGCCGGCCACGGCCGTGGCGCTCGGCCGGTGCGGCGCCCGGCGACCGGGACAATGGCGGGCGTGGACGACTTGGCCCATCTGCTGATCAACACGAGGCTCGAGCTGGGTGGCGTCTTCGTCGCCGCGCTGTCCGGGGGACTGGCGGCGGGCCGCA
>DASWOL010000005.1:0-24895 GCA_036398695.1 Cellulomonas sp. | reverse complement strand
GTGGGACTCGTCGGACGGCTTGAGGCTGATACCGCCGGCGTCGTACATGATGCCCTTGCCGACGAGGCCGAGGTGCCCCGTGGGCTCCCCCGCCGGCGTGTAGGTCAGCCGCACCATGCGCGGCTCGTTCGCGCTGCCGCGGTTGACCCCGAGCAGCCCGCCGCAGCCGAGCGCCACGAGCCCGTCGCGGTCCGTCACCTCGACCTCGAGGCCCACGGGCCCGCCCACCTCGACCGCGACCTGCGCGATCGCCTCGGCCGTCAGCAGCACCGCCGGACAGGTGGCCAGGTCGCGGCTCATCATCGCCGCCCTGGCCGTCACCAGCCCGCGGGCCGCCCCCGCCGCCACCGCGTCGTCGGCACCCCCGGGCGCGACGAGCACGAGGGAGCTCACCGGGACGGCGTCGGAGGCTCTGGGCGTGGACCGCAGGTCGAACCGGTGCCGGGCGAGCAGCACACCCTCGACCACCGCGGCCGCGGCCTCGTCGGGCGGCACCGCGGCCGACGAGGGCACGAGGAAGGCCAGCGCCCCATCCCTCGGGACCGAGCGGGCGAAGGCCGCCGCGGCGTCCCGCACCGCGGCCGCCGTCAGGGCGCCGGCCTCTCCGAGGCCGACAGCGACCAGGGCAGGGCCGCCGTGCCGCGGCTCGGCGAGCGCCGATCCGACCGCGGGCGAGAACCCGGCCCGCTCCAGCTCGCCCAGGTCCGCCTCCAGCTCGGCGGGAACAGGGCCGCCGGACGGCACCGGGAATCCGATCGCGTCGGCGCCCGAGCCGCCACCGGCCCGGACGTCGACGTCGGCGAACCACGACGGGACCAGCTGGGGCACGGGCGTCGCGGTGGGAAGTGGGGTGGTGACCATGATGAGCCTTTCGAACGGGACGAGTCAGCCGGCGATGTGGACCGGAGCGCCCGGTCCCCAGGGGATGCCCAGGTAGAACCAGGCGACGAACAGCACGATCCAGGTCAGCAGCACCACCACCGTGTACGGCAGCATCAGCGAGATGACGGTGCCCAGACCTGCTTTCTTCACGTACCGCTGGGCCACGGTGACGATGAACGGCAGGTACACCATGAGCGGCGTCACCACGTTCATCGGCGAGTCGCCGACGCGGTAGGCGGCCAGCAGCGTCTGCGGGGCGATGCCGAGCGTGGCGAAGATCGGCAGGAACACCGGCGCGAAGATCGCCCACTTGGGGATCAGGCCCGGCAGGATGATGTCGAGCACCACGATCACCACGATGAACGCGATCAGCAGGACGATCGCCGGCACGGAGGCGCGTTCCAGCAGGTGAGCGGCCTCGACGGCGGCCACCGTGGGCAGGTTCGACCAGTTGAACACCGCGATGAACTGGGCGATCATCAAGAACATCACCAGCAGCCCGCCGAGGCTGCCGAACGTCTTGGCGATGGCGCCGACGATCGCGTCGCCGCCCTTGAGGGTCTTCGCCCCCCGCCCGTAGGCGATGCCGCAGAGCATGAACGCCAACGAGATGATGAAGATCAGGCTCGCCATGAACGGCGTCGTGCCGATGATGTCGCCCGTGGTCGGGTCGCGCAGCGGGGACCCCGGCGGCAGGGTCATCGCCAGGACGACGACCACCACCCCGAGCGCGGTCCAGCCTGCGAACCGCAGCCCACGCGCCTCGGCGGCGTGGTCGACCTCCTCGACCACCGCGATCTCGCCGGCCTCGGCCGGGTCGTACGTCCCCAGGCGTGGCTCGATGAACTTGGTCGTGAGGACGGTCACCACGCCGGCCAGCACCAGCGACGAGACGATCGAGAAGTAGAAGTTCTGCGTCACGTTGATGGTCGGCATGCCCAGCTGACCCAGCACGTCGTTGGTGATCTCGGTGAGCATCGAGTCCGAGGGCGTGATGAGCAGGTTGACGCCGAACACCGCACCCACCGCGGCGAACGCCCCCGCCATGCCGGCCAGCGGATGTCGTCCCACCGAGTAGAACGCGGCGGCGGCGAGCGGGATGAGGATGAGGTAGCCGGCGTCGGTCGCCACCGAGGACAGCACCCCGACGAAGACGAGGATGAAGGTCAGCCAGCGTGGCGGGGCGACCTTGACGATCCGGCGGATCATCGCGCCCATCAGCCCCGCGCCCTCGGCGACGCCCACACCCGCCATGGAGATCAGCACCACCGCGACCACGCCGAACCCGGCGAAGTTGTGCACGAACGACTCGAAGAAGAACCGCAGGCCGTCCACGGACAGCAGGTTGCGCACCGGGAATGTCTGCTGCTGCGTGATGAACTCCGGCAGCTGGGCGGGCTCGCCCGTGGTCGAGTCGTAGATGGTGTAGTTGCCACCCAGCTGCTCGTTGATCTGCGCCCACTGCTGGGTGGGCACGGGGATCACCACGTCGTCCGTGACCGACACCTTCGCCCAGGACAGGATCGCCGAGAGCACGGCGACGAAGGCGATGAGGTACACGAACAGGACCGACGGGTTGGGCACCTTGTTGCCCACCCGTTCGATCCCGTCGAGCATCCGGGCCATCGCCCCCCGCTTGGGCAGTTCCGCGACGTTGGCACTCATGGGGTCCTCCCGGGAGGTATCGGGGCGGTGGGGGTGGCGCCCGGGAGGCCCGGAGCGCCGTTGTCGAGCCGTCGGTACGCGGCGTGGCGCAGCCGCCAGATCGCCAGCGACACCAGGCCGAGCACGAGGGTTCCGACGATGGTGACCACCCGCCAGACGGCGGCGGCAGCCACCAGCTGCGCCTCGGCGGCTGCGCCGGCCACCGTGGTCAACGAGCCGACCAGCACCGCGTCGAGCACGCCGAAGCCGAACAACGGCAGCAGCGTCAGCGGGTAGCCCAGCAGGAACGCCGAGTAGACGTCGAGCGTGGGCACGCGGCCGGTGCCGAGGTCGAACGCACGCACCGAGACGAGCAGGATCGTCGCGTCGGCGAGCACCATGCCGACCAGCGCGAGCATCGAGGGCAGCAGGCCTCGGCGCAGCGAGTCCGCGGTGGTGGCGCGCAGCCGCACCAGGTAGGCGGCCCACGCCTGCGGGTCGACGGACCGGCGGAAGCGGGCGACCACGCGGCCTGCCGTCCGACCGAACCAGGCCGCGAGCGCGTCGGACCGCAGCACGAGCACCAGCCCGACGAGGAAGACCGCCGACGCCAGGGCGCAGACCACGGCGATCAGCCACTGCCGCAGCTCGGCCTCGCGCACACCGAGCGCCAGCAGGCCGAGCACCGGGGCGACGAAGCGGATGACGTAGAACTTCGCGGTGTTGAGGGTGACGCCCGTCATCCCGAGCACCGGGTCGAGCCCCCAGGACCGGAACATCTGGATGCGGATCACCACGTCCGCCGGCGGTGGCGTGAACGTGCCGAGCAGGTTGGCCGTCGTGTCGTTCTGCACGGAGCGGGCCAGGCCCAGGCCTGGCACGTAGTACGTCAGCGGGACCGCGTTGAGCACCTGCCGTGCCAGGAGCAGCAGCAGGAGCGGGGCGAAGACCCATCCGTGGATCGTCACGAGCGCCGAGCCCACGGCCGCCCAGTCGACGCTGCCGGCCAACGCCCGCAGCGCGCGGTAGGCGAACCACGCGAGGACGAGGCCGACGGCCCACGTCACCAGCCGGCGGCGCATCAGGTGCCCCAGAACACGGGGATCAGACCGACCCCGACGACGAACCACGCCGCCGTGACGGCCAGGCCCAGCTTCCAGTAGTCGCCGAACCGGTAGCCCGCCGGCCCCATGACGATCATGTTCGCGGGGGTGGCGATCGGGGTGAGGAACGACGACGCCCCGGCGACGGCGACGAGCATGAGCACGGGTGCGGGCGCCACCCCGGACGCGTGAGCGGCGGCGAGGGCGATCGGCGTGACGATCAGCACCGTCGCGGTGTTGCTCACCACCTGGCCCAGCACCAGCGTCAGCAGGAAGAGCACTGCGAGCAGCACCCGCGGGCCGGAGCCCTCGACCAGGTCGACGATGCGCCCGGCGACCAGGTCGGCCGCGCCCGAGGTGCGGATGGCGGTCGACAGCGGGATCAGCCCGCCGACGAGCACCACGGTCTGCCACGACACGGCCCGGTACGCCTGGTACGGCGTCACGACGCGTGTCATCACCATGAGCCCCGCACCGACCAGGCCGGCGACGGCCGGCGAGGTGACTCCGCTGGCCAGCAGCGCCACGGTCGCCGCCAGGACCGCGATGGCCAGCCACGCCCGCCGGCCGAGCGGCGCGTTCTGCCGGCGCACCAGGTCCGGGTCGTCGACGACGAGGACGTCGTCGTCCCGAGCCAGCTCCGACACCGCCTCCCAGGTGCCGTGCAGCAGCAGCAGGTCGCCCTCGGTCAGCGTGGTGGGGCGCGGGCCACGGCTCTTGCCCAGTCGCCGCACGGTGAGCACGGTCAGGCCGGACCGCACCTGGCCCGGGAACACCCGCTGGCCGATGAGGGTCGAGCGCGGCGGCACGATCACCTCGGCGACGCCGCGCTCCCGCGAGAGCAGGGCCTCGCGCGTCGCCCACGTCAGCGGCGCGGCGACGACCCGCAGCTGGTGGGACTCGACGAACGTGGAGATGCCCTCGGTGCTGCCGGAGACCACCACCACGTCGTCCGACGCCACCTTCTCGCCCGCGGCGCCCGGGTCCCCGTCGGCGTGCTGCACCCCGATGAGGGTCACCCCGCCGGGCACGGCGAGCTGCTCCGGCGTGGAGCCCACGAGGTCCGAGCCCGAGGGCACCTCCAGCCGGAAGAAGCCCTGCTCGAGCGTGTAGTGCTCGAGCAGGGTGCTCGTGTGGCCGGTGACGTCGGGCGAGACCTCGTCGGGCAGCCGGTGCGGCAGGAGGCGGCGGCCGAACAGGACGCAGACCACCACGGTGAGCAGGACGAGCGGCACGCCCACCAGGGCGAACTCGAAGAAGCCGAACCCGGTGCCCTCGGCCTCGGCCCTGGCCTCGGACACGATGACGTTGACCGTGCTGCCCGACAGGGTGAGCATCGCCCCGGCGCTCGCCGCGTACGCCAGCGGCATCAGCAGGTCGGCGGGCAGCAGGCCGGCACCGCGCGCGGCGACGACCGCCACCGGCAGCATCGCGGCGGCGGCGCCGTTGGGCGTGACGAAGGCGCCCATCACCGAGGTGAGGATCATCAGCCCGGCGAGCAGGCGGGCGCGCCGGGTGCCGACGCGGCGCACCAGGGCCTGACCGGCCCACGCGGTCACCCCGCCGGCGTCGAGGCCCTCGGAGATGATGAACAGCGCGGCGATGAAGACGACGATCGGCTCGCCGAACCCGGAGACGGCCGTGGTCGCGTCGACCAGGCCCGTCACGTACAGGGCCAGCGCGGAGATCACCGCGACGAGGCCGACCGAGAGCCTGTTCCAGACGAACAGCGCGACCGTTCCCGCCAGGACCAGCAGGCTCAGTGTGGCGTCGGACACGGCGGGGCTCCGGATCGGTCAGGCGAGAAGCCGGGACTTCTGCGCCTCGAACTCCTCGGGCGTCAGCACGCCGGAGTCGCGCAGCTCCCCCAGCTGGCGCAGCAGGGCGATGCGCTCGGCGGGGTCGACGGCGGCGGGTGGTGACGGGGCCGGCACCGCCTCGGGCGGCCGCGCCGCGGCCGAGGCCTGCGGTGCGTCGAACACCCCCGACGCGGCCATGCGCCGCACCTGACGCTCCCGGATGCGGCCACTGACGGCCGACGCCACCGCGACGTGCTTGGCGGTTCGCAGCAGGCTCATGCCGGCCCCCTCAGATCGTCGAGCCGTCGGCGGCGAGCGCTGCGACCAGGTCGTCCTCGCTCACCGGTCCGGACCCTGCGAGGGTCACGCCCGGCCGGTCCCACGCGGCCAGCACCGGCCGGAAGGCCGTCACCTCGTAGACCACGACGAGGGCCACGACCTCGTCACCCACGCCGTCCCGCGCGGCGACCAGGTCGTCGTGGTCGAGCAGGCCGGACCAGACGCCGTCGAAGGCGTGCAGGTCGAGACCCGCTCCGTCACCCCAGGTGCCGGCGTCCAGCGAACGCGGGCCTGTGGCCGCCCCGACGACGACCTCCAGGTCGAGCAGCGCGATGGTCCCCGACTCGACCAGCGTCCGCAGGCGGCTCAGCCCCCCAGCCGGCGATGCGCCCGGCTCGACGTGGAGGATGAGGTGGTCGACGGGTCCGAGCCAGTCGTTGACGGCCATGTCGAGCTCACCGCCTCGCGAGCGCGGCGGCCTTCAGCGACGCGAACTCGTCAGGCGTGACGGCGCCCGCGGTGAGCAGCTCCTGGGCCGTCGCGATCTCCTGCGCCGGCGACGTGCCCGCCACCGCGCGGATGTAGTCGTCCGTCGACGCCTTGCTCTCGCGCACCGCGTCGACCGTGCGCTCGGTCATGCCGCGCCCACGGAACAGCAGGTAGAGGATCGCCCCGAGCAGCGGGAAGACGACGAGCACGATCACCCACAGCGCCTTGGCGCCGCCACCGAGCTTCCGGTCCCGGAACAGGTCGCCGACGATCTGGAACAGGACGATGAGGTAGGCGAAGAACAGGAAGAACTCGACGACGAGCCAGAACCACTGCCAGAAGTCGGACACGTTGACCCCCCTCGACACGGGCCGCAGCTGCGGCCTCACCAGGACGCTAGAGCGGGCGTCCCGGCCCGGGGCAGTCCCCAGAACTGGGGGTGGTGAGGGTGGTGCCGCTATTCGAAGCGGACCGCGGCTGCCGCCGCGTTGACGGCTGCAGCGGTGGTGACCGCGGCGGCGCGGGCATGCGCCTCGACGCCGAGGGCGTCGGGCTCGGCGGAGCGCTGGGCGCGCTCCGCCTCCAGGTCCTGGTCGATCTGGCGGAGCAACCCGGCCAGGGCCGCCGCCAGCCCGCCCCGCAGCTCAGCCAGCGTCGTGTTCTTGATGAGGAGCTGCCCGTCGGTGACCACGAGAGCCAGGCCCCTGCCAGACCGGCCGAGCCGCCGTTCGAGCCGCCGGCCCAGCCGACGGGCCGTCGCCGGGTCCTCGATCCGGGCGCGCTCCTCCGGCGTGACCGGCCGCGAGAAGGCCGCAGGCACGGTGTAGCGCGCCGGTTCGTCGGCCGTTCCCAGCTCCGGGGGCAGGCCGGACACGACGATGGACACGAGGTGCAGCACGCCCGCTTCGGGCGCGGAACCGATCAGCGGGCCGGCTGCTGATTCGGCCATCGTGGACTCTCGCCGTTCGTCGGGGGGAAGGAGAAGAGCACTGGGACGTGGAACTAGACGCCGAGGGGCGGCGCGGGCGCCGCGAGCCTCGAGCCGGCCCGCAGGCGCCGCTTCAGCTGCCCGATGCGCAGGGTGCCGACGACCAGAGCCACGATGCCGACCCCGACGCCCGCGATCAGCAGCATCAGCGCCAGCGGCGCGGAGCCGTGCATGCCGAGGAAGGCGACCTCGACGGGCGCGGTGTTCTGCATCATGAAGACGATGAGCGCGACCAGGACCAGCGCACCGACACAGATGCCGACCCACGCTGCTCCGGTCCGGGTGCGGGCGGGCGGCTGGAGGGCAGGACGTGGCGCAGCGTCGACCTCGACCGGCGCCGCGACAAGGCGCGGCTCGTCCTCGACGGCGGGATGGGAAGGCTCTGGCTGGACGGGCATGACGCCCTCCTCCGAAGTGCCGGGTGGCAGGCTGCCGAGCTGAGAGCCCTTCGTCCCGGGACTGTTGCCGAGCCTACGCCCGAACACTGATCATGGCGTGACGGCGCACTATGGCACGATCACGCATTCAGTCCGGCAAAGGCCGCGTTCATTGCGAAACAATTGCGCGCCCGGCGGCGGCCAATGCTGCCGCCGGCGCCGACGGATCACTTCTTGGCGTCGCCGCCCGCTGCCAGGTGGATCTTGTTCGTGGCGTCGCGCACGGCGTCCTCAACGGCGTCCGTCGCGTCGTTGATCTTGTCCTGGACGGCCTCGACCACGCGATCCGTCACGTTCTTGGCACCCTCTGCGGCGTGCTTGATGCTGTCTCCTGCGGTCATGACGACCTTCTCTCGGATTACCCGTCCAGCAAGGGCGGGGCCGTTCTGGCCTCGGCCGTCTAGCTCCGGGCGGCCGCACCCCGTCGCCGGACGAGTCCGAAGACGAGCGTGCCGATGAACAGAACGACCCCGATGAGGGCCAGCCAGAGCAGACCTTGAAATACGAACCCGACGATCGACAGCACCGCCCAGGCCACCAGCAGGATCACCAGCACCGACCACATGACCACCACGCTACGCTTCTTTTCTTGTCAGGCGACCGGAAGCCAAAATCCCTGGAGACCACCCGGAATCGAAATGCGCTCGCTGAACTGGGCGAAGGCGCGCACACTCGGGCGGCGGGCCGCAAACCACGGGACTGGGGCGCCGAGCCGCGACCGGCGACCGCACGCGCGGCCGTAGCGACGGCTACCGTGGTCGCACGCCGGTGCGCCCACCGGCCCGCACCATGCCGCACGGTCGAATCGGGTCACCACCATGACGTCCCACGAGCAGCCCCGCGACCCGGCAGGGCCGCCCACGCAGTCCGAGGAGATCCGGCGCCTCCTCGACGACGACCAGTATGGCGACGACTCCTGGGCGGCGGGTCTGCCCAAGGACCGGTTTCCGGCGCTCGAGTCGGACCCCCGCAGGGTGCACGGCGCCGTCCAGGACGAGCTGATGCTCGACGGCGTCGCCCGGATGAACCTCGCGACCTTCTGCACCACCTGGGTCGAGCCCGAGGTCGCCGATCTCATGCGGCAGTCGCTGAGCAAGAACATCGTCGACAAGGACGAGTACCCGCAGACGGCCGAGATCGAGTCGCGCTGCGTCGCCATGCTCGCGGACCTGTGGCACGCCCCGGCCGGTGACCCGGTCGGCACGTCGACCACCGGGTCGAGCGAGGCGGCGATGCTCGCGGGCCTCGCGGCGACGTTCCGCTGGCGGGCCCGTCGGCGGGCCGCCGGCCTGAGCACCGCCTCGCCCAACATCGTCTGCGGGCCGGTCCAGGTGTGCTGGGAGAAGTTCGCGCGGTACTTCGACGTCGAGATCCGGCAGGCGCCGATGACGGCGTCGTCGTTCGTCCTGACCCCGCAGCAGGTGGTCGAACGGTGCGACGAGAACACCGTCGCCGTGGTGGTCACCCTCGGGCAGACGTTCACCGGGCTGTACGAGGACGTCGCCGCGATCAGCGCCCGGCTGGACCAGCTGCAGGCGGACACCGGGCTGGACGTCGACATTCATGTCGACGCCGCGAGCGGCGGCTTCCTGGCGCCCTTCCTCGAGCCAGACCTGGTGTGGGACTTCCGGCTGCCACGCGTGAAGTCCGTGAACGCGTCCGGCCACAAGATGGGCCTGTCCCCGCTGGGCTGCGGGTGGGCGATCTGGCGTGACCGCGCCAGCCTGCCCGACGAGCTCGTGTTCACGGTCAACTACCTGGGCGGGGCCATGCCGACGTTCAGCCTCAACTTCTCCCGCCCCGGCGGCCAGGTGATCGCGCAGTACTACACGTTCGTCCGGCTGGGCCGAGAGGGCTACCGCCGGGTGCACGCCGCCGCCTATGCCACAGCGCGGCACCTGGCCCGGGCGATCGGCGCGATGGGGCCGTTCGAGCTGGTCTTCGACGGCCGTCCCGAGGCGGGCATCACCGCCGTGACGTGGCGGCTGCGGCCGGACGCGGACGTGCCGTTCAGCCTCTTCGACCTCGCCGAGAAGCTGCGGGCCCGCGGCTGGCTGGTGCCCGCGTACACGCTGCCCGCGGACCTGACGAGCCTGGCCGTGCAGCGGATCGTGGTGCGGCACGGCTTCTCCCGTGACATGGCCGACCTGCTGCTGGACGACATGCGACGAGCGATCGCCGCGCTGAGGGCGGCTCCGCCGTCGGTGCCGTCGACGGCCGACGAGAACGGGTCGTTCAGTCACGACGCCGCGCCGGCTCGGCCGTGAGCCGCCAGCCCTCGACGCGGAGCAGCCGCAGTCAGCGAGCGGGCACGGGGTCCGGGGCGGGGCCCATCGAGGGCACCGGGTCAGGGCTGGGGTCCGCCGAGGGCACCGACCCTCTGCGCTCGGGCCGTCGCGGATGCCCCCGGTCGCCGAACCCCATCACCCGCTTGAGCGCCTCGTTGCCGAGACCGTAGACCAGCACCACGGCCACCAGGATCCCCAGCAGCGGCAACGGCAGGGCCACGAATCCGAGCAGCGGGGCGACCGGTGAGAACACCACGGCGACGGTCAGGACGGCGACGCCTGCACTGACGACAAAGAACATGCGGTCCGGCCGGCTGGTCCACGCGGGGCGCGCCGTCCGCAGCGTCATCATGGCGGTGAACTGGGTGAGCGCCGACTCGACGAACCACCCGGTGTGGAAGAGCACCTCGCCGCTGTGGAAGAACCGCATCAGCACCGCGAACGTCGCCAGGTCGAACACCGTGCTCAGCGCTCCGAAGGCGAGCATGAAGCGCACCACCCCGCGCATGTCCCACGTCCCGGCCCGCTCCAGGCGCTCCGGATCCACCCGGTCCCGGGACACGAAGGTGTTGGGGATGTCGGACATGAAGTTCAGCAGCAGGATCTGCGCCGGCAGCATCGGCAGGAACGGCAGCACGGCCGCCGCGATGACCATGCTGAGGATGTTGCCGAAGTTCGCGCTCGCCGCGACACGCACGTACTTCAGCGTGTTCGCGAAGGTGTGCCGCCCCAGCCGCACCCCGTCGGCGATCACGCCGAGGTCCTTCTCCAGCAGCACGATCGCGGCGGCCTCCTTGGCGACGTTCACCGCGGAGTCCACCGACATCCCGACGTCGGCCACGTGGAGCGCCGCCGCGTCGTTGATGCCGTCGCCCAGGAACCCGACCGTCTCGCCGGCCTTCTTGAGGGCCGCCAGGATGGCGACCTTGTGCATCGGCTCCACCTCGGCGAACAGGTCGTGACCCGTCACCAGCTCGTGGAGGCGGGCGGTGTCGGCGGCCTCGATCTGTGCGCCGGTCACCACCTCGGCGCGCACCCCGAGTGCCGCCGCCAGCGACCCGGTGACGTCCCGGCTGTCCCCGCTGATCACCTTGACGGCGACGTGCAGCGCCGCCAGGGCGTCGACGGAGGCCTTGACGTCCGGCTTGACCGGGTCGTGGAACACCAGGAGCCCGGCGAAGCTCAGGTCACGCTCGTCGTCGGGCGTGAGCGCGCCGACCTGCCCGACGAGCGGACGCGTCGCCACGGCGATGACGCGGAAGCCCGCCTGTCCGAGCGTGTGGACGCGCTCGGTGAGCCCAGCGGCGATCGAGTCGACGGCCACGGCACCGGATGCCGCCTCCGCGTGCGTGCAGCACGCGAGCACCGACGCGAACGATCCCTTCGTGATCAGGGTCGTCTCACCGGCGAGGGCCGTGGCCACCGACAGCCGCTTGCGCTGGAAGTCGTAGGGGATCTCGCCCAGGGACTGCGCGGAGGCGGGCAACGGACTGCGCGCCAGGATCGCCCCGTCGAGCGGGTTGGGGTACCCCGTCTGCAGGCCGGAGTTGAGGGTCGCCAGCTCGAGCACCCGCGCGCTGTCCGCGCCGGACGCGTCGACGGCGCTGTCCACGCCGACCACGCCCGCGGTGATCGTCCCGGTCTTGTCCGAGCAGAGCACGGACATCGCCCCGAGGTCCTCGATCACGTCCAGGCGCTTGACGACCACCTTGCTGCGCGCCAGCCGCCGGGCGCCCGCCGCCAGGCTCACCGTGACCACCACGGGCAGCATCTGCGGCGTGATGCCCACGGCCAGTGCCAGGGCGAACAGCAGGGAGTCCGCCAGCGGGCGGTGCAGCAGCAAATTGATCAGCATGATCACCGCCACCAGGATCAGCATCACCCGCAGCAGCAGGAGCCCGAACCGGCGCACCCCCACCTCGAAGCTCGTCGGCGTGGGCTTGCGGTTCAGCGACGCGGTGACGTGCCCGAACGTGGTGCGGGACCCCGTCAGGACCACCAGCGCCGTGCCGGTGCCACTGACCACGTGCGTGCCGGCGAACAGCGAGTTGGTGCGCTGCGCCAGCGGCGTCGCGGCGTCCAGCACCACGCCCGACTGCTTGGCCACCGGGAAGGCCTCGCCGGTCAGCGCCGACTCGTCGACGGTCAGGCCGGTCGCGGTCAACAGGAGGCAGTCGCCCGGCACGACGTCCCCCGTGGCGAGGGTCAGCTCGTCCCCCGGCTCCACGTCGTCGGTCCGGACGTCGAGCGCCTGCCCGCGGCGTCGCACGTGCACCAGCACGGCCACCTGCGTCAACAGCTCCGCGACGGCGTCCGCGGCGTGGCCTTCCTGCCACGCGCCGAGCAGGGCACTGCACACGACGATGCCGAGGATGATCGATCCGTCCACCGTGTCCCCGGTCACCATCGCGGTCAGGGCCGCGACGATGAGGATCAGCGTGATCGGGCTGACGAACTGCCGCCCGATCACCCGCAGCCAGCTGAGCAGCCGCGCGGCGCCCGTGTTCTTCGGACGCCGGGAGACCCGCTCCCGCGCGGCCGTGCCGGTGGCCACGAGCGTCCGCACGTCGTCCGGCGCCATGCTCCAGAAGGCCGGCGTCGACGCTGCCGTTCCGTGCCCGTGGGCCACCCCAGCCGTTGTCATGAGCACGCCCTGCACATCGTCATGTGGTCCCAGTCCCGCGCAGGTGGGCCCCCGGATCCGGTGGGGCCGGGCGACCACACCCTGGCTGCCGGCGGGCCCGTCCCGACCGTAGTACGTCCGGTGCGCGTGCGGACGCAGCAGGACGACGAGGCCGCCGTCCGGTGCGCGTGCGGACGCAGCAGGACGACGAGGCCCGCGGCCGGCGCCGAGCCCGGGGCCGAACCGGACCACGGACCCCGGACCCCGGACCCGGACCCGGACCCGGAGCCGACCGGACCGGAGCGGACCGGACCGGAGCGGACCGGAGCGGGCACCTTCCGCCGCGTCGCACACCCGAGGCAGGAGACGTCGTCCCGTTTCGGGGGTGTCACTCGGTGCGAACAGTGTTCCCTCCCAGTGACCTACCGAAACGCAGTGCCCGCCCCCTTCGACCCGCCGGCACCCGACGAGCCGGCACGAGAGGCAGGGCCCGGGAATGCCCACGGCCGGCCGCGTTGCATGTCGCGTGATCGGCTTCCTGACGTGCGTGTACCCGTAGCACCCAGCCCGACTTCACCGTGACGCGACCCAGCCGTTGCTGCAAGCATCACTGGGTGGCCGAGGGTGAGTGGGCGAGGACGACCGTAACCGTGTGGCGCGGGTCGGCCGAAGAGCGGGTGCTTGACCTCCAGGACGGGACGCTCGAGGAGCAGTTGGGGGCCGCGGAGTCCTGGCTCCGTGAATTCGCCGACACGGGGCCAGGGAGGACGCCCGACGACCTGGAAACTCGATTGTTCTGTTCCTGGGCTCCCCGCGAAGGCGAACACGCGATGACACTCCCCTCCGGGCTTATTCGCGCACTCGCCCGTGTCAACGGCGCCTACTGGATGGACGTCTACCCGCCCGTGGACTGAGCGAGCGCCCACCGAGCCAGTCCCCGTCCACCACGGGCCATGGCGCGATCACTGCCCGCTCCTTAGTGTGTTTGGGTGAAGATCGGGTTCCTCTCCTTCGGCCACTGGACGCCCTCGCCCTCCTCGCGGACGCGTTCGGCGAGCGACGCCCTGCTGCAGTCGATCGAGCTGGCGGTCGCGGCCGAGGAGCTCGGGGCCGACGGGGCGTACTACCGGGTGCACCACTTCGCGCGGCAGCTCGGCTCGCCGTTCCCGCTGCTCGCGGCCGTCGGCGCACGCACCAGCAGCATCGAGATCGGCACCGCCGTTATCGACATGCGCTACGAGAACCCGCTCTACATGGCCGAGGACGCCGGCGCCGCCGACCTCATCGCGGGCGGGCGGCTGCAGCTGGGCATCAGCCGCGGCTCGCCGGAGCAGGTGATCGACGGCTGGCGCTACTTCGGCTTCGAGCCCGCGGAGGGCAAGACCGACGCCGACATGGCGCGCACCCACGCCGAGGTGTTCCTCAAGGCGATCGAGGGCGACGGCTTCGCGCAGCCGAACCCGCGCCCCATGTTCCCCAACCCGCCGGGACCGCTGCGACTCGAGCCGTACTCCGAGGGTCTGCGCGACCGCATCTGGTGGGGCGCCGGGTCCAACGCGACGGCCGGCTGGGCGGCGAACCTCGGCATGAACCTCATGAGCTCCACGCTCAAGGACGACGAGAACGGCAAGCCCTTCCACGTCCAGCAGGCCGAGCAGATCGAGACCTTCCGGCAGGCGTGGACGCAGGCCGGTCACGAGCGCGAGCCGCGAGTGTCGGTCAGCCGCAGCATCTTCGCGCTGACCGACGACCGCGACCGGGCGTACTTCGGGCACGGCGGGCAGGACGAGGACCAGGTGGGCTGGATCGACGCCACGACGAAGGCGATCTTCGGCCGCACCTACGCGGCCCCGCCCGACGAGCTCGTCGAGCAGCTGCGGCAGGACGAGGCGATCGCGAGCGCCGACACGCTGCTGCTCACCGTGCCCAACCAGCTGGGCGTGGACTACAACGCCCACGTCCTCGAGTCGATCCTCACGCACGTCGCCCCTGCGCTCGGCTGGCGCTGAGGGTGTCGCATCCGGACGAGCGGGTCCGACCTGTCGGCTGGCGGCGGTCAGCCGACGGGCTGCGGCACGGCGACGCCGGTCGCCAGCGGCATGAAGATCTCGTCGGACAGCCGGACGAGGAAGTCCGTGTCCAGGGGCTCGCCGGAGACGAGCAACCGGTACGCGATCATCGCCGGCGGCACGGTGGCCAGCAGGTCGAGGTTGATGCCGGGCATCAGCTCGCCGCGCCGGGCGGCCCGCTCGAGGAGCCCCCGCACCAGCCCGACGCGCGGACGTACCAGCCTGTCGTGCACCACGGACGCGAGCTCGGGCGCGTGCGGCAGCTCGGACACCAGGCCGGCCATCGCGAGCCAGACACCCTCGTCGTGGTGCTTGAGAGCCCGCAGGGCCCGCAGGTCGCCGGACAGCGAGCCGGTGTCGGGCACCTTCTCGAGCGTCAGCGCCGCATCGGCCGTGCACGCGACCGCGTCGATCACCAGCTCGGCCTTCGACGCCCATCGCCGGTACACGGTCGCCTTACCGGCGCCCGCGCGGGCGGCCACCGCCGCCATCGTCATCCGCTCGTAGCCGCGCTCGGCCAGCTCCTCGCGCGCGGCCTGCAGGATCTCCGCGTCGCGCGTGGTGTCACGTGGCCTTCCAAGACGCCGCGGCTCCATCGTCATCGTCGTCATCGTGGTCGGGCCTCCCGCCCCCCGGTCTGACTGTGTACTCCGCATCCTTTCGCGCATGGCGAACACGTTTACGGAACTTATCGGTTCCAGAACTCGCAAGTCTCGTTTAGTGTAGCGCCCATGCCCCAGGAAACTCGCCGTTGGTGGATCCTCGCCACCGTCGCCCTCGCCCAGCTGATGGTCGTGCTCGACGCGACCATCGTGAACATCGCCATGCCGTCCGCGCAGGCCGACCTCGGCTTCTCGGACAACGACCGGCAGTGGATCGTCACCGCCTACGCGCTCGCCTTCGGCAGCTTGCTGCTGCTGGGCGGGCGGTTGTCCGACCTCATCGGTCGCCGCAGGACCTTCCTCATCGGGCTCATCGGGTTCGCCGGCGCCTCCGCCCTGGGCGGTGCGGCGCAGAGCTTCGAGTGGCTCGTCGCGGCCCGCGCCCTCCAGGGGGCGTTCGGGGCGGTCCTCGCGCCGGCCGCGCTGTCCGTGCTGACCACCACGTTCACCGAGCCCCGCGACCGTTCGCGCGCCTTCGGCGTGTTCGGCGGCCTCGCCGGCGCCGGCGGCGCGATCGGCCTGCTGCTCGGCGGCTTCCTCACCCAGCACTTCAGCTGGCGCTGGACGCTGTACATCAACCTGTTCTTCGCGGTGCTCGCCATCTTCGGGGCCATGACGTTCCTGCACCGCTCCAGCGGTGAGAAGCAGCGGCTGGACTTCCTCGGTGCGGCCCTCGGCGGTGGCGGGCTGTTCGCGCTCGTCTTCGGCTTCAGCCGCGCCGAGCCCGAAGGCTGGGACTCGCCGCAGACGTGGGGGCCGCTGATCGTGTCGGTCGCGCTGCTCGTCCTCTTCGTCCTCCGCCAGAAGGCGGCCGGCCACGACGCCCTGCTCCCGCTGCCGGTGATCGTCGACCGCAACCGGGGCGCAGCGTTCCTCGGCATCCTCGTCGCCGGCGCCGGCATGTTCGGCGCGTTCCTCTTCGGCACGTACTACATGCAGACGCAGCTGCACTACACGCCGTGGCAAACCGGGCTGGCCTTCCTGCCGCAGATCGTGGTGCTCGCCGGCTTCGCCCAGCTGTCCACCAACGTGCTGCTGCCCCGGTTCGGCCCCAAGGTGATGGTCCCCATCGGGCTGGCGCTGGCCGGCCTCGGCCTGGGGTCCCTCGCCCTGATCGACGTCCACAGCACCTACGCGGCGAACCTGCTGCCGGGCCTGCTGGTCATGGGCATCGGCATGGGCACCGCGATGCCGGCGGCGATCCAGACCGCCACGCTCGGCGTGCGCCCGGACCACGCCGGGGTCGCCTCGGCCGTGGTCTCGACCAGCCAGCAGGTGGGTGGTGCCATCGGCACCGCGGTGCTCAACACGCTGGCCACCACGGCGGCGACGGGCTACATCGCGACCCACGCCACGACCAACCCGCCGGCGCCCGGCGTGCTGCTGCAGGCGTCGCTGGACAGCTTCACCACGGCGTTCCGCTGGTCGTCGGCGATCTTCCTGGTCGGCGCGATCATCACGGCGTTCGTCTTCCGGCGGCGTACCGCACCGCTGGGTGCGCCGGTCGTCGAGGCGGTCTCGCCCATGCCCGAACCCGCGATCTGAGCGGCAGTCGCACGGACCACCGGCCGGGTCCCGACGAGCGCACCCCGCGTGCGCCCGGCGGGGCCCGGCCGGCCGGTTGTGGAGGCTTGGCGCAGGGGGGCCCGGAAGTGCGGCGAGTCCTGGCACAACCGTCCCGGCAGGCGCACCATCGGAGCATGGGCAGGCTTGCAGGGGTTCTCGGCCGTCATCCCCGGCTGAGGTGGGCGGCGCCTGCCGCCGCCATCGCCGTGGTGGCGGGCATCGGCGTCGTCGTCGCGGACGCTGCCAGCGCCGACGACCACCCCGTGCTGCCGGCGATCACGGCGGAGCAGCTGCTGACCGACGCGCTGCAGCCCACCGCGCAGAGCCTGTCCGGGACGGTCGCGTTGAGTGCCGACCTCGGGCTGCCGGAGCTCCCCGGGCTGACCGGTGCGGTGACCGGCACCGGGGTGGTGCCCGGATCGGCCGCCACCCTCGCGCCGGTGGCCTCGCCGCTCGCCTCGTCACCGGCCGTCTCCGGACTGACCGCGCTGCTGTCCGGTGACCACACGCTGCGGGTGTGGGCGGACGGCCCGGACCGCTCCCGCGTCGCCGTGATCGCCGACGGCGAGGAGTCGGACGTGGTGCGCAACGGCACCGACCTGTGGGTGTGGCACAGCGCGGGCCAGCAGGCCCTGCACGCCACGCTGCCGTCACGCGCCTCGCTCGCGGCGCACGGGGACGCGACACCGCCGGATCTCGCGGCGCTGCTGGGTCAGGACGCGAGCTCCCTCGCCCAGCTGCCCACCACCCCGCAGCAGGCGGCCGCGATGTTCCTCGCCGCGGCCGGCCCCAGCACCGACGTCGCCACCGACTCGACCGCGTCCGTCGCCGGCCGTCCGGCCTATCGCCTCGTCGCCACGCCGAAGGACCCCGGGTCGCTCGTCGCGCGCGTCGTCGTCGCGATCGACGCCACCACGCACGTCCCGCTGCGCGTCGACGTCTACTCGACGCAGCGCACCGACCCGGCGTTCAGCGTCGGCTTCACGGACGTCAGCTTCGCCGCACCGGCGGCCGGCGTCTTCGCGTTCACTCCCCCCGCCGGCGCCACCGTGGAGCAGTGGCAGCCTGCGGCCACCGTCCCCGCGGCGCCGGCCCGCACCGGCGCGCACCCCGACGTGACGACGGTGGGCACCGGATGGGCCACCGTGCTCGTCGCCACCCCACCGGCCGGCGCCGGGCACTCGAGCGCGATGCTCGGCCAGCCCGCCGGAACGACCGGCGGCGTTCTCGATGCCCTCCCCCGCGTCAGCGGTGACTGGGGCAGCGGTCGCACCCTCACCGGCACGCTGTTCTCGGTGCTCGTCACCGACGACGGCACCTTCGCTGCCGGCGCGGTGCCCGTCGAGGCCCTCGAGGACGCCGTCGCCCACGCCGGGACCAGCGGAACCGGCCAGTGACACCGGCCCTTGCCACGGCAGGGCTGACCAAGCGCTTCGGCGCCCAGGCCGCCGTCGACGGCATCGACCTCGACGTCCCCACAGGGTCGGTGTACGGGTTCCTCGGGCCCAACGGCTCGGGCAAGACGACGACCATCCGGATGGCGCTCGGCCTGATCCGCCCCACGGCCGGCACGGTGACCCTGCTCGGCCAGCCGATGCCCGGGGCCCTGCGCACGGTGCTGCCCCGCGTCGGCGCACTGGTGGACGGTCCGGCCTTCCACCCCTACCTGTCCGGCCGCGCCAACCTGGCGCGGCTCGACGCCGCCGACCGGTTCGCCGACCCCCGCACGTCGCGGAGCCGCATCGACACGGCCCTGGACAGGGTGGGCCTGCTGCACGCCGCCACCAAGCGCTACCGCGCCTACTCCCTCGGCATGCGGCAGCGGCTCGGGATCGCCGCCGCGCTGCTGGTCCCGCGCGAGATGCTGCTGCTCGACGAGCCCACCAACGGCCTGGACCCGCAGGGCACCCGCGAGGTGCGCCAGCTCGTGGCGTCGCTGGGTGCCGAGGGTGTCACCATCCTGGTCTCCAGCCACCTCCTGAGCGAAGTGGAGCAGATCTGCACGCACGTCGGCGTCATGCGGACCGGGCGGCTCGTCGCGCAGGGCGCGATCGACGAGCTGCGCGCCGCTCAGCAGGCCACCGCCCGGGTGTCGACCCCGGACGGGGTGCGCGCCGCGCAGGTGCTCGAGCAGGCGGGCCTCGCGACCGTCGCGGCGTCGGACCAGGGCGCGACCGGAGTCCTCGGCGACGTGCCGCCGGAGTCGGTGGTCGCCGCGCTCGTCGGCGCCGGGGTCGCCGTGCGCGAGTTCGTCGTCGACCGGCCGCGCCTGGAGGACCTCTTCATCGAGCTGACCGGGGAGGGCTTCGATGCCGGCGAGTGAGGCCAGGTCCGGGGACGTGCTCGTGCCCGCGGCGGGCGGTGCGCCGTCGCCGGCGGCCACCGGGACCGGGGCGCACGCGGTGCCCTCCTCGCCCTCTTCGCCCTCCTCGTCCTCTGTGCCGTCTGCGCCTTCGGCGCCTTCCGCAGTCGCCGCCTGGTTCCGGTTCCTGCGCTCCGAGCTGCGCCTGACGCTGAGCCGGCGGCGCAACCAGGCCGGGCTGGCGGTGCTCGCCGCGATCCCTGTGGTCATGGCAATCGCCGTGAAGATCGCCAACCCCAGCTCCCAGCACCAGGGCGAGAACTTCCTCGCATCGATCGTCGGCAACGGGTTCTTCGTCGCACTCGCCGCGCTCACGGTGGAGATCGGGCTGTTCCTGCCGCTCGCCGTCGCCATGCTGTCCGGCGACTCGGTGGCGGGCGAGGCGCAGATCGGCACGCTGCGCGGGCTGCTCGTCGTGCCCGTCGGCCGCAGCCGGCTCCTGGCGACCAAGTACGCGGCGCTCGTGGTCGACGGTGTGATCGGGGTGCTCGTGGTCGCCGTCGCCGGCCTTGTCGCGGGCGGTGCGCTCTTCGGCCTGCACCCCGTGGTGACGCTGTCCGGCACCACGCTCGCGCTGCCGGTGGCGCTGGGACGGCTGGCGATCGTGGCGGCCTACGTGGCCGCGTTCCTCGCCGCGCTGTCCGCGATCGGGCTCTTCGTCTCCACGCTGACCGACCAACCGCTCGGCGCGACCGTCGCCGTCGCGCTGACCAGCACCACGATGTGGATCCTCGACGCGATCCCGCAGCTGGACTGGCTGCACCCGTGGCTGCTGGTGGACAAGCAGCCGGCGTTCGCCGACGTGCTGCGCGACCCCGTCTACTGGCCGGGCATGCGGCTGGGCCTGCTCACGGACCTGGCCTACGTGGTGGTGTTCCTCGCCGGCGCGTGGGCGCGGTTCGCGGACAAGGACGTCACCGGCTGATCGTCCGGGCGGGCCTGCAGGACGGGCCGGCGCGCTGCCACGATCGCCTGACCTGCAGATAGTTCTGTTACAGATATTTCGCCCGAAAGACACCTGCCGTTCACCTGGGCGCGGTCGCGGCGTTCAGTCTGTCCGAATAGACCGATTCCATGATGAACCGCAGACGCCTCTTTGGCCTTTCCGCCGCTGTCGTCACCGGCCTCGCCACGGTCGGCGCCATCGCTGTCCCCGCAGTCGCCAACCCCGGATGGGGCGGGCCGCACCCGGGCCAGACCACCATCACCTCGACCGGGCTCCAACCGGGGCAGATCAAGCACGTGTGGTTGATCATCCTGGAGAACAAGTCGTACGACGCGACCTTCACCGGGCTGAACCAGAACAGCTACCTGTGGAAGACCCTGCCGTCCCAGGGCGCACTCCTCAAGGACTACTACGGCACCGGCCACTACAGCCAGGACAACTACACGTCGATGGTGTCCGGCCAGGGTCCGTCCACCGACGTCCAGTCCGACTGCGACGTGGCGTACAAGGACCTCGGCACCGCGACGTCCGTCATCACCCAGCACATCGACAACGCGGGGCACGTGCTGCCCCAGTCGCAGTGGTTCGGGCAGAACGACAACTACGGCCAGGTCATCTCTCCTGCCGGGCCGAACGCCGCTGACGGCGCCAACGGCTGCGTCTTCGCCAGCGACGTGCCGACGATGTTCGACCAGTTCGACGCCGCCGGGGTCTCCTGGAAGGGCTACGCGCAGGACCTCGGCGGCCAGGCGGGCCGCGAGGACCCGGCCAAGGCCGGCGCCCCGCTCGACGGGACGCTGGGCGAGTCGATGAAGCCGACCGCCGCCCAGCAGGCAGCCGGGATCACGTCCCTGACCGGCGCGCAGGCCAACGACCAGTACGTGGCCAAGCACTTCCCGTTCCCGTGGTTCCACTCGATCACGGACGACCCGGCGGACACCGACGCGAACCACATCGCGAACCTTGACGACGCGACGTCCGGCCTGCTCGCCGACCTGAAGAAGCCGGCAGCCCAGGTCCCGGCCTTCAACTGGATCACGCCGAACAACTGCTCGGACGCCCACGACGCGACGTGCGTCGGCAACAACCTGTCCGGACTGTTCGACGCCAACGGCAACCCGAACTACTCGCTGCCGCTGACCACCGCGCCCGTGAACCACACCGGCGGCCTCTACGCGGCGGACCTGTTCCTGAGCTACTACATCCCGCTCATCGAGAAGTCGGCGGCCTTCAAGGACGGCGGCCTCATCGACATCACGTTCGACGAGGCGAACCCGCCCTTCACGAACATGTCCTTCAACAACGCGACGGACAACGACTCGATCGCCCAGGCCGCGGCGAAGAGCGAGCTGTACCGGTACACGGCACCGACGGCGAAGGACGCCGCTGCCGAGTCGAAGAGCTACCCGGCCCACACTTTCCCCAGCCCCGGCCCGATGGCGAAGGACTACATCGACGCCGACGCCGCCGGCGAGAACATCAACGGCAAGAACGTGAGCTGGGAGCCCACCGGGCCCAACACGCCGCTCGAGACCGACGCCCACGGCAACCAGCTGTTCCCGGGCCCCGGCAACAACGGCTACATCACCCGGCCGCCGTCCTGCGACGACCCGAAGGATGCCGCACTGGTCAACGCCGACGCCTCCAACTGCGTGCAGGGCGAGCGTCTGTCGAACGCGAGCTTCGCGGGCGCCAAGACCATCACGGCCAGCGCCACCATCGGCCAGAACACCCTGATCGGCCCGGTGACCGTCACCGACATCGGCCGGGGTGTCACCGGTTCCGGCATCCCCGCCGGCGCCTACATCGGCACCGTCATCAACAACGGCCCGGTGATGGTGTCCGCCTCGAGCCAGCCGGTCACGGTCTCGTCGTTCACGCTCGTGGACGCCAAGGGCCGCCCGCTGGTGGCCACCGGCCCGGTGACCGCCGTCACCCTGTCCGCGCAGGGCATCCCCGGCCACCTCACCGCCGGCCAGACGCCGCTGGACACGTTCGACGCCCAGGACGCCGCCCCGGGTGGTGGCATCACCGGCTCGGTGCTGATCTCGCCGTACATCCGACCCGGAACCGTGTCCACCACGAACTACAACCACTACTCGTGGCTGCGGACCATGGAGGACATCTTCCAGGTCTCCACCGGCACCAGCACCGCTCCGATCGCCAACGGCGCGGGCAGCGTCTCCGGAGGCCTCGACAACAAGGGGCACCTCGGGTTCGCCGCGCAGTCCGGCCTGATGCCCTTCGGCCCCGACGTGTTCACCGCCGCGGGCAACGGCAGGCACTGACCCCCACCGTGGTGCCGGCCGGCCGTGCGGCGGCACGCCGCCGGCCGGCACCACGCCTACAGCACGAAGAACGAACGGACGAACGACGAAGGACGAAGCAACGCCATGACTCGTCGCACGACGACCACCGCCGCCCTCCTCGTCGTGGGCGGCGTGGCCGTCCTGTCCGGATGCTCGGCAGCCGGCGCGGCGCCGGCCCCGACGGACACGGCCGGCATCGGCGGCTGGCCCACCTTCCTGCCCACACCCACGCCCGGCGCGCAGGCCCGTGGGGACGTCACCGACCCGGCGATGAGCTACGCGGGCAGCCCGGTGCTGGTCACCCTTCCCTCCGGCACCACCCTCACGGCGGACGTGCAGGGCCCCAGCTACCCGCCCGACGAGGGCGCCGGAGCGGACAGCGTGCCGTGCACGTTCACCATCGAGCTGCGCGACGCCTCCGCACCCGTCGACCTGTCCGCCGCCCGGTTCGACGTCGTCGACAGCGAGACGGGCGCCGACCACCTGCTGCAGCCCGCTGGCGGCACGGCGATCCCGGGCACGGTCGAGCCCGGCCGGACGGTCACGTTCGACCTCGTCGCCACAGTGCCGAGCGGCGAGGGCTTCGTGCGGTTCGCCCCTGACGGCACCCGCGACGTGGCCGGCTGGGACTACGTCGCCGAGACCGACTAGCGCGCGACGGTCGCGCGCGGCTAGGTCGTCGTGCTGCGCGTCGCCGCGTGGGCGTCGCCGGCAGGCACGGAGGTCGCAGGCGCAGGAGGCACAGCCGCCGGTCCCGCAGGTGGCGCCGGCCGGCGGCGCGCACGGGCCTGCTCCCGGCGTGGTCGGCGGGCCAGTCGCACGGCCAGCAGGACGAGCCCGACGACGAGCCCGATCACGACGAGCACCACGGCGACCACCAGCCACGACAGCGCCCAGGCGTGCGTGCCGGCGGACACCTCGTCGAGCCGGTTCGTGGATCCTGCCGGGTCCGTGTAGAGGGGGACCAGCGACACGGTGGTGGCCTGCCAGCCGGCGCGCTGCACCCCGGGCACGTCCACCGAGACCTTCCAGCTCTCCCCCGGCAGCAGGTACGGCGCGTCGGGCACGGAGGCGGCGGTGGCGGCGAACGCACCGAACGGGCCGCCCACCGAGACGTGCTGCTCCGCGGACAGGATCGCGTTGCCCGTGTTGCGCAGCGTGTAGGTCACGGTGGCGTGGCCCGAGCCGACGGCCGGGACCGAGGACACGGTCCGGACGTCCTCCACCACCAGGCCCGGGCGGAAGAAGCCCGAGACGTGCAGGTGCACCAGCAGGGCGACCCGCTGCTCCACCTGCTTGCCACCCGACGTCACCATGCGTGAGGTGACGATGCCGCCCACGTGGTCACCGGCGGTGGCTCCCGAGGGCACCACGATGCTGAACGGGACGTCCGTGGAGGCGCCGGCCGTGACGGTGACGTGGTCGACCTTGGGCGCCAGCCAGGATCCGACGTCGGAGGCGGCGGCGCCCTGCGCGCGCAGGTCCAGCGCCCCCACGTCCGTGGTGAACGCGTCGGCGCCGTACACGGCCAGGTCCACCGGATCGGTGCCGGTGTTGGTCACGACGATGCCGTCGTCGACCGTGTCGCCCGCGTTGGCGGTGTACTCGAAGTTCACGCGGCCGGAGCCGTAGTCGTCGGCGGCCGTGGCGACGGTCCAGGGCGCGTCGCCGTCGGCGGCCGCGGCGGGGGCCGCCCAGCCGACGACGAGGCCGCAGGACACCAGGAGCGCCACGACGCCGGCACGCGGGAGGGACCGCGCCGGCGTCGACCTGGGGGATGCGAGGGTGTGAATGGTCGCCGTCCTCGGGGAGTGTGTGCTCGGACGATGGATGCGCCTCGGTGGGTGGGCGTCGCAGGACGCCCACCCACCGAGGTCACGCGAGGGACAAGGTCACCGCAGGTTGGTCGAGGTCCCCTGCTGCGGGGTGTCGACCAGCCCGAACTGCTGACCCGGGAAGCCGGGGAAGCCCGGGTAACCCGGGTAGCCCGGGTGCCCGCCGTTGCCGGTGCTCGGGACGTGGATGGTGACGGAGTCCGCGACGGACCCCACCGGCCGTGCCGGCAGGGCACCCTTGTTCGGACCGCACCACGTCACGTTGCCGAGCTCGTACGCCGCGTTCGGCGACGCGCACGTACCGGCGACGAGGTCCTGCACCGTCAGGGAGTCGGTGCCCACCGAGACCTTGACGTAGGTGCGGACGTGCTCCTGCTGCTCCACCGAGTTGGCCCAGTAGTTCTGCAGCCCGAACTCGTTGACGTTCTTCTTGTTCGGGTCGGGGCCGTAGGCCGGGTCCGTGGCCTTCGTCGGGTCGGTCAGGTCGTAGTACTTCGAGCCGGAGGCCGAGTTCGCCGTCACGTAGATGACGCCGCCGGGGCCCTGCACGACGCTGGTGGCGCCGGGCTTCTCGTTCGGGTCGGCCTTCGCGCCGTTCTTGATCTCGTACGACC
>DASWOL010000004.1:0-4241 GCA_036398695.1 Cellulomonas sp. | reverse complement strand
GTCGTCGCCGGCGCACTCGATCACCGCGTCGGCGCCTCGGCCGCCCGTTCCTGCGGCCAGCTCGTCGCGGAGATCGGGCGACGCCGGGTCGAGGCAGAGGTCGGCCCACGCCGATGCCGCCGCGCGGCGGTGGCCGAGCGGCTCCACGGCCACGACGCTGGTGGCTCCGGCTGCGCGCGCCACCTGCACCGCCGCGAGGCCGATCGGCCCGCACCCGACGACCACCACCGTCGCGCCGGACCGCACGTGTGCCAGGTCCACGGCATGGACGGCCACGCCGAGGGGCTCCAGGACGGCGACGCCGGCGTCGGAGACCGAGTCCGGCACCGGGTGGAGCAGGTGTCGTGGCCAGGCGACGTACTCGCGCAGCCCGCCGTCCGTCAGGCTGTGGCCGGCGAACCTCACCGACGGGCAGAGGTTGCGGTTTCCCTCGAGGCACGACTCGCAGCGACCGCAGGGGATCGCGGGGTCGACGGCGACCCGCACCCCGTCGAGCGGCCCGCCCTGGACCACGCCACCGAACTCGTGACCCAGCACCAACGGTCGCGACAGCACCGCGTCCCCGATGCCGCCCTGGGCGAACCAGTGCAGGTCGGAGCCGCACAGGCCCACCGCGGTGACCCGCACCAGAGCCTCGTCCTCGCCCGGATCCGGACGAGGCTCCTCGGCGATGCGGACGTCACCGACACCGTGCAACCGCGCGACCTTCACGTGTGCTCCCTCGACTTGCGCTCGGGTCCCATCTCAGCACCTCCGGCGCGCCGCGAACGGCATGGTCCGCCTGGGCACGGCGCGACCCGCCGGCCGCGCCCGCCCCCTACGCTGGGCGCGATGGCACAAGTGATCGACCCCGCCGAGCGCCTGCTCGACCTCGTCATCGCCCTGGTCAACACGTCCGGGCGCATGACGAAGCAGCAGGTGCGCTCGTCCGTGGCCGGGTACCAGGACGCGGTGTCCGACGAGGCCTTCGAACGCATGTTCGAGCGGGACAAGGACACCCTGCGCGAGCTCGGCGTTCCCGTGCTGACGGTGACCGACGCGCGGCACGGGGACGACATCGGCTACCGCATCGACCCCGACACCTACGGCCTGCCGGCCGTGCAGCTGACCCCGGCCGAGCTGGGCGTGCTGTCGCTGGCGGTGCAGGTGTGGCAGGACGCCTCGCTGCGCGCGGACACCACGCGCGCCCTGACGAAGCTGCGCGCCGTGGGGGAGGGGCCCTCCGCGACCGACCTTCTCGCCGGCCTGGCGCCGCGCGTGCGGGCCGACGGCTCGGCGTTCGGCCCACTCGTCGAGGCGGTGCAGGAACGCCGCGCGGTGCGGTTCACGTACCGGGCGGCGACCACCGGCGAGGTGCGCGAGCGGACAGTGGAGCCCTGGCGCCTGCTGGCACGTCGGGGCGGCTGGGTGCTCGTGGGGCGGGACCGGGACCGCGGCGCGGCACGCTCGTTCCGACTCGGGCGCATCCAGGGCGGGGTGCGGCCGGTCGGCGCGGCCGAGGCCTTCGCGCCGCCGAGCGAGGCGGAGCTGGCCGACGCCCTGAGCCAGTGGACGCAGGGCCCGGAGCGCACCGCGGCCCTCGCGGTGCTGCCGGACCGTGCCGCCGCCCTGCGCGCACGCGCGGTGGACGACCAGTCCTTCGATCCCGGGGCGATCCCCGGTGCACCCCAGGTGCTCGCGGACCGCGACCTGGTCCACGTCCGCTACCGCAGCACGTGGGAGCTGGCCGAGGAGCTCGTCGCCTACGGCCCGGCGGTCGTCGTGCTGGCGCCGGCGCCGCTGCGCGACGCGGTGCTGGAGCTGCTGCGCACCGCGTCCCGCCTGGACGTCGGGGGGTCCGATGGCTGAGCGCGCCTCCGACCGGCTGCTGCGCATGCTCGGCATGGTCGCCTACCTCGACTCCCACGAGGACGTCCCCGTGGTGGACCTCGCTGCTCAGTTCGGCGTCACGCCCGAACAGGTGCTCGCCGACGTGGACACGCTCTGGGTGACCGGCACACCGGGCTACCTGCCGTACGACCTGATCGACTTCGACGCCACCGCGTACGAGCGGGGCGTCGTCACCCTCGTCGAGGCCCGCGGCATGACACGTGCGCTGCGGCTGGGCGGTCGCGAGGCCGTCGCCCTGGTCGCCGCGCTGCGGGCGATGGCGGCGTCGCTCGGCCCGGCGCTGGACGACGAGCGCGCGGCGGTGCTGCGCTCGGCGCTCGACAAGGTGACGGCCGCGGCGGGCGACGCCGCTGCCGCCGTCGACGTGCAGATGCCCGCCGCGGCCGCGCCGCAGGTCGCCGCTGCGATCGGGGACGCGCTGGTGCGCCGTCGGCGGCTGCGGATCCGCTACGTCGACGCCGGTGACCGGACCAGCGAGCGCGAGGTCGACCCGGTCCGGCTGGTGACGGAGGACGAGCGCAGCTACCTGCTCGCCTGGTGCCGCTCCTCCCAGGGCGAGCGGCTGTTCCGCGTCGACCGCGTGGTCGAGGCGCAGGTGCTCGACGAGCCGGCCGAGGAGCACCCCCTGCCCGAGCGCGCCGAGGTGTTCCAGCCGGTCGCCGGGGACGCCGTCACGCTGCACATCGCCAGCCAGGGCCGCTGGATCGCCGAGACCACGCCGGCCGAAGCCGTGCGCGACCTGCCGGACGGCTCGTTCGAGGTGGACCTGCGCGTGGTCCAGCCCGCGTGGCTGCGCCACCTGCTGCTCCAGGCGGCGCACGCCGTGCTCGACGTGCGGCCGCCCGAGGTGGCGCACGACGCCGCCGCGTTCGCGCGCCGCGCACTGGCCGCGTACGTCCCGCTGCTGCCGGACGGGCAGGGAGGCTGAGCGCGATGCCATGGGTGGTGATCTGGCCGGTTCTCGTCGTCGGCGCGCTGGTCGGCGCCTTCTTCCTGGGCCGCGACCTGTGGCGCCGTGGCCTCAGGCTCGCGCATGCGGCCTCGGCGGCGTCCGAGGCGGTCGGCCGGCTGTCCGACCGGCAGGAGGAGCTCACCTCCGCGGCACGGGCGCGCCACCCCGTGCCGCCGGTGGCCTTCAGTCGCGACCTGGACGACGTGCGCGCCGGCCTGGCCGCCGCCCGGGACGTGCACGACCGGCGCATCGACGAGCGCCACGCCCGCTACCGCCTGGTGATGCGCCGATGGCTCGACGTCTGGCGTTGACTGCCGCGGAGGCGGACAGCCCTAGACTCACTACATCCAGCGAGGGCGGGGAGCGTCATGTTTCGCAATTTCGGGACCGGGGAACTCATCCTGGTGCTCGTCGTCGTCGTGCTCATCTTCGGGGCGAGTCGACTGCCAGGAGTCGCGAAGGCGGTCGGGCAGTCGCTCAAGATCCTGAAGAACGAGGTCAAGGGCCTCTCTGACGACACCAAGCCGACGGACGCCCCGAAGGACGAGCCGGGCGACGGCCCGGCGCCCAAGGCCTGAGCGAGGTGCCGCGGGGCCACCGGTCGCCCGGTGACGCCGGGCGCATGCCGTTGGGCGCCCACCTGCGCGAGCTGCGTACGCGGATCTTCCGCATCGCGCTGGGCCTCGTGGTCGGGGCGGTGGCCGGATGGCTGCTGTACAACCCGGCCTTCGAGATGCTCATCAAGCCGTTGCGCGACGTCGCGGCCCGGCGGGACGACCTCGTGGCGATCAATTTCAGCGGCCTGGCGGCCTCGCTGGACATGCAGGTCCAGGTGTCGCTGTTCCTGGCGGTGCTGCTCACCAGCCCCTGGTGGATCTACCAGATCTGGGCGTTCGTCACCCCTGGGCTGACTCGGCACGAGCGCAGGTACGTGGTCGGCTTCCTGGGGTCCGCCGTGCCCCTGTTCCTCGTGGGAGCGGTCGTCGCCTGGTGGATGCTGCCCCACGCCGTGTCGATCCTGACGTCGTTCACGCCCGCCGGCGCGCAGAACCTCATCGACGCCCCCACGTACCTGAGCTTCGTGATGCGGCTCGTGCTGGCCTTCGGCCTGGCGTTCCTGCTCCCGGTGATCATGGTGGCGCTCGACCTCGTCGGGGTGGTCCGGTCGCGCACCTGGCTGCGTGCCTGGCGCTGGGCGGTCGTCGTGATCTTCATCTTCGCGGCGGTCGCGACGCCGACGCCGGATGCCGTGACGATGCTCATCGTCGCGATACCGATGTGCGCGCTGTACTTCGGCGCCATGTGGATCTGCATGGTCCACGACCGGCGCCTCGAGCGTCGACGCGCCCAGGAGGCCGCCTCGTGAGCGCGGTGGGTGTCATCGTCAACGCGGCCGCAG
>DASWOL010000003.1:0-18328 GCA_036398695.1 Cellulomonas sp. | reverse complement strand
GGACATGCCCGGGGACGAGTCGAGCGAGCGTGCGCGTGGCTACGTCGCCGCCGAGGCGGCGCGCCTGCGTGCGCTCGGCCCGGCCGCGGCCGCAGGAGACGACGAGGCGGTGCACGACGCGCGGACGGCGAGCCGCCGGCTCCGCACGGCGCTGGCGGTGTGCCGGCCGCTGCTCGCTGCGGACGGCGCCGTGCCCACGGCCCTGCGCGATCTCGGCCGCGTGTTGGGCGCGGTCCGTGATCCGACCGTCCAGCTCGCGTGGCTGCGGGCGGCGCTGGACTCCCGGCCCGGCGACGAGACGCAGGCGCGCGCCCGGCTCGAGGAGGACCGCCTCGCGGCGCGGCAGGCCGGGCTGGTCGCGGCGCGCCGACTGCTCGGCTCGCCGGAGCACGCCCGACTGCTCGTCGGCCTCGACGCCGTCGTCGCACAGCCCTGGCCGCCCGACGAGGGCCGGATCGCCCACCGCGCGGCCCGCGAGTGGCACCGGCTGGACCGGGCCCTGGCCGCCGCCGACGAGGCCGAGGCCGACGAGCGCGACGCCGCCCGGCACGCCGCCCGCCGCCAGGCACGCCGCGCGCGGTACGCCACCGAGCTCGTGGGTGGTGACGCCGCCGAGCACAGCTCGGCCCTCGCCGCCAAGCTCCAGGACACGCTGGGTGCCGAGCACGACGCGGTGGTGGTCCGCGCCGTCGTCGCCGAGGTCGCCGCGCGGGCCCGGGCGGCCGGCGAGGACACCGCGGCCTGCGCGTGGCTGGCCGCCCTGGCGGACGACTCGGCCGAACGCGCGGCGCGAGCGGCTCGCCGGGCGGCGGCGCGGGCCAACGCCTCCGGTCATCGTCACTGGGCGGCCTGACCGGTCGCGGCGGTGAGGTCTCGACGGTGAGGTCTCGACGGTGAGGTCTCGACGGTCAGGTCTCGACGCGCCGGTTGGTGCCGAGCCCGGTGAGGAACGTCGGCCCGGTGCGGGCCAGCTCGGCCGCGAAGTCGTCGGCCCACGCCGAGTACGGCGCACGGGCCAGGGCGTCGTTGGCGAACCGCGGGTCCACCGTCACCTCGGTGACGGCGAAGGAAGGAATCGCCAGGTCGGTCACCGGCCCGCCGCGCTCCACCTCGGCGACGACAAGCGGCGCGTTGCGCCCGGCGAACACGTCGATCACCCAGCCGTCCTCGCCCAGCCACGCCGCGTGACGCAGCTTGGCCACCCGCCCGCCACCGCGCCGGATCAGCTCGACCGCCACCGTCGGGTCGATCTCCCGCTCCGCCTCGTACCGTGTCCCGGCGTTCATCGGGCCCTTGACCGTCACGGCGCCGAAGTCGACGCCGGCCACGTGGGCCTCGAGCAGCGCCAGCTCGTCGAGCGACGGGTCGAGCGCCGCCGGCACGCCGGGCACCTGGGCTCGCACGCGCACGGCGTAGCCCTCGTCGGACAGCAGGTAGGTCTGGACGATCAGCGTGGGGGTCGCCTCGAGCAGGTCGGCGGGCACGTCGCGCGCGACGAAGCGGCGCTCGAACTCGAAGTCGCCGTAGCCGGAGTCGCTCACCGACACCTCCCTGGTCGTGTTCGAGCGTAGCCAGCGCAGTCCGGTGCGACACTCGCGGGCATGCACGACGCGCCGCAGCGGTACGCCCCCGACGACCACCTCGGCAGCCGCACCCTGCTGGTCGCCGCCTCCTACGTGGTGCTGCGACGGCCCGGCGCGGACCACGACGAGGTGCTGCTCCAGCTGCGCCGCGGCACCGGCTACATGGACGGCCACTGGGCGAGCCTCGCCGGGCACGTCGACCCCGGCGAGTCGGTGCACGAGGCCGCGGTGCGCGAGGTGGCCGAGGAGGCGGGAATCGTCGTCGACCAGGCCGACCTGGTGCCGCTGACGGTGCTCCACCGGTTCGAGCGCGGCGGCCCCGCCGTCGAGCAACGTGTCGACGTGTTCTTCTCCGCCACGCGCTGGCAGGGCACGCCAGCCGTGCGCGAGCCCGACAAGGCCGCGGCCATGGGGTGGTTCCCCCTCGACCACCTGCCCGAACCCCTGGTGCCGCACGAGCGCCTGGTGCTCGAGGCACTCGCCGCCGGCCGTCCGCTGCCCGCCGTGATCTCCCTGCCGAGCTGACCGGGCCGGACGGTGCCGGGATCCGTCAGCCGGTGTTCTGCAGGCCGGCGGCGATGCCGTTGACCGTCAGCAGCAGCAGCCGGCGCAGGTCGTCGGCCTGCTCCGGGGCCTCGCCCGTGCGCAGCCCGCGCAGCGCACGCAGCTGGAGCAGGCTGAGGGAGTCGACGTAGGGGTTGCGCAGCGAGACGGCCCGGCCCAGCACCCGCCGGTTGGCCAGCAAGGCGTCCGCTCCGGTCGTGACGAGCACCCATCGACGCGTCAGCGCCAGCTCGTCGAGCACGGCCGTGGCCAGCTCGTCACGGCCGCCGAGCGCCAGGTACTGCGCGGCGATCCGCGGGTCGGTCTTGGCCAGGGACATCTCGGCGTTGTCGATGAGGGTGTTGAACAGCGGCCACTCCTCGTAGGCCGTGCGCAGCAGCTCGGCGTCGCCCACCGCGTCGAGCGCCGTGCCCAGGCCGTACCAGGCGGCGAGGTTGATGCGCGCCTGCGACCACGAGAACACCCACGGGATCGCCCGCAGGTCGTCCAGGCTGGACACCGTCAGGCCGCGCCGGGCGGGCCGCGACCCGATGGGCAGCAGGCCGACCTCCTCCAGGGGCGTCACCTGCGCGAACCACTCCGGGAAGCCCGTGCTGCGCACCAACGCGTGGAAGTGCTCGCGGGAGGCCTCGTCGAGCACCCGGGCGAGCGAGGCGAACCGCCGCGTCGCGTCGGAGTTGCGCTTCTCCACCGAGGGCGCGCCGACCAGCAGCGTCGCCGCCGTCACCTGCTCGATGTGCCGGGCGGCGATGGTGGGGTCGCCGTAGCGCGCGAAGATCACCTCGCCCTGCTCGGTCAGCTTGAACCGGCCGTCGACGCTGCCTGGCGGCTGGGCGAGCAGCGCGCGGTTGGCCGGGCCGCCGCCACGGCCGAGCGCGCCGCCACGGCCGTGGAACAGCGTCAACCGGATGCCGTGCCCCTTGGCCCACGCCGTGATCTCGCGCTGGGCCTGGTCGAGCGCGAGGGTCGCCGAGACGGGGCCGACGTCCTTCGACGAGTCGGAGTAGCCGAGCATCACCTCGAGCTGGCGGCCGGTCTGGCCCAGCCGGCGCTGCACCTGCGGCAGCGCGAGCGACTCGTCGAGGATGTCCACGCTCGCGCGAAGGTCCGCCAGGGTCTCGAAGAGGGGCACGACGTCGAGGACGGGCATCTCCCGGTCGGCGCCGATGTAGGCGTACTCGGCGAGCTTGTACACCGCCGCCAGGTCGTCCACCGACTGGGTGAACGACACGATGTAGCGCCGCACGGCCTCCAGGCCGAACCGGCGCTGCACCGTGCCGATCGCGCGGAACGTGTCGAGCACCTCGAGCGTCTGGGGGGCGAGCACGCCGTCCAGGCTGTGCTTCTCGACGTCGGCGATCGCCGCGGCGTGCACGGCCGAGTGCTGGCGCACCTCGAGCTCGGCGAGATGGAAGCCGAACGTGCGCACCTGCCACAGCAGCTTCTGCAGCCGGCCGTACGCCGCGCGGGGTGCTCCGGCCTTGACCAGCGAGTCCTGGATGATCCCGAGCTCGGCCTCGAGCGAGGCCGCGTCCTGGTACGCCAGGTCGGCGTCGCGCCGCCGCGTGGCGGCGATCCGCTCGGCGACGACGAGCAGCACGCGCCGGTGCGGCTCGTTGGGCGACTCGGCGGCCATCCGGGTGGTCGCCGAGTCGGCGAGGGCCCGCTGGCGCTGCCACAGCGCGACGAGCGCGCTGGACGGCGGGGCGTTGCCCGCATCGAGGGTCAGCGCGTCGGCCGCCGCCCGCGCCGAGGTCTCCAGGGCCGCCAGCGCGTGCTCGGAGGCCAGGGCCGCCGCCGCGCGCGTCACCTCGGCGGTGACGTTGGGGTTGCCGTCGCGGTCGCCGCCGATCCAGGTGCCGAGCCGCGCCCAGGCCTGGACCACGGGCGCGGTGGTGCCGGCGCGGTCGCCGAGCAGCCAGTCGTCCAGCCGCCGGTAGACCGCCGGCAGCGTGTCCGCCAGCGTGGCGTCGAAGACGTCGAGGATGGTGGCGACCTCGTCGAGCACCGTCGGCTTGCTCGCCCGCAGCGGCGAGGTGCGCCACAGGGTGTCGATCTCGGCGAGCAGCTTGCGCTCGTTCTCGGCCAGAGTCATGCCGCCGGGGTGCAGCGCGTCCCGCTCGGCGACGAGCGCGGCGATGCGCCGGATCGACCGGGCGACGGCGCGGCGGCGTGCCTCGGTGGGATGGGCGGTGAGCACCGGCCGGAACTCGAGCCGCTGCAGCGCCGCGCGGGCTTCGACCTCGCCCACCTCGGCGGCCAGCTGCTGGTAGGCGGCGGGCAGGGAGTCGTCGGGTGCCGTCTGCTGCGGCGGCAGCGACGCCTCGCGCTCCCGCAGCACGCGGACGCGGTGGTACTCCTCGGCGAGATTTGCCAGGTGGAAGTAGCAGGTGAACGCGCGCGCCACCTGCTCGGCGCGCGCCAGGTCGAGGCCGGCGACGAGGTCCTCGGCCTGCGCGAGGGCGTCCGAGTCCGGCTCGTCGTGCGCCCGGATCGCCAGCTCGCGCAGGCGCTCGACGTCCTCGAACAGGCCCTGGCCCCCCGACTCGCGCAGCACCCGGCCCAGGAGGCCACCCAGCAGCCGCACGTCGTTGCGGAGCGGCTCGGGGACCTCGTGGCGCGCCAGGCCGCGGGCGGGGACGTCCGATGCGGTCACGGCCCCCACCGTAGGGCCAAGGTCCTAGTGCCGTCGCCACCGTCCATCTGGAGGGCAGGCTTTTCTTGTAGCGTCAACCTTTCCGGTACCCTGGACGGGTGACGACGACCGACGAGGTCCGATGGCTGACCGCCGACCAGCTCCACGCGTGGGTGGGCCTGCTCGCGGTGGCGGAGCTGCTGCCGGCGGCGCTCGACTCGCAGCTGCGCCGTGAGGCCAACCTCACCCACTTCGACTACCAGGTGCTGGCGATGCTGTCCGAGGCGCCCGGCCGGTGCCTGCGCATGACCACCCTGGCGCTGCGCACCAGCGCGACGCTCCCCCGGCTGTCCCACGTGGTGGAACGGCTCGAGGCGCGCGGACTCGTCGAACGCACGCCCAACCCCGACGACGCGCGCGCGAACGACGCCCACCTCACCGCCGAGGGGTGGACGACGCTCGTCGCCGCGGCTCCCGGGCACGTGCGTACCGCGCGCGCCCTGGTGATCGATGCGCTGACCGACGAGCAGGTGGCCCAGCTCGAGGCGATCACCACCGCCCTGCTGACGCGCCTGGACCCGGAGGACCGCCTCGCCCGCCGAAGCTGAGCGGGGCTCAGTGGGCGGCCGCGGCGGGGGCGCCGTGGGCGGGTGTGCGGCCGACGAACAGGGCGGCGACCACGCCGAACAGCGAGATCACCGCGCCGCAGAGGAACGCCGTGCGGATGCCGGCCGCCAGCGCATGCACCTGGTCGGCCCCGGCCGCCCCCTGCGAGGCCGCGACCCCGGACATCACGGCGATGAACAGCGCGGTCCCGGCGGCGCCGGCCACCTGCTGGATGGTGCCCACCGTCGCCGAGCCGTGCGAGTACAGCCGCTCGGGCAGTGCGCCCAGGGCCGAGGAGAACAGCGGCGTGAACGTGAACGCCAGCCCCACCGAGAGCGCCACGTGCGCGGCGAGCAGGAAGCCCCACGGCGTGCCGACCCGCACCGTGGTCAGCGCCCACAGCACCACGGCGACCAGCGCCACCCCCGGCACCAGCAGCGGGCGCGGTCCCACCCGGTCGTAGAGCCGACCGACGACCGGGCCCAGCAGACCCATCACCAGCCCACCGGGCAGCAGCAGCAGCCCGCTGCGCAGCACATTCATGCCCAGCACGTCCTGCATGTACATCGGCAGCAGGATGATGGTGCCGAACAGCGCCACCATCGCGATGCCCAGCACCACGACGGACACCGAGAACGTCCGGAACCGGAACGTGCGCAGGTCCAGCAGCGCCCGGTTGCGGTCCTGCAGGCGCAGCTGACGCCAGACGAACGCCCCGAGCGCCACCACGCCGACCCCGACGGTGATCGCCGCGGTGCGGTCGCTGCCCGCGCCGGACCCGCCGCTCTGGCTCAGCCCGAGCACCAGCCCGCCGAACCCGAGCGCCGAGAGCACCACGGAGGGCGCGTCGATCGGCGTGGGGCGAGGCTGCGTGACGTTCTCCACCTTGGCGATGCCCAGGCCGAGGGCCGCCAGCGCCAGCGGCAGGACGAGCACGAACATGAACCGCCAGGGCAGCGCCGACAGGATGAGGCCCGAGATGGTCGGGCCGATCGCCGGGGCGACCGAGATGACGATCGCGATGTTGCCCATCGTCCGCCCGCGCTGACGCTCGGGCACCAGCTCCATCACGGTGGTCATCAGCAGCGGCATCATGATCGCGGTGCCGCTCGCCTGGATCACCCGCGCCGCCAGCAGCACGTCGAACCCCGGCGCGAGCGCCGCGACGAGGGTGCCCAGGCTGAACAGCGACATCGCGGCCACGAACAGCGTCCGCGTGGGGAACCGCTGCAGCAGCAACCCCGTCACCGGGATCACCACGGCCATGGTGAGCAGGAACGCCGTGGTGAGCCACTGAGCGGCGACGGCGGAGATGTCGAGGTCCGCCATGAGGTGCGGCAGCGCGACGCCCATGATCGTCTCGTTGAGGAAGACGACGAACGTCGAGACGAGCAGCAGCCCGATGACGAGGGAGTTGCGGCGCGCGGTGGCCGGGCTCGTCGCGGCGTCGTCGGGCAGCGGCAGCGCCACGGGCGGGTAGGTGGTGGAGGCCTGGTCGGTCACTGGTCGTCCTGTCGGGCGGTCCGGCGAGCGCGGTCGTGCCGCGTCTCCGGAGAGGGGGCTGGGTCGTCGTAGACGAGGGACGTGCGCGGAGACTGCCCGCGACGGTGATCGCTCGTGGTCCTCAACCTCGGCGCAGGCGCAGCCCATTCCCGCCGTCCAACGGCCGGACGCTCACGCCCAGGGCCGCTGCCAGCGCCAGAGCTTCGGCCGCCGGCGCCACAGCAGGTACGACCCGCCGGCCAACGCGGCTCCGCCCGTGGTGAGCCCGGCCGCGGCGACCCAGCCCGGCCGCGGCTGCGACCCGCCGGGCGACCCGGTGGCGGCCAGCACGTCGCCATGGCCGGCGTGGCCCGACGCGATGCCCGGCGCGCCGCCCGAGCTCGTCGGGCTCGGCCCGCCGGCACCTCCCGGTGACGTGGTCGGGTCGCCCGGCGCGGTGGTCGCGCCCGCAGCGGTGGTGGGTGCGGCGGGCGCCTGCGACGCAGCCGCGGCTGACGGTGCCGGTGCCGCACCCGTCGCGGGCGAGCCGTGGGTGTGGCCGGACGCCGGCGGCGAGGAGGCCTGCGGCGAGCCGGCGCCGCCCCCTGCGGCCGCCGGCGCCGGCTGGCTCTGGGCGGGGTGCAGCTGCGCGTCGATCTGCGCCTGCGTCACGCGGGCGAGCGCCGCGTCCGTGGCGATCGTGCTCATGCTGTACGGCGTGCAGTCGTTGCCGGCGTTGAGGCACTCGTTGACCAGCGCGGCCGCCACCTGCGGCGACGACCAGGCGGAGAACACGTCACCGTGCAGCGAGTACGGCCCGTGGTCGCCGCTGGACAGTGCCAGCGCGCTCGGGGCGGCGCCGATCACGGCGTGGTACCAGACCTCGAAGGTGATCTGCGGCAGCTTCACCGGGTGGTCGGCGGGGCAGGTCGCCGCCGGCCCGCTGGAGTACGCCATGTGCGACTTGTGGTTGGCGGAGTCGAGGTGCACGCCGTCCCAGCAGTCGGGGAACAGCAGCTCCTCGATGATGTGCTGGTTGCTGCCGCAGCTCGGGAAGCCCTTGACCAGCTGGCTCTGGTTCCCGGAGTCGTTGACGTCGGCGCACTTGAACCAGACGTCGTCCTGCGGCGTCGTCGCCATCATGTCGCCCGCGATCATCCGCAGCCCCTGCGGGATCGCCTGTGCGACCGGGACCCCGGCGTGGCCGCCGGCCCGCTTGTAGTACACCGCGAGCTGGATGCTCTCGTCGGAGGCGAACTGGTACTGGCCGTTCTCCTCGAGGCTGGGCACCCAGTACCCGGACTTGTCCAGGCCGAAGCCCGAGCCGCAGGCGGACCACGTGTCGGCGAGCAACGACGTCAGCGTGGTGCTCGCCGTCACCGTGCGCGCCCCGAAGAACGTGTGCATGTGCGACTTGCCCGGCTGGCCGGGGAACACGATCGGGTCGTCCTGCGCCATCCGCGTCGGGATGCAGACCACCTTGAACTGCGGGTCGCCGTTGGCGGCCGCGGCAGGCCCGCCCCTGCCCGTCACGACGAGCGTGGTCGCCGCCGCGAGCACGACGACCGACAGGATGAGCGTCTTGACCATCGAGGATCGCATGGGGACTCCTTCGAGCCTTGCGCGGCCAGATACGGGTCGTGCGGCTGGGGTTCCCAGCGAGATGCCCCCACTCACCCGGATCGTCCGACATGTCCGACCCGAACTCGGCGAGTGTACATAACGGATCGGTCACAGCCGAGAGGTGTCGCCCGATCGGCCCGACGTGTCCGACGGGCGGCCGCTCCAGGGGCAGCTCGGCGCGCTACCCCTGACGCTGACGCTGCGCGAGCAGTGCCAGCACGTCGGCCGTGGTCCCGGTCTCGCCGAGCCGCGGGAACACCCGCTCCACCGCATGCGTATGCATCGTCTCGTCGCGGTCGGTCATCGCGTCGGTCGCCAGCACCACGTGGTAGCCGTGCTCGTAGGCGGAACGCGCCGTGGTCTCCACGCCGATGCTGGTCGTGACACCGCCCAGCACCACCTGCGTCACGCCCCGGCCGGCCAGCTCGTCGTGCAGCACGGTGCCGTGGAACGCGCCCCAGGTGCGCTTGGTGATGCGCACGTCGCCGGGGTGGGCGGCCAGCTCGTCGGCCAGCTCGGCCCAGTCCGCCGGCCGAGGGGCCGCCGTCGCTCCCGCCGCCGCGGCCACCGCCGCACTGTGGGCCTCGGTGCGCCCGGGCGCACCGCCGGTGACGTTCACCAGCACCACCGGCAACCCGTGCTCCCGGAAGGCAGCGGCGAGCGCGGCGGCGTTGGCGAGCACCGTCGCCGTGGGCAGCGGGGAGCCGGGCACGGCGACGATCCCCTTCTGCAGGTCGACGAGGACGAGCGCGGGGACGGCGTCGAGGACACTGATGGGCACGAGGGTTCCTTGTCGTTCGGGCTGCGTCGGGTGATCATCACGCCTGCCGGGGGTCGCGCGCACGCCGTCTCAGCGCGTGCACGCCCCGGAGGCTACGGGCTTGTCGAGCGAGGCCGCCTGCGCCACCACCGGCATCAGCTCGGTCGTCGTCATGGCGAACCCGAGGTTCGGGTCCTTCTCGGCCCGGGCGAACACCACACCGGCCGCCTGCCCGTCCGTGGTCAGCAGCGGCCCGCCGGAGTTGCCCGGGCGCACCTGGGCCGCGAGCGCGTAGATCTCGCGGTCCGAGCCGCCCTGGCCGTAGATGTCGGGGATCGGCGCGGTGTCGACGGCCAGCACCTTCGCTCCCCCGGACGTCAGCGGCCCGCCGTAGGGATAGCCCTGCACCACGGCGAGGCTGTCCGTGGCGAGGGTCGGGGCGATGGGCAGCGGCGCGGCGTCCAGGTGGTCCACGGCGATCACCGCGAGGTCGCCCACGGGGTCGAAGTAGACGATGGTGCCCTGCCGCGCCGGGGATCCCGGGAGCTCGACGACGGGCCGGTCGACGCCGGCGACGACGTGCGCATTGGTGACCACGCGGTCCGGGGCGATGACGAACCCGGAGCCGGTGGAGCTGGTGCCGCAGGCGTAGGCGGTGCCCGCGATCCGTGCCACCGAGCGCGCCGCCTTCGCCAGCGCGGGCTCCGCGAGGTCGACGTCCGGCACCGCCGGCGTGAGACCGGGCACCACGATCTGGAGCCGCGGCAGGCCTTCGTCGAGCACCACGTCGCGCAGCCCGGCCAGGGCGCGACCGACCGGCGCAGGCGTCAGCCGGTCGATGGTGCGCAGCACGGACGAGGAGGCGACCGCCGTCCCGATCACCGGGGCGCCGGTGGCGGCGATCGAGGTGCCGACGAAGGACACGGCCACGGCGCCCACCACCAGGCTCGCCACGCCGCCGAGCACCCGGTCGACCGGCTTGAGCGGCGTCCGGTCGACACCGCGGCGCAGCGCCCGACCCACCGCGCCGCCGACCGAGGCGCCGAGCAGCGGCAGCAGCAGGGCGACGCCGACCACCACGGGTCCGCGCCAGCCGGACGAGGGCAGGGCGTCGTTGACCACCGGCACCAGCCAGAAGGCCGCTGCCCCGCCGACGACGAGCCCGAGCAGCCCTCCCAGGGTGCCGAGCAGCCCACGGGACACGCCGCCGGCGAAGGCCGCGAGCAGGAGGACGGCGAGGAGCAGGTCGACGAACATCACGGACATCTTCGCGCCTCCCGGCGCGAATCCGCCGACCGTCAGCCTTCGGCGTTACCCGCGGCCCTGGCCACCAGCGCGGCGATGGCGGCCTCGTCGGCGGCCGTCAGGGTGGTGACCGCGAACGCCGTGGGCCACACGGTGCCCTCGTCGAGGCGTGCGGCGTCGTTGAACCCGATGGTCGCGTAGCGGGCCTTGAACTTGGCCGCGTCCTGGAAGAAGCACACGACCTTGCCGGCCCGGGCGTAGGCGGGCATGCCGTACCAGAGCCTGGAGGTCAGTGCCGGGGCGTGCGTGCGGACGATCGCGTGGAACCGCTCGGCGATCACGCGGTCGTCGTCCGCCATCGCGGCGATCCTCGCCAGCACCGCCGGCTCGTCGTCCGCCGTGGACGACGAGCGCCGGGCGGAGGCCTTGAGCTCGGCCGCCCGCTCCTTCATCGCGGCCCGCTCCTCCTGAGTGAATCCCTCGTAGGACGAGCGCTCGCTGCCGGCCATCGGACCGCCTTCCCACCACGTGACGTCGGACCTCTCGATGCTAGGCAGCGGCGGTGTCGACGGCTTCTCCAGAACTGCGCGATCGCGGCGCCGTCACCGGGCGGCGCCGATGGGCCGCAGGTACCGTCCGGTGGACAGCCGCACGACGAGGGACGGTGGGCGCATGACGAGTGACCTGGACATCTCGCACCGGATCGGCGCGCTGGTCGACGAGGAGAAGCAGCTGCGCGAGCAGCGGGCCGCCGGGGCGATCGCACCCGACGACGAGCGCACCCGCCTGTCCGCCATCGAGGTGGAGCTCGACCAGTGCTGGGACCTGCTGCGGCAGCGCGCCGCGCTGCGCGATGCCGGTTCCGACCCGGGGCAGGCCGCCGTGCGGCCGGCCGGTGTCGTGGAGAACTACCAGGGCTGACGGTCCGTGCGGGGGTTGTCCCCCGCACGCGACGGCGGACCACGCCATTCCCGCGACGCCACACGGCCCGCGACGCTGGGAGCATGACCACCATGACGATGCCGGCGGCGGGCGTGACCGCGACGCCGGCTCCTGCCCACCGCGGACCCTCGTTCCTCACCGCTCCGTTCGCCGCTCGCACCTGGCGCGAGCACGGCTACCTCTGGCTGATGCTGATGCTGGCGCCGTTCGCGCTGACCTACGCCCTGCTCGTGCCCTCGCTCGCGGCCGGGTTGGCCATCACCGTCGTCGGGCTCGGGCTGGTCGGCGCGCTCGTGCTGGCGGCGCGCGGCTGGGGGTCGATGTACCGGAGCCTGGCCCACACCCGGCTCGGCGTCGAGGTGGACGTCCCGCCGCCGTTCGTGCGGCCCCGCGGCGTGTGGCGGGGGCTGTGGGCCATGCTCGGCGACGTCGACGGGTGGCGCGCGCTGGCGTTCATGCTCGTCTCGTTCCCGCTCGCGATCGCCGGCTGGGTGGTGAGCGTCACGGTGCTGGCCACCGCGGCCGGCGGCCTGACGTACTGGGGCTGGTTCCGGTTCCTGCCGCGCCAGCAGGCGCCGGACGGCTCGTGGCACCGCGGCGCGCAGTTCAGCACGGACACCGCGGCGTGGTTCGCCGACACCCGGCCGCGCGTGCTCCTCGTGGCGGTCGGCGGGCTGGTCCTGCTGTTCGTCTGGCCGTGGGTGCAGCACCTGTTCGCGGTCCTGCTCGGCGTGCTGACGCAGGCGCTGCTCGGTCCGTCGAGGATGAGCCTGCGCCTGGCCGAGGTGCGGGCGTCGCGCGCGGCGTCCGTCGAGGACGCGGACGCCCGGCTGCGGCGCATCGAGCGTGACCTGCACGACGGCACGCAGGCCCGGCTCGTCGCGGTGGCGATGCAGCTCGGCGAGGCCCGCGAACAGCTCGCCGACGGCGGGGACCCGCTGCTGGCCGCCGACCTGCTGGCCACTGCGCACACCTCGACCAAGGAGGCGCTGACCGAGCTGCGCGAGATCGCCCGCGGCATCCATCCGCCGGCTCTGGACGGCGGGCTCGCGATCGCCTTGGAGACCCTCGCCGCACGGTCCTCGCTGCCCGTGGCGCTGGACCTGGACCCGTCGGTGACGGCGGGCCGGCCGCTGACGGACGCGGTGGAGTCGATCGCCTACTTCACGGTCGCCGAGCTGGTGACCAACGCCGCCAAGCACTCCGGCGCGGGCTCGGTCCGGGTCGCCGTCGACCGCCCCGAAGGCCGTCTGCGCCTGCGCGTGCGCGACGACGGGCGCGGGGGTGCGCTCGTCGTGCCCACGGACGGCTCCGGCCGGCGGACCGGCCTGGCCGGGCTCGTCGAACGGGTGCGCGCGGTGGACGGCACCTTCGACCTGTCCAGCCCGGGCGGCGGCCCTACGGTGGTCACCGTGACGTTGCCGGCCAGCACCCGACCGTGAGCCACGGGGACGCACCGACCACCCGGTCGCCGGCCGGCGACCGGGTGGTCCCTGTGCTCCCTGTGCGACCGGTGCTCCCTGTGCTCCGCATCGTCGTCGCCGAGGACTCCGTCATCCTGCGTGACGGCCTGGTCGCCCTGCTCGCCAGGCGCGGGCACGAGGTCGCCGCCGCCGTCGGGGACGGCGACGCGCTGGTCCGGGAGGTCGACGCGCTGGTGGCGACGGGCGCCACCCCCGACGTCGTGGTCGCGGACATCCGGATGCCGCCGTCGCACACCGACGAAGGGCTGCGCGCCGTGCTCGCGCTGCGGGCCGCCCACCCCGGCCTGGGCGTGCTGCTGTTCTCGCAGTACGTGGAGACCCGCTACGCCTCCCGGCTGCTCGCCGGCGACGCGCGCGGCGTCGGCTACCTGCTCAAGGACCGCGTCGCCGACGTGCGCGACTTCGTCGACGCCCTGGTCCGCGTGGCCGACGGCCAGACCGTTCTGGACCCCGAGGTGGTCACGCAGCTGATGGGCGCGACCGACGGTCGCGACGGCGGGCTCGGCCGGCTGACCTCGCGCGAGCGTGAGGTGCTCGAGCTCATGGCGCAGGGCCGCTCCAACGGCGCGATCGCCGAGACGCTGTTCCTCTCGTACGGGGCGGTGGAGAAGAACGTGGCCGCCATCTTCGCCAAGCTGGGCCTCGAGCCCGACGCCGCCGACCACCGGCGGGTGCTGGCGGTGCTGCGGCACCTGGGAGCGTGAGTCCGCGTCGGCCGCTGTCGGCCGCTGTCGGCCGTCGTCGGCCGTCGTCGGCCGTCGTCGGCCGATGCCGGGAGCAGTGGACCCTTAGCGTGGGCGCATGGCCCCACCCGCCGCGCCCCGCGACGCCGTTGCCGGCACCACCGCGCAGCAGCGCCGGGTGCTCCTCGTCGCGATCCTGGGGACGTTCGTCGCCTTCCTCGACGCCACCGTGGTCACGGTGGCCCTCCCGGCGATCGGCCGTGACCTCGGCGGCACCGGCGAGCAGGCGCTGGTGCTGCAGCAGTGGGTGGTGGACGCCTACCTGGTGACGCTCGGGGCGCTCATCCTCGTCGCAGGGTCGTTGTCCGACGTGCACGGCCGGCGCCGGGTGCTCGCCGCGGGGCTGGTGGGCTTCGCCGTCGCCTCGGCCGCGTGCGCCGTGGCGCCCACCGGCCCGTTCCTGGTCGCCGGCCGAGCCGTGCAGGGTGTGGCCGGGGCACTGCTGGTGCCCAGCTCGCTGGCGATGATCGTGTCGAGCTTCGAGGGCGAGGCGCAGGGCAGGGCGATCGGCCGCTGGACGGCGTGGACCGGCATGGCCGGGTTGCTCGGTCCCTTCGTCGGCGGTCTGCTGGTGGACACGCTGTCGTGGCGATGGGTGTTCTGGCTCACCGTGCCGGTGTCGGTGGCCACGCTCCTGCTGCTGCGCGGCGTCCCCGGTGGGGCGCCCCCCGGCGGCCGGCGCATCGACGTGCGCGGCGCCGTGCTGGCGGCCGTGGGGCTGGCCGGCACGGTGTCGGCGCTGATCGAGAGCGGCCGCCTGGGCTGGACCGCCTGGCGCGTGTGGCTGCCGCTGGCGGTCGGCGTCGCGTGCCTCGTCGGGTTCGTGCTGGCCGAGCGCCGTGCGCCGGACCCGATGCTGCCGTTGCGTCTGTTCGGCGCCCGGAACTTCCGGTGGGGCAACGCGGCCACCGCGGCGATCTACGGCGCGCTGGGCTTCGGCGGGTTCGTCGTGACGCTGTTCCTGCAGCAGGTGGCCGGCTACCCGGCGACGCTCGCCGGGTTGGCCCAGCTGCCCGTGACCCTGGGCATGCTGACGCTCTCCACCCGGTTCGGGACCCTCGCCGGCCGGTACGGTCCCCGGCTGTTCATGACGGTCGGACCGCTCGTCGCGGCCTGCGGGTTCCTGCTGATGCTCGTCACCGACGCCCGGGCCTCCTACTGGACACAGGTGTTCCCCGGTCAGGTGGTGTTCGGCCTCGGGCTGGCGGTCACGGTCGCGCCGCTCACCGCGGCGGTGCTCGCGGCCGCCCCGCCGGCCGACGCCGGCATCGCCTCCGCGGTCAACAACGCGGTGGCGCGGGTGGCGGGGCTGGTGGTCGTCGCCCTGGCGGGCGTGATCGTGGCCGGCACCCTCGACGTCGCCACGTTCCACAGGGCGCTGGTGGTGACGGCGTCGCTGCTCGCCCTCGGCGGCCTCGTCAGTCTGGCGGGGATCCGCGCCGTGGCGCCTAGGACCCCTGCGCCGCCAGCCGCCTCCCGAGGCGAAGGAGCTGGCGCGACAGGGTGATGACCACGGCGAGCGGCACCACGATCCACACGAGGTTCGGCAGCACGGCGACCAGGAGGAATCCCCCGAGGTCGCCCTGCTCCAGCGACTGCCGCGTCATCGCCAGCCCGCTGGAGATCTCGACGAGGAAGTAGATCACCGTCTTCCAGAACGTCGCGACGCTGACGACGAGCGCGAGCACCACCGCCGAGAACCGACGCGACAGGGCGAGCGCGCAGACGAGGGCCACCACCTCGAGCAGGTTGGCCCAGCTCTGTGCGCTGCCGAACGCGTCGAACCCTGCGTAGCGGTGGTCGAAGCGGGAGTACAGCAGGTGCCCGGGCCACAGCCCCGCCAGCCTGCCGCCGGCGTGCGAGAGCGGGCCCAGCAGCTCGTAGCAGGCGTCGTAGGTCTGGATCACCGCCGTGACCACGAGCCATGCGGTCACCCAGCGCGGCAGGCGCAGGTCGGGGTCTGGGGTCTGGCGGATCGTCGTGCTCACGGGCGCGAGACTACCCAGGCCGCCGTCAGTCGCCGTACGCGCGGAAGTCGGCCTTGACAACCTCGGCCATGGTGGCGACCAGGCGGCGAAAGTGCGCGCGGTCCAGGCCGAGGGCCTCGGTGCGGGCCGCCTTCCACGCATCCTCGTCGGCCGCATGGACGTCCGCGGCCGCGCGGGCCATCGAGCCCAGCAGCAGTTCCGCGTCCTTGGGCCGCAGCCCCGACAGCTCGATCCGGACGATGTCCGGAGCCAGGTCACGCACCTGCCAGTCGAGGACCCGGGTGGCGGCCGCCGGCCCCTTGACCGCCGCGAGCACGCGCGCGTACAGGCCGTCGTCGGGCTGCGGCAGGCGGGCGTCGAGCGGAGCGGCCCAGGCCAGCGTGCCGGGGCCGAGCTGCTTGGCCTCGCGTGCATGCCTGGTGCCGTCGGCGGCCGGGCCGACGCCGGCGCGCCGTCGATGGCCGAGCGAGCCGGTGCCGGCCTCGTGGGCGTGCCAGGTGGGCCGCCAGCCAGGCTCCGCGACGGCCTCGGCCGCCGCGACCACCTCGGCCGGCAGGTCGGCCTCCGGATGCCCGCCGGCGAGGCCGTCGTAGTACGTGTCCGGCGACGCGAAGGGCGGCACCAGCGCCCGCAGGTGCTCGGCCCTCGGGTTCGCCAGGGCCACGTCGGCGCCCACCGGGGTCGTGGCGTACGCCCTCAGGAGCGTGTCGCACGCCGTCGCGTCGTCCAGCGCGATGTGCGGTGCCTGCGTCACGGAGACCGCGAGGCGGAGCAGGTCCAGCAGCCACGGGCCGGTGCCCAGCTCGTCCAGGTCGTTGACGCCCCAGCGCCGCACCTGCCGCTGGTCGCGCCAGGTGCCGAAGTTCTCCACGTGGAGGTCTCCGACCAGCGGGACCCGCGCGGTGCCCAGCACCTCCGGGACGCGTTCGACCACCCGGGCGAGCCACAGGTAGTACGTGCCCCGCAGGAACCTGAACCGGTCGGCTCGCAGCTCGGCGTGCTTGCGGGCGACATCGGCGCGCACCACGGTGATCTGCCGGGCCAACCAGCGGTCGTAGTCGGCGGTGAGGGCCTTGGCGCCCACGTGCCGGCTCATGCCGGCGCCGGCTCGGCGCTCGCGGTGCCCGGGCCCCCACCCGGCGCCGCACCGCCGGGCCGGACCGGCGTGACCATGCCCGCCTTGACCGCGCGGCCGCCGCCGACCACGGCCAGCCCGATGGTGACGATCGCGCCCAGCATCAGCGCGGCGGACTCCCCTGGCCGGAGCACACCGAGCTGGGTGCCGATGGTCGCCGCCGAGACGGGGACGCCGAGCTGGGCGGCCGCGAGCATGCCGAGCGGCAGCGGCTGGCCCAGCAGCCGGCCGACGAGGTGGGCGACGACGCCGCCGAGGCCCAGCACGACGCCGAGGGCGATCATGCCGGGGTGGCTGCCGAACTGGCGCAGGTCCAGCACGGCGCCCAGCCAGACGAAGTAGAGCGGCGACAGGAAGCCTTCGGTGAGGGCGAACAGCTGCCTGGCCAGGCGGCGCGGCTCCCCCACCGCCGTGACCGCGAGCCCGAAGGCGAAGCCGGCCAGCATGATCGACACGTGCGTGGCGACCGCCAGCGCCGCGAGCGCGCACAGGACCACCAGCTGGACGCGCAGCTCGGTGGCGAAGAGCCGCTCCTCGGACACGCGGTGGACGCGCCGGCGGATGCCGCTGCTTTCCAGCTGCCGCAGCACGAGCCAGACGACGACGGCCGCCGCGACCACGGCCGCCGCGCCGCCGGCGGCCCGCAGGGCGTGCGCCGGGTCGATGGCCAGCGGCAGGGCGACGATGCACAGCGAGTCCGCGATCGCGACCTGCGGCAGCAGGCCGATGACGTGGGGGCCCCCGAGGCCGAGGCCGTCGATGATGGGCAGCACGAGCGCGGCCGACGACGAGGCCATGAGGACGGCGTACAGGGGCGTGTGGGGGATGTCGAAGACCGTGGCGACCGCGACGGCCAGGACGGTGGCAACCGCGCCCACCGCGACCGCCCGGAGCGCGCCGGACCTCAGCGCCGGACGCATGGCGGGGTCGCGCAGCGGCACGTGGGTCCCGGCCACGAACATCACCAGCGCGAAGCCGACATCGGCGAGGAACGAGAACTTCGGGTCGCCGGCATCGAGGTAGCCGAAGCCCGTCTTGCCCAGCACGATCCCCGCGACCAGCTCGCCCAGGACGATCGGCAGGTGCCAGCCCTTGGGGTACGCCAGCACCGGGCCCAGCAGCGCGACCAGCCCGATCACGGCGAGCTGCGTGAACGTCATGGGGCATTCTTGCGCCGGCGGACCCGCACGCCGGCGAACCGGCGAGCGCGTCCGCGGGGGTGCCGTCCTGGGCGTGCCGGGCGGGTCACGGCCTCCAGGTCAGCGCGCGCACCACCTGCACCAGGCCGAGCACCACCAGCGAGATCCCCAGGAGCCACCACAGCGTCAGCGCACCCCACAGCGGGGACAGGAAGAGCAGGACGCCGGCGACGATGCTCAGCAGCGCGAAGAACACGGTCCACACCTTCGACCGGGTGGCGCCGAGGGTGGTCAGCGCGACGAAGCCCTCGAACACCCACATCACACCGACGAGGATCGCGAGGAAGACCGCGAGCGACACGGCCGCCGCCGCGAGGTCGATCAGGGCGAGGATGCCCG
>DASWOL010000002.1:0-3453 GCA_036398695.1 Cellulomonas sp. | reverse complement strand
CGCCGCCGACCACGTGCTCGCCGACTTCAGCAAGGCCGAGCGCAAGGACCTGCCCTGGCTGGTGGACGCGGCCGCGGACGCCGTCGAGATGGTGGTCGTCGAGGGGCTGGAGCGGGCACAGCTCACGTTCCACACCAAGCGTCCCGCCGGCTGAGCCCGCGCGGCGCGGGCGCCGGCGCGGGCGCCGGCGTGCTCGCGGCGTCGGCAGTCAGGCGCGACACTGCAAAAGGGTGAAAACGGACACTTCGGGCATACAGATCAAACCGGCTGCTATAACCTCAAGGCACACAAATCGCCGCTGGGGGAGCCACATGAGCCTGATCGACGACCGCGACGTCTCACGCTCGCAGGGACGTGACGCGAGCGTCGACCGCCGCCGTCCCACCAGCGGCCCTCGGCTGTCCTGGGCGTCCGAGCGGCCCTTCGAGGCGAAGGGCCCGCTGCCGGCCCCGAAGGCCCTCGGGTCCGGGTGGCGCGAGCACGAGGCCGCCTACCAGATGTCGACGCTGGCCCGGGACCTCGTCCTGTGCACCAGCATCCCCACCCTGCTGCTCTTCCTCCTGCACGGCGTCTCCCTGCTCCAGCTCGGCTGGGGCGTGGTGATCGGCCTGGTCTTCGTCGCGATGGTGGCGTTCGAGCGCGGCTACGAGCGCTCGGTGCTCACGGACGGCCGGCTGGAGTTCGAGGCGGTCTTCCGCGGCGGTGTCCTCACGGCCGCCGTGCTGGCGCTGCTCGCCGTCGGGCTCGACATCGACGTGCCGCGCACCATCGTCTTCGGGGCGCTGCCGCTCATCGTCGCGGTGCTGATCACCTCCCGCCAGATCGGCCGCCGCCTGCTGCACCGTCGCCGGGCCCAGGGGGCCGCGATGCGTCGCACGCTCGTCGTCGGCGACGCGGTCGCGATCGAGCACGTCGTCACCGACCTGCGCAGCGAGCCGGCGTTCGGCTACGAGATCAGCGGCGTGTGCGTCCCCGAGTTCAGCTGTCCGTTGCTCGCTCTCGGCATCCCGGTGCTCGGTACGCTCTCCGACATCGTGCAGGTCGTGGTGGACGGCGCGTTCGACGTCGTGATCGTCACCGGCTCCGAGCTGAGCGGGCAGGCGCTGCGGCGGCTGTCCTGGGCACTGGACCGCACGGGCACGGAGCTGGTGGTGGCGCCCGGCATCGTCGAGGTCTTCGGCCCCCGGGTCGTCCTGGAGCCGACGGCCGGGCTGTCGCTCATCCACGTCAGCCACGCGGAGTCCCGCCGCTCCCGGCTGCTGCTCAAGCGGGGTTTCGACACGGCGGCCGCCGGCGGCCTGCTGCTCGTGCTGTCGCCGCTGATGCTCGTCATCGGGCTCGCCGTGAAGCTCACCAGCCCCGGGCCGGTGCTCTTCCGGCAGAGCCGGGTCGGCAAGGCCGGCGTCGAGTTCCCGATGCTCAAGTTCCGCAGCATGGTCGTGGACGCCGAGGACCAGCTCGCCGCGCTGCTGGAGCGGAACCAGGCCGACGGCCCGCTGTTCAAGCTGGAGGACGACCCGCGGGTGACCCGGGTCGGCCGGTTCCTGCGCAAGCACTCCCTGGACGAGCTGCCCCAGCTCCTCAACGTGGTGCGCGGCCAGATGGCCCTCGTGGGGCCTCGGCCGCCGCTGCCCAGCGAGGTGCAGAAGTACGGCGAGTCCATGCGCCGCCGGTTGCTGGTCAAGCCGGGGGTGACCGGGCTGTGGCAGGTCAGCGGCCGGGCCGACCTTCCCTGGGACGAGGCGGTCAAGCTCGACCTGCGGTACGTCGAGAACTGGTCCATCACCTTCGACCTGGTGCTGCTCTGGCGCACCCTCTCCGTGGTGATGAGCGGCCATGGCGGGCGTTGACGGGTCCGGGGCCGCCGCGGTCCTCCCCGTCGCGCTCGCGCACGACTACGCGACGCAGCGCGGCGGTGCCGAACGGGTCGCGCTCGTGATGGCGCAGGCCTTCCCGGGGGCGCCGATGTACACCTCGCTGTACGACGCGGCCGGCACGTTCCCCGAGTTCGCGGCCCTCGACATGCGTACCAGCCACCTGGACCGGGTCGGGGTGCTGCGTCGGCACCACCGGCTGGCCCTGCCTCTGCTCGCCGCCGCGGTGTCGGCGACCCGGATCGAGGCCGAGGTGCTGCTGGCGAGCTCGACGGGCTGGGCGCACGGGTTCAGCACCGACGCCCGCAAGATCGTCTACTGCCACGCCCCCGCGCGCTGGCTGTACCAGGGCGAGCGGTATCTCGGGCCCACCTCCGGGGGCACCGGGAGCGCCGGGGGCGCGATGCGACGGCGGCTGGCCGCCGGAGCGCTCGGGCTGCTCGCCCCCTCGCTGCGGTCCTGGGACCGCCGGGCGGCCGTGAGCGCCCACCGGTACCTCGCGAACTCGACGGTCACGGCGCGTGCGGTGCGCGAGGTGTACGGGATCGAGGCGGAGGTCGTGCCGCCGCCGCCCGCGATGCTGCCGGTCGGCCCGCGCACACCGGTCGACGGCGTGGAGCCCGGCTACCTGCTGTGCGTCGCACGGCTCCTGCCCTACAAGAACGTCGACGTCGTCATCGACTCGGTGCTGCGCCGGTCCGGCGTGCGGCTGGTCGTCGTCGGGGACGGCCCCGAGCGGGCACGGCTGGAGCGCCGCGTGGCCGACGAGCCTCGTGTCCGCCTGGTCGGCCGGGTCGACGACGCGCGGCTGCGCTGGCTGTACGAGCACAGCGCGGCCCTGGTCGCCGCCTCCTACGAGGACTACGGCCTCTCGCCCCTCGAGGCCGCGGCGTTCGGCCGCCCCTCGGTGGTGCTGCGGGACGGCGGCTACCTCGACACCGTCACCGAGGGCGTCACCGGGGAGTTCTTCGACGCCCCGGACGCCGAGCTCGTCGCCGCGGCCACCGACCGGGCGCTGGCCCGCGCGTGGGACGCCGCCGCACTGCGGGCGCACGCCGAGCACTTCGGCACCGAGCGCTTCGTCGCCCGCCTCCAGCAGATCGTCCAGGCCGAGATGTCGTACGCGTAGCGTCGACCGTACGCAGCGCGCGCCCCACCTCCACCGACCCGTCCCGAAAGGTGCCTCATGACACTCCAGGACTTCTTGCGGACCGTCTGGTTCGGCCGCTGGCTCGTCGTCGTGTCCGTGCTGGCCGCCGGCGCCGGCGCCTGGTACTACCTCTCCCAGCAGGAGCCCGTCTACGCGGCCGAGGCCAAGGTGCAGCTCGTCGACACCGAGACGCTCGCGGCGGCGGGACTGCGCCTGGACAGCGACCCGTCGCTCTCCGTGAGCGACGACGTGGCGACCGCCGCGGCCACGGCGCTCGGAGACCCCGCGCTGGCCGGGGAGCTCCAGGCCGACGCGGTCGGGGAGTACCTGGCCGACGACCCGAACGTGGTCGACATCTCCGTGGTGGACGAGACACCGTCCGAGGCGGTCGCCAAGGTCAACGCGCTGGCCGCCGCCTACACCGCGGGG
>DASWOL010000001.1:0-20582 GCA_036398695.1 Cellulomonas sp. | reverse complement strand
CGAACGGCCGCCGCCGGACCGTCGCCAGCGCTGCCACCAGCTCGCCGCCCACCCCGCGCACGCCGCCACGTCCGCCGATCCCCAGCAGCCCGTCGAGCACCACGTCGGCGTCAGCCGCGACCGCCGCCCCGGCGGCGCCGGACACCACGCGGACCACGCGCCCGCCGCCCGACCGCAGCGCGGCCAGGCCCTGGTCGTGCACCCGCTCCGAGGCGAGCAGGGCGGTGACCGCCGCGCCCCGCCGCGCCAGGTGCGCGCCGGCGAACAGCGTGTCCCCGCCGTTGTTGCCCGGTCCGACGAGCAGCACCACCCGCGCACCGCTCACGCGCCCGCGTCGCGCCACGAGCTCGCGCGCCACGATCACCGACAGCGCGAACGACGCCCGGTCCATCAACGGCACGCCCGCCGCCAGCAGCGGCGCCTCGGCCGCCTGCACCACGCCCGCGTCCCACGCCATCAGCACCTCGCCATCCTCGCCGTGCCGCCGCACGCAGGGAAGCGGGGCGCGCCCGGGGCGACGCTCCGCGCCGGACCGGCGGGCGTCCTTCCTCGCTCCCGTCCGGAGCGTGAGCGATGGTCGCCGTCACCGGCGGGGCGACGCTGCGTCGGACGCCGTCGTGGCGGCCAGGGCCGCGCCGGCGGCCGCGTCCCACCCGGCGAGCTCGCGAGGCAGGAGCGCACGGACGGGCGCGGTGTCGCCCACCAGGTCGTCGCCGAGATGGGCGATCGCCGCCCGCAACCCTCCGGCCGGCATGCCCTGGGCGCGCTCGACGACGGGCGCAGCGGCCCGCAGCAGGGGCAGCGGGAGCGGCAGCAGCCGCGGCGCCCGCCGGCCGAGCAGATGCGCGGTGCGCGCGACGAGCTCGCGGTAGGTGGGTGCCTCCTCGCTTCCGACGTCGAACACCTGCCCGGCCGCCGCTGGGAGGTCGACGACGTCGACGAGGTAGCCGACGAGGTCCGCCAGTGCGATGTACGACCACCTCTGGCGCCCGGAGCCACGGATGACCGCGGTGCTCTTGCCCGCCGCGGTCACCAGCCCGTCGAACCCGACGCTCCCGCGGCCGACGACGAGCCCTGGGCGCAGCACGGTGGCGGGGACGGGGCCGGCCAGCAGCGACCGCTCGAGATCCGCCCGCGAACGCACCCAGGGGTTGGTGGCCTCGCCCGACGCGCCGATCAGTCCGACGGTGACCAGCCGGCCGACGCGGTGCCGCGCCGCGGCCGCGAGCACGAGGTCGGCGGCACGGCGCTCGGCGGTGGCGAAGTCGCCGGCCCCGGCGGGCTGGCGAGCCGTGACCGTCTGCGCGGTCGTGTAGACGGCGCGCGTCCCGGCCAGCAGCGAGTCGAGCGCCCGTTCGTCGTGCATGTCGCCGACGACGAGCTCGACGGCCTGCGCCGCAGCGCCCAGCCGGGCCCTGGCCCGCCCCTCGTCGCGCACCAGGATCCGGACGGGCTCCGGTCCGGCGGCGAGGCGTGTGGTGAGAGCGGCGCCGACGAAGCCGGCAGCACCGATGACGGCGAACATGGAAGCTCCTCAAATAGATGACGTGTCACGCATATGGTGTCTCACGCCACGCCCAGATGCAAGACATGTCATCAATGTCGTGTCACCGGTAGGATTGTCCGGTGGAGACCGTCGAGGAGCTGCGGTACCTGGTGCTCGCGGCCCAGCGCGAGGGCAGCCGCCGCCTGGCCGAGGCGCTGCGCCCGCTTGCCGTCAGCCCCGCCCAGGCCGAGGTGGTCACGGTGCTGCGCACCGCCGGGCGCCCGCTGTCCGTCCGCGAGCTCGGCGAGCTGCTGGTCTGCGAGACGGGCAGCCCGAGCCGCCTGACGCGCTCCGTGGTGGACGCCGGCTGGGCGCGCACCGTCACCGACGAGGCGGACGCCCGCGTGCGCCGCCTCGAGCTGACCGAGGCGGGGGCCGGGCTCGCCGTGGCGATCCGGCAGATCGAGTCGGCGTTCCACCACGCCCTGGCAGCGACGATCTCGGGCAGTACCGCCGACGAGCTGGTGGTCACCCTGAGGTCGCTCGTCGAGGGCAGCCCGGCGGGCCGCGCGCTCGCCCGTCGCCGCGGCCTCGGCGGGCCGGCGGCCACGACCTCGCACGAGAGGCCACGAGCCCGCCCGCGGCCGACGTCCACGCTAGGAGCGCGGCGACCGGGCCACCTGGGCCCCGGGTAGCGTGCCCGCCATGCGCTTCGGACTGTTCATCCCCCAGGGTTGGCGGCAGGACCTCACCGGCATCGACCCCCACGAGCACTGGCCCGTGATGCGCGACCTCGCGCTGCACGCCGACGCCGCCGCGTGGGAGTCGGTCTGGGTGTACGACCACTTCCACTCCGTGCCGGAGCCCAACGGCGAGGCGGTGCACGAGGCCTGGAGCCTGATGAACGCCTTCGGCGCGGTGACGTCCCGCGTGCGGCTCGGTCAGATGTGCACCTGCATGGCGTACCGCAACCCGGCATACCTGGCCAAGGTCGCCACCACCGCGGACGTCGTGTCCGGCGGCCGCGTCGAGATGGGCATCGGCGCCGGCTGGTACGAGCACGAGTGGCGGGCCTACGGCTACGGGTTCCCGCGGGCCGGCGAGCGGCTCGCCATGCTCGACGAGGGCGTGCAGATCTTCCGGCAGCTGTGGAGCACGGGGACCGCGACGCTCCACGGCCGGCACTACGACGTGGAAGGCGCCATGCTGTCGCCGCTCCCCCTGCAGGCCGGCGGCCCGCCCCTCTGGATCGCCGGCGCCGGCGAGAAGGTGACGCTGAAGATCGCCGCGAAGTACGCGCAGTACACCAACTTCTCCGGCGAGCAGGAGGCGTTCAAGGCGAAGTCCGACATCCTCGCGTCGCACTGCACGGACGTCGGCCGCGACTTCGACGAGATCACGCGCTCCGCCAACTTCAACGTGGTGATCGCCGAGAAGGAGGGCGACATCCCCGCCCTCCTCGACCGCTACGAGGCGCACTACGCGACGACGGTGCCGGCCAGCGCCGCCAAGGAGCGTGCCGACCTGGCGGGTGGCCCGCTCGTCTGCACGCCGGAGCAGATCGTCGAGAAGATCCAGGCCTTGGCAGCCGTCGGCCTCGGCTACACGATCTGCTACTTCCCGCTCGTCGCCTACGACCGCTCCGGCCTGGACCTCTTCGAGCGCGAGGTGCTCCCCGCGCTCGCCTGAGCGTTCTTCCGACCGCCGGCCCGCTGCCGCGGGCGGAGCGCGACGCCGGCGGACGCGTTCGCGCCTCACCACGGGGGAGGTGGTGACGGGGCCTCGGATGCGGCATGATGAGTTTGGAAGGGTTCCGAACAAATCAAGGGGTCCGATGTCCCGCGCGTTGCCCACCTCGTCGTCCGTGCGCGCTGCAGTGGTCCTGGCGGCCGGGCACGACGAGCCGTCCCGCCGGCTGCTGACACGCCCCCTCGGCGATGCCACCGTGGCCCAGCTCGCCCTGACGACGGTCCGCGCCGTCGTGGAACCGAGCCGCATCGTCGTCGTCGTCGCGCCGGGCGACCACGAGCTGCGCGCGCTCCTCGGTGACGACCTGACCTACGTCGAGCAGGCGGCCCGGCTCGGCACCGGGCAGGCGACCCTCGTCGCGCGCGAGGCGCTCGACGAGGACGTCGAGCAGGTGCTCGTCGCGCACGCCGACACCCCGCTGCTGCGCCCGGAGTCGCTGCTCGGCCTGCTGACGCGGCACCGCCTCACGCGCGCGGACCTGTCGATCCTCACCGCGCAGGTGGACGACGCCGACCCCGCCTACGGGCGGATCGTGCGTCAGGACGGCCGCATCGTCGCCATCGAGCAGGTGGACGACGCCCACTGCGAGGGCCCGGCCGAGGTCAACGTCGGTGCCTACGTCGCCGCGCCGGCGCTCCTGTTCGGCGAGCTGGAGGCGATGGCCGCCGCCGGTGAGCACCGGCTGACCGACCTCGCGCGCCGCGTCATCACCCTGGGCAAGCAGATCACCAGCTACCGGATCGACGACACCGACGAGGTCCAGGGCATCAACACGCCCGACGAGCTGACCGTCGCGGCGGACATCGTGCTCAAGCGGCTGTTCATCCCCAAGAAGAACACCGACACCCGCATCGTCTTCGGCACCGGCGGCTGGCGCGCGCTCATCGGCGAGGGCTTCACGCTCGCCAACGTGCGCCGGCTGTGCCAGGCGATCGCCAACGAGACCGTGCGCCGCGGCCTGGAGGCCAAGGGCGTCGTGATCGGCGGCGACCGCCGCTTCCTGTCCCGGGAGGCCGCCATCGCCGCGGCCGAGGTGTTCGCCGGCAACAACATCCCCGTCACGCTGCTGCCCGACGACGTCCCGACGCCCCTAGTGACCTTCGCCGCCCCCTACCTCGACGCGGCGTACGGCGTGATCGTCACCTCCAGCCACAACCCGCCCCAGTGGAACGGCCTCAAGGTGTTCCGCTCCGACGGCTCGCTGCCCCTGGACGACGAGACCGACCGCTACCAGGACGAGGCGAACGCGATGCGCGCCGCCGACGTCATCACCCTGGACATCGACCTGGCGCGCCGGGCCGGCGTGGTCGTCGAGCGCTCCCTGGCCGGGCCGTACGTCGACGCGATCGAGAAGATCGTCGACGTCCGGGCGGCCCGCGACTCCGGGCTGCGCGTCGTCGTCGACCCGATGTACGGCACCAGCCAGCTGACGCTGGGCACGGTGCTGTCCGACATGCGGGTGCAGGCCGAGTTCATCCACGAGGCCCACAACCCGCTGTTCGGCGGCATCGCCCCGGCGCCGGACCTCGAGCGGCTGTCGACTCTGATCGACATGATGCGGTCCGGCCGGTACGGACTGGGCCTGGCCACCGACGGCGACTCGGACCGCATCGGCATCGTCGACGAGACCGGCGAGTACATCAGCAGCAACGACCTGCTGCTGCTCGTCTACTGGTACCTGCACGAGGTGCGCGGCGAGCGCGGCGGCGTGGTCCGCAACCTGGCGACCACCCACCGGCTCGACCGGCTGGCGGACCACTTCGGCGAGCAGCACCGCGAGGTCAAGGTGGGCTTCAAGCACGTCACCGCGGGCATGGAGCAGATCGACGCCCTGCTCGGCGGGGAGTCGTCGGGCGGGCTGACCATCCGCGGCTGGCTGCTCGGCAAGGACGGCATCTTCGCGTGCGCGCTCGTCGTGGAGATGCTCGCCCGCACCGGCCGGACCATCTCGCAGCTGCGCGCCACGATCGACGCGATCACCGGCACGCTGGTCATGCTCGAGGACGGCGTGCCGGCCACCCCCGAGATGCGGGTCGCCGTGCCCCGGCGGCTGGAGGCGACGCCTCTGACGCACGTGGGCCCCTACCCGGTGCTCGCCGTCAGCCACCTGGACGGCACCAAGATCCTGCTGGAGAACGACAACTGGGCGCTGCTGCGGTTCTCCGGCACCGAGCCGGTGCTGCGGATGACCGTCGAGGCCGACACTCCCGCCAAGGCCCGCCAGATGCTCGACTGGCTGCGCGGGTTCGCCACCGCCAGCCACTGAGCGCGCTTGGCAGCCACCACCCCAGCCCCGACGAGCGACGAGGGAGCCACCCGTGCGGTACGGCCACTTCTCCGGCGACGAGTACGTCGTCGACCGCCCCGACGTCCCGGTCTCCTGGACCAACTACCTGGGCGGCAAGGACTTCTGCACCGTCATCTCGCACAACGGCGGCGGGTACTCGTACTACCGGTCCGCGCAGACCGGCCGCATCACCCGGTTCCGGCAGAACGGCGTCCCGCTGGACCGGCCCGGCAAGTACGTGTACCTGCGGGACGACGAGGACGGCGACTACTGGTCCGTGTCCTGGCAGCCGGTCGGCAAGCCGTTCGTCGACGACCCGGCCGCGCCGGTGCCCGACGACGGCAGCGCGGGCCGGTGGACCACACGTCACGGCCTCGGCTACACCACCTTCGAGGCGTCGTACCGCGGCATCGACGCGTCGCAGACGGTCTTCGTGCCGCTGGACGACGACTGCGAGGTGTGGGACGTCCGGCTCACCAACACCACCGGCCGCCCGCGCACGCTCACCGTCACCGGGTACGTCGAGTTCTCGTTCCACACGATCACGGTGGACAACCAGAACCTCCAGATGTCGCTGTACTCGCAGGGCGCCTCGTACGCCGACGGCGTCGTCGAGTGCGACGCGTACTACGAGCCGTGGACCTTCCACTACTTCGCCTCGTCGTTCGAGCCGGACTCCTTCGACGCGATGCGGGACGACTTCATCGGGCCCTACCGTGACGAGCGCAACCCGCTGGCCGTGGAGCGCGGCTCCGGGAGCGGCTCGCAGGGCACCACCCAGAACCACTGCGGGGCGCTGCTGCACCGGATCACGCTCGCCGCCGGCCAGAGCGCGCGGCTCGCCTTCGTCCTGGGATACGGCTCGCGGGACGGCGCCGGGCGGGCGATGCGCGCCACGTACTCGTCGCCGGCCACCGTGGACCACGAGCGGGCGCGCCTGGCGGCGCACTGGCGCGACAAGCAGGACCGGCTGCGGATCTCCACGCCGCACGAGGGCATGAACACGCTGATCAACGCCTGGACCCTGCTGCAGGCGGAGACCTGCGTGGTGTGGTCGCGGTTCGCCTCGTTCGTCGAGGTCGGAGGGCGCAGCGGGCTGGGCTACCGCGACACCGCCCAGGACTGCATGGCGGTGATCCACTCCAACCCGGACAAGTCCCGGCAACGGATCAGGCAGCTGCTGCGCGCGCAGACCGAGGCCGGCTACGGGCTGCACCTGTTCGACCCGGACGACTTCGACCCGGACGCGCCGAGGCGGCCGGACATCCCGTCGCCGACGATCGTGCCTCGCACGTCTCGCGAGCATCTGATCCACGGACTGGAGGACACCTGCTCCGACGACCACCTGTGGCTGGTGCCCACGGTGGTGGAGTACGTCAAGGAGACGGGCGACCGTGCCTTCCTCGAGCGCGAGATCGCCTTCGCCGAGGGCTCGCTCGGCACGGTCTACGAGCACCTGAGGCGCGCGCTGGAGTTCACGTCGCAGCAGGTGGGCGCCAACGGTGTCGCGCTCGGCCTGCGCGCCGACTGGAACGACGGCCTCAACCTCGGCGGCGGCGAGAGCGCGCTGGTCACGTTCCTGCACGCGTGGGCGATCCGGGCGTTCCTCGAGGTTGCCCACGCCGAGGACGTCGCCCGCTGGGAGGCGGAGCTCACCCGGCTGACGGCGGTGGCCGACGAGCAGCTGTGGGACGGCCGGTGGTGGCGCCGCGGCATCACGCGCGCGGGGGTGACGATCGGCTCGGCCGCGAACGCCGAGGGGAAGATCTTCCTCGAGCACCAGGCGTGGCCGGTGATCGGCGGCATCACCACCCGCGAGCGCGGCGTCGCCTCGATGGACGCGGTGCACCAGCTGCTCGCCTCGCCGTACGGCAATCACCTCGAGTGGCCGGCGTTCACCCACGTCGACGACACGGTGGGGTTCCTCACGCGTGTCTACCCGGGCATCAAGGAGAACGCGGCGATCTTCAGCCACCCGAACGCGTGGCCGATCATCGCCGAGGCGCTTCTCGGCCGGGGCGACGAGGCGATGGCGTTCTACGACGCGATCTGCCCGTACCTGCAGAACGACGTGATCGAGACCCGGCAGGCCGAGCCCTACGTCTACTGCCAGTTCGTCTACGGCCGCGACCACGCGCGCTACGGCTTGGCGCAGAACCCGTGGCTCACCGGCACCGCCGGGTGGATGTACACCGCCGTGACCAAGTACGTCCTCGGCATCCGGCCCGGCCTCGACGGGCTCGTCGTCGACCCCTCGATCCCCCGCCGCTGGGACGGCTTCTCGGTGCAGCGCCGCTGGCGCGGCGCCACCTACCTCGTCGAGGTGCGCAACCCCTCGCACGTGTCGCACGGGGTCGCCTCGCTGGTCGTCGACGGCACGGAGCAGCACCCTGGAGCACCCGTGCCCGTCGCGCCCGAGGGTGCGACCGTCCATGTGACGGTCACCCTCGGTTGAGGGCGGGTGGACCTCCTGCCGCCTGGTGGCAGGAGGTCCACCCGGCCCTCGTCCCCGGCGAGAATGGGGTGTATCGAGAGGAGCGTCCGTGTCACCGATCCAGCTGACCGCCGTGCCGCCGCACGGGCCGTTCGCACTCGCCGTCCACGGCGGCGCCGGGCCGCTGCATGGCGGGCCGGAGCTGGCAGCCGCGCAGGCCGCAGGACTGCGCCGCGCGCTCGCCGCGGGCGAGTCGGTGCTGGCCGCAGGCGGCGCGGCGCTCGACGCGGTGTGCCAGGCGGTCGTGGTCCTCGAGGACGACGAGGCCTTCAACGCCGGCCGGGGCGCCGCGCTCACGCTGGGCGGCACGGCCGAGCTCGACGCGTGCGTGTGCGACGGCGCCACCGGTCAGGCGGGGGCCGTCGCGGCGAGCCGCTACGCGCGCCACCCCGTGCTGGCCGCACGCGCCGTCATGGAGCACACCCCGCACGTGCTGCTGGCCGGCCCCGGCGAGCAGTGGCTCGACGAGGCCGGTCTGGAGCGCGTCGACCCGGGCTGGTTCGTCACGCCCGCGCGGCTGGCGGCCTTGCGGCACCGCGTCCAGGAGACGACGGCCCCGGCGATCGGGCACGGCACGGTGGGCGCGGTGGCGCGCGACGCGGCCGGCCGGCTGGCTGCCGCCACCTCGACCGGCGGCGTCACCGGTCAGTGGGTGGGCCGCGTGGGCGACACCCCGGTGGTCGGAGCCGGGACGTGGGCGGACGAGCGTGTCGCCGTCTCGGGGACCGGCATCGGCGAGTACTTCCTGCGGACCTCGCTCGCGCACGACGTCGCGGCCCGGGTGCGCTGGACGGGTGCCGGCCTGGCGGAGGCCGTCCGCGACGTGGTGCACGACGACCTCGTCGCCACCGGTGGCGACGGCGGCCTGATCGTCGCCGGCGCCGACGGCACGCTGGTCGTCGCGTACTGCTCGGAGCACATGCTCCATGCCTACCTCGGCCCGGACGGCCCCGCGGTGGTGGCCTGACGGGCCTCATTCAGGCCTCCGCGATCACCACCGCCGCCGCGATGCCCGCGTCGTGCGAGATCGACAGGTGGAACCGCGCCACGCCCAGCTCGTCCGCCCGCGCCTGGACCGTGCCCGCCACGTGCAGCTGGGGTGGCCGGCCGCCGGACGCGGGCACCCAGGCGTCGTGCCACGCCAGCCCGCCGGGCGAGGCGAGCGCCTTGGCCAGCGCCTCCTTGACGGCGAACCGCGCCGCGAGCGACGCCGGCGGCAGGTCGCGCTCCACTTCGGTGAACAGCCGGTCGCGCAGCGACGGCGTGCGCTCGATCGACGCACTGAACCGCGCGACGTCCACCACGTCCACCCCCACGCCCACGATCACGCGGCCACCTCAGTCCAGTCCCAGGACGAGGCGCAGCGCATCGTCGACGGCGGCGAGCTCGGCGGCGTCGAGCCGCCCGGCGAACTCGCCCAGCCGGCCCGGGCCCACGGCGGTCGCCTGCTCGACGAGCACGGTCACGGCAGGCCTCTCCACCGGAACCACTTCGCCTCGAGGGCCTCGTCGAGGTCGACGCCGAACCGCTCGGCGATCAGCAGCAGGTGGGCCAGCACGTCGGCCAGCTCGTCGCGGAGCTGCTCGTCCGAGCCCGGCGAGCGGGTGCGCCCCCCGCGCGCCAGGTACGCCTGCGTCAGCTCGCCCACCTCCTCGGTCAGCTTGAGGAACAGCCAGTCGTCGGTGCGCTCGACGTCGAAGCGGCGCGCGTAGACCTGGCTGATCGCCTCGACGTCCGCCTGCGCGGCGCGCAGCTCCACTACTCGACCGTGACGGACTTCGCGAGGTTGCGCGGCTGGTCGACGTCCAGGCCCTTCGCCGTCGCGAGCTCGCAGGCGAAGATCTGCAACGGCACCACGGTCACCAGCGGCGCGAGCAGCGTCGGCGTCTGCGGCACGGAGAACACCTCGTCGGCGTAGGGCAGCACGGCCTCGTCCCCGTCCTCGGCGATGACGAGCGTGCGGGCGCCGCGGGCGCGGATCTCCTGGATGTTCGAGACCACCTTCGAGTGCAGCGCGTCCCGGCCGCGCGGCGACGGCACGATGACGAACACCGGCTGCCCGGGCTCGATGAGGGCGATGGGCCCGTGCTTGAGCTCCCCGGCGGGGAAGCCTTCGGCGTGGATGTAGGCCAGCTCCTTGAGCTTGAGGGCACCCTCCATCGCCACGGGATACCCGACGTGCCGGCCCAGGAACAGGACGGTGGGGGTGTCGGCCATCCAGCGCGCCACCTCACGGATGCGCCCGGAGCGGTCGATCACCTGCTGGATCTTCGCGGGCACCTCGCGCAGCTCGTCGAGGATCTGCGACACCTCGTCGTGGAACATGTTGCCGCGCAGCTCGGCCAGGTACAGGCCCAGCAGGTAGGCGGCGGTGATCTGGGCCAGGAAGGCCTTGGTCGAGGCGACGGCGATCTCCGGCCCGGCGTGGGTGTAGAGCACCGCGTCCGACTCGCGCGGGATGGTGGAGCCGTGCGTGTTGACGATGGCGAGCACCCGCGACCCCTGCTCGCGCGCGTGCCGCACGGCCATCAGGGTGTCCATGGTCTCCCCGGACTGGGAGATCGCGACCACCAGCGTCCTCTCGTCGACCACGGGGTCGCGGTAGCGGAACTCGTGCGCCAGCTCCACCTCCACCGGGATGCGGCACCAGTGCTCGATCGCGTACTTGGCGACGTGCCCGGCGTAGGCGGCGGTGCCGCAGGCGACGACGACGATCTTGTTCACCGCGCGCAGCACGGACACGTCGATGTGCACCTCGTCGAGCGTCAGCCGGCCGGACCGGTCAGTGCGCCCCAGCAGGGTGTCCGCCACGGCCTGCGGCTCGTCGTGGATCTCCTTGTCCATGAACGAGCGGAAGCCGCCCTTCTCGGCGGCCTTGGCGTCCCAGTCGACGACGAACCGCCGGGCCTGCGCCTGGTTGCCGGCGAAGTCGCTCACCGCGACGTCGTCGGCCGTGATGGTGACCACCTGGTCCTGGCCCAGCTCCAGCGCGTCGCGCGTGTGGGCGATGAACGCCGCGACGTCCGAGCCGAGGAAGTTCTCCCCCTTGCCGAGCCCCACCACCAGCGGCGAGTCGTGGCGGGCGCCCACCACCAGCCCGGGCTCGTCGGCGTGCACCGCCAGCAGCGTGAACGTGCCCTCGAGGCGGCGGGCCACCTGCTGCATCGCCGCCGTGAGGTCGCCGGTCTGGCCGTACGCCTTCGCCAGCAGGTGCGCCAACACCTCGGTGTCGGTCTGCGAGGTGAACACCACGCCGTCGGCCGCGAGCTCGTCGTGCAGCTCGGCGAAGTTCTCGACGATCCCGTTGTGGATCACCGCGACCTTGCCGGAGACGTGGGGGTGCGCGTTGCCGTCCGTCGGTCCGCCGTGCGTGGCCCACCGGGTGTGGCCGATCGCCGCGGTGGCGAGGGGCAGCGGGTGGGCGTCGAGCTCCTCGACGAGGTTGGCGAGCTTGCCGGCCTTCTTCGCGACGGCGAGGGGCGCGCCCGGCGCGACGAGCGCGACGCCCGCCGAGTCGTACCCGCGGTACTCCAGTCGCCGCAGCCCTTCGATCGCCACCTCGAGCGGCCTGCCCGAGGGAGTGGCGCTTCCGACGTAACCGACGATCCCGCACATGGCGTCCAGGGTAACGGCGCGGGCACCGCGGACCGCGGTCAGGAGGCACACCTCACCCGTGCGAAGATCGGGGCGTGCAGCCCGCACCCGCGCCGTCCCCGTACGTCGACCTGGACCGCGCAGCGTGGGTGCGGCTCGCGGAGTCGACGCCGTTGCCGTTCACCGAGGCCGACGTCGAGCGGCTGCGCGGGCTGGGCGACCCGATCGACCTGCCTGAGGCGGACGCCGTGTACCGGCCGCTGACCCGCCTGCTCGACCTGCACGTCCTGGCGACCCGCGGCCTGCACCAGGCCGCCTCGACGTTCCTGCGCGAGGGCCCGGAGCCCACGCCGTTCGTCATCGGCATCGCCGGCTCGGTCGCCGTCGGCAAGTCGACCGTCGCCCGCCTGCTGCGCGAGCTGATCGCCCGCTGGCCCATGACGCCGCGGGTCGAGCTGATCACCACCGACGGCTTCCTGTACCCCAACGGCGAGCTGGAGCGCCGCGGGCTGATGGAGCGCAAGGGCTTCCCGGAGTCGTACGACCGGCGGTCCCTGCTGCGGTTCGTCCAGGAGGTCAAGGCCGGCCGCCCCGAGGTGACGGCGCCGGTGTACGACCACCTGACCTACGACATCGTCCCCGGCAGGCAGGTCGTGGTGCACCGCCCTGACGTGCTCATCGTCGAGGGGCTCAACGTGCTACAGCCCGCCCGGGTGACCGCGCAGGGCCGTACCAGCCTGGCGGTGAGCGACTTCTTCGACTTCTCGATCTACGTCGACGCCCGCGAGCGCGACGTGCGTCGGTGGTACGTCGACCGGTTCCTGGGGCTGCGCTCGACGGCCTTTTCCAGTCCCGAGTCGTACTTCCATCGCTACGCGGCGCTGTCGGACGCGGAGGCCGTCGCGGTGGCCGGCCAGCTGTGGGACTCGATCAACGCGCCCAACCTCGAGCAGAACATCCGCCCCACCCGTGGGCGGGCGACGCTGGTGCTCACCAAGGGCGAGGACCACTCCGTGCAGCGGGTGCGGCTGCGCAAGCTGTAGCGCCCGACGACCGCACCGCGCCGACTCGCCGCTAGGACGTCGGCGTCACCAGCTCGACGGGATGGTCGACGGCCCCGGTGACCGCCAGCCGGTCCAGGGCGGCCTTCAGCTCGGGTCGCGGCGCCCCGCAGCCGTCCACGGACAGGCTGGGGCGCACCGCACGGTCCGTCGCGTCGAGCAGCCACAGCACCACCGGCCGGTCCTGCGGTGCGCACGAGGCGGCGACGGCGGTCGGCGCGGCGGCAGCGCCGGCGACGGCGGTCTCGCGGTCGAGCGCGGCGACGAGCGCCGACACGTCGGCGGCCGACCCGTCGCGCGAGGTCGCCGTCACCGCCGTCCACGTGCCCGCCCCGTCGCGCATCTGCCCACCCACCTGGCACTCGAGCACCCCCGTCGGCACGAAGCCGTCGGGGATCCGGCCGGCCTCGGGCGCAGGCGTGTGCGACACCCGCGCGGCCAGGCTCGGGTCCAGCGTCAGCCCGAGCTGGCCCAGCACCTCCGGGGCCAGGCAGTCGGCGGCGGAGGTGACCACCGCGACGCCGATCATCGAGCCGGAGGCCGACGACGGGCCGCACGCCGCTGCCACGAGCGCGACCAGCACCATCGCCGCGAGTGCGCGCACACGGGCGGCTGCGGCGGCACGACGGGTAGCCGTGACGCGTCCAGCCGCGGGCGTGACGCCCGTGCGCGCGCGGCCGGCCCGGCTCATGCCACTCCTTCGACGGGCACGCCGAAGGAGACCCTCGAGGGGGCCGCGCGGCGTGCGGGGAGGGCCGCCGTCCTCGTCGGCCCGTTCGAGGGTAGGTGCCGTCACCCTCCCGGGTGACGCGGTGAGACCGGATCGTTAGCGAGCGCGCCCGATCGTGAGCGGGCGTGGTGCGAATCGTGAGCGGTCCGTGACCTACTCGCCGGCCCGTCCGCCGGGCGGTGGGGCGGCGTCCGGCGTCCTGGGTCGGCGGGTCCACCGGGTGAGCACCGTGTCGACGAGCAGGCCGATGACCATCCCGCCGACCACGCCGACGAGGATCGCGACGATGGGGTGACCCTGGAGCGCGCGCCCCGCGCCGATCCCGATCGCCGCCGAGTAGCAGGCCCACGTCAGCGCCGCGAACGCCGTCAGGGCAACGAACTTCTTGCGGGAGAACCGCAGCGCTCCCGCGGTCATGTTCACCGCCACCCGCCCCACCGGGATGTAACGCGCGGCGATGATGAACGACGCGCCGCGTTCGGTGAGCGCCTTCTCCGCCCAGTCGAGGGCGCCCTGGGCCTTGGCCCCGCGGAAGATGCGCAGCGAGCGCACCTTGACCCGGGTGCCGATCGTGTAGGCGATCTGATCGCCGGTGAACGCGCCTGCCGCCGCGGTGAGGATCACCGGCAGCAGTGCCGGCTTGCCCTGCGCCACCGACAGCGACGCGAGCGCGATGACCAGGGACTCGCTGGGGATCGGCGGGAAGAACCCGTCGATGGTCGCGAACAGGTACATCGCCAGGAAGACCAGCGGCGAGCCGGCCAGGGCCAGTGCCCACTGCTCCACCCTGACCGTCCTCCTCGGCTCGGCCCCCGGCGGGGGGCGCCCGCGCTCACCGTACGGTCCCCGCGCTGCGCGCGGAACAGCCTGGCGGTGGATTCAGGGGCAGACCAGGGGCTGACCGGGGGCTGACCAGGGGCTGACCAGGGTGGATCAGGGTCGCGCGAAGAGCTCGACGAAGCGGCCGAGGAAGTTCGGCGGCTCACGGATCCCGGTCGCCCGTGCCGCCGCGATCACCTGGGCGAGCTCGTCGGGCGCGAAGTAGCCGTCGTTGCGGTATGTCGTCACCCGGGCGATCAGGCCGTCGAGGTCCAGCTCGGGGTGGAACTGGGTCGCGTACACGCGCGCGCCGACGCGGAACGCCTGGACCGGCGCGGCGGCGGACGTCGCGAGCGGCACGGCGTGCGGCGGCAGCGAGGCGATCGCCTCCTTGTGCCCGACGAAGGCGCCGAACACCGGCGGAGCGATGCCGAGCACCGGGTCGGCACGCCCCTGCTCCGTCAGCGTCACCTCCACGCCGCCGGCGGGCTCGCCGTACCGGCGGTCGACGACGGCGCCCTGGTGCGAGCCGAGCGTGCCCACGCCGTAGCACGCGCCGAAGAACGGGAAGTCGGTCGGCACCACGCGGTCCAGCAACCCGGCGAGGTCCGCCTCGACCCGGTGCTGCACGGCGGACTTGACCTCCGGCGGGTCGCTCGACTGGAACGGGCCGCCGCCCAGCACGATCCCCGACCAGTCGTCGAGGTCGACGTCGCCCAGCGGGGTGCGCTCGAGGCGCACCCGGCGCAGGCCGGGCTCGTCCAGGCCGGTGGAGCGCAGCATCGCGGCGTACTCGTCGTCGGCGGCGGCGTCCTCCGGCCGGACGGCGAGGAAGAGGAAGGGGCGCATCGTCGCCCAGCGTAAGGGCGACCGGCGCCGCGGGCCTTCGCGGCCCGGGCACAGGGTCCGGTCAGGGCGGGCTCAGGGTGCGACCAGGGGGACGACGGATGGTGCGGGCGCGCCGAGCTTCGGGACGATGGCTGCACCCACCTGACACACCCCAGACCCGGAGTCCCGATGTCCAGCCGCGCGCTGCTCCTGCCCCTCGCCGTCGTCGCCGCCGCGGCGCTCGCGGCCTGCTCGATGCACCTCGATGTCGCCACCGGCTCCCCCGGCACCACCGGCACCGAGGACCGGCAGGTCTCGGCAAACGTCACCGCGGTCGACCTGACCACCACCGGGACGCTGACGCTGGCGGTCGGCGACCCGTCGCTGAGCGTCACCGCCGGCCACAACGTGCTGCGCGACATCACCACCGACGTCACCGGCGGCACGCTGGTCCTCGGGATGTCCTCGAGCTGGCTCGACCCCGGGCCCATCAGCTACGAGCTGACGCTGCCCGGCCTGTCCTCGGTACGGCTGTCCGGCTCCGGAGAGGTGAGCGGCGACATCGCCGGCACCGGGCCCGGCACGCTCGACCTGCCGGGCTCCGGGCGGATCGAGCTGAGCACGGTCGCCGCCGACCGGCTGACCGTCGACGTCGAGGGGTCCGGCGAGGTCGCCGTGGGGGACGTCACCGCGACCTCGACGACGGTGCGCATCGGCGGGTCCGGGATCGCCCGTCTCGCCGGGCGCGCCGACGACCTCGACGTGAGGATCTCCGGCTCCGGATCGGTGGACACCGCCGGCCTGACGGCACGCGACGCGGTGGTCGCGGTGTCCGGCTCCGGCTCGGTGGACGTGGACGCCGAACGGACGCTCGACGCCTCGGTGACCGGCTCCGGCTCGGTCAGCTACACCGGCCAGGCCCAGGTGACGCGATCGGTGACCGGCAGCGGGACGGTCAGCGGTTCCTGAACGGCGCCGGCCCAGGCGGCTCAGGCGACCGGCGCCAGCGCGGCCAGCGTCCGCAGGTCGGCCTTGTCGACGTAGAGCGTGCCGTTCAGGTGGTCGGTCTCGTGCTGGACGATGCGGGCCGGCCAGCCGACGAGCTCCTCGTCGAGCGCCGCGCCGCCCTCGTCGTGCCCGACGAGACGGACGCGCCGGTGCCGGGCCACCACCGCGGCGTAGCCGGGCACGGACAGGCAGCCCTCCTCGAACGCCACGAGCTCGTCGCCCACCGCCTCGTAGCGGGGGTTGACCAGCACGCGGAACGGCACCGGCTCACGCTCGCGCGCCGGGTCGGCCAGCGGGTCCTCGACCACGGCCAGCGTCAGCGGCAGACCGACCTGTGGTGCGGCCAGGCCGACGCCGGGCGCGGCACGCAGCGTGCGGTGCATCACGTCGAGCAGCGCCGCCAGCTCGTCGTCCGCCAGCTGACCGTCGAACGGCACCGCGGCGGCACGCAGCACTGCGGCCCCGGCCCGCACGATCGGCACGATCCCCCGCGGGTCGCCCGCCGCGTGCTCCACCAGCCGCAGCGCCGCCTCGCGGACGGGGTCGCTCACAGCGCCAACCGGTCGCGCACCACCGCGGCGAGCGTGGCGGCCGCGTGGTCCGCTTCGTCCTGCGTGGCGGCCTCGACCATCACGCGCACCAACGGCTCGGTGCCGGAGGAGCGCAGCAGCACGCGGCCGGTGGCGCCGAGCCCGGACTCGACATCGGCGATCGCCCGCGCCAGCGGCTCGTCGGCGCCGACGCGAGAGCGGTCCACGCCGGTCACGTTGACCAACGTCTGCGGCAGCCGCTGCACCACGGCGGCCAGGTCCGCCAGCGACCTTCCGGTCGAGGCGATCCGCGCCGCCAGCTGCAGGGCGCTGAGGATGCCGTCACCGGTGGTGGCGTGGTCGGCCAGGATGATGTGCCCGGACTGCTCGCCGCCGAGCACGTAGCCGTTGGCGCGCATCGCCTCCAGCACGTACCGGTCGCCGACCGCCGTGTCGACGGTGGCAATGCCGTGGGCGTGCATCGCCAGCCGCAGTCCGAGGTTGCTCATCACGGTGATGACGAGCGTGTCGTGGGCCAGCGCCCCCCGCTCGTGCAGCGCGACGGCGAGGATCCCCATGATCTGGTCGCCGTCGACGAGCACGCCGGTGGCGTCGACCGCCAGGCAGCGGTCCGCGTCCCCGTCGAACGCGACGCCCATGTCGGCCCCCGCGGCGACGACGAAGGCCTGGAGCTGCTCGGGGTGGGTGGAGCCGGCGCGGTCGTTGATGTTGCGGCCGTCCGGGGCGGCGTTGACCACCAGCACCTCGGCGCCCGCGGCTCGCAGGGCGGCGGGCCCCACCTCGCTGGCGGCACCGTTGGCGCAGTCCATGGCGATGCGCAGGCCGCTGAGGTCGGCGTCGATGGTGCCGACCAGGTGGTCGACGTAGGCGCGCGCGGCGCGCTCCGGGTCGGTGCGGATGCGGCCCACCTGCGCGCCCGTCGGGCGCACCCAGTCCTCGCCCATCCGCGCCTCGATGGCGTCCTCGAGCTCGTCGTCCAGCTTGTGCCCGCCGCGGGCCAGGAACTTGATCCCGTTGTCCGGCATCGGGTTGTGGGAGGCGGACAGCACCACCCCGAGGTCCACGCCGCTCTCCGCGGTGAGGAAGGCGACCGCCGGGGTGGGCAGGATGCCGACGTCGTCGACGTCCACGCCGGCCGACGCCAGGCCCGCGGCCACGGCGGCGGACAGGAACTCCCCTGAGGCCCGCGAGTCTCGGCCGACGACCGCACGGGGCCGGTGCCCCTCGAACGCGCCGCTGGAGCCGAGCACGTGCGCGGCGGCGACCGACAGGTCCAGCGCCAGCTCCGCGGTGACGTCCCGGTTGGCCAGGCCTCGCACCCCGTCGGTGCCGAACAGTCGCGCCATGCGGTCGAACCTCCTACGGAAAACGAGACGGCCCCGTGGACTGTAGTCGTCCACGGGGCCGTCGGCGCACCGACCGGCAGGTCAGCGCTTCGAGTACTGCGGCGCCTTGCGGGCCTTCTTCAGGCCGGCCTTCTTGCGCTCCACGACGCGGGCGTCGCGGGTGAGGAAGCCCGCCTTCTTCAGCGCGGCACGGTTGTGCTCCTCGTCGATCGCGTTGAGCGCGCGGGCGATGCCGAGGCGCAGCGCGCCGGCCTGACCCGTGACTCCGCCGCCGTTGATGCGGGCGACGACGTCGAAACGACCCTCGACGTCGACCAGCTTGAACGGCGAGTTGACGAGCTGCTGGTGCAGCTTGTTGGGGAAGTAGTCCTCGAGCGAGCGGCCGTTGATGGTCCACTGCCCGCTTCCCGGCGTCAGGCGGACTCGGGCGACGGCCTCCTTGCGGCGGCCGAGCGCGCGGCCCGGTGCGGTGAGCGACTGCCCGCGGCCGGTGACCGGTGCGGTCTCGCTCGTGTAGGTGGTGGGCGTCTCGTCGCCCTCGACTGCGTAGTCGTCGGTTGTGGTCTCGGCCACGGGGTTCCTCGGTTCCTCGTCCTCGCAGCGGCCGGTCAGGCCTGCTGCGACACCTGGGTGAGCTCGTAGGGCTTCGGCTGCTGCGCAGTGTGCGGGTGCTCGGGGCCGGCGTAGACCTTGAGCTTGCCGAGCTGCTGACGGCCGAGGGTGGTCTTGGGGATCATGCCCGCCACGGCCTTCTCGATGACGCGCTCGGGGTGCTTGGCCAGCATCTCCGAGTACGGGATGGCCTTGAGGCCGCCCGGGTAGCCGGAGTGGCGGTAGGCGAGCTTGGTGTCCGCCTTGCTGCCGGTCAGGGCGATCTTCGCCGCGTTGACCACGATGACGAAGTCACCGGTGTCGACGTGCGGGGCGAAGGTGGGCTTGTGCTTGCCGCGCAGCAGCGTGGCCACATGGGTGGCCAGGCGGCCGAGCACGACATCGGTGGCATCGATGACGTACCAGGTCCGCTCGACGTCGCCGGGCTTCGGGGTGTACGTGCGCACGGGTGTGAGCCTTCTCGTCGTGTCGGTACCTCGGGTTCGCGGCGCTGCGCGCGACGTACCCGCGGTGGGCTGTCGAGGCGTCTGCCGGCGAGTGGGATCGCACCGGTGTCGCAGTCGGCTCGCGGTGCTGAGAGGGCACCGGTGCACGACAGCGGACGCACAACGACGCATCAGAGTACCCGCGCGTTCGTCGTGCGGTCAAAGCGCGGCACGTGCGCGCCTGCGTCGCCGTTCGCGGCGCCTGAGCAAAGGCGCGGGCGTCAGACCGCGGACGGCGCGGCGACGGGTCGCAGCGCGGCCGCCGCGGCCGCCACGACGCGCTCGGTCAGGTCCAGGAGCACCGCCGCGGGCACGGACCAGCGCTGCCAGTGCAGCGCGACGTCGAGGTGCCGTCCTGGCGCCAGGTCGACGAGCGTCCCGGAGCCGGCGAAGGCGTCGGCCTCGTGCTCGGACACCATCCCCCAGCCGAGCCCGGCGGCGATCACGGCGACGTACGCGGGGTGCGACGGCACATGGTGCATGGGCCCGAGCACCGGCCGGCCGCCCGGCAGCGACTCGACGAACCGGTGCTGCAGACGGTCGTCGGCGGTGAACGCGACCGCGGGTGCCCTCACCCACACCTCGGGGACGGGGCCGTCGGGGAACCACCGGGCCGCGAAGGCCGGCGCCGCCATCGCGCGGTACCGCATGGCCCCGAGCGGCCTGGACCGGCAGCCCTGCACCGGCGTCGCGTCCGACGTGACCGCCGCCATCACGACGCCGTCGCGCAGCAGCTGCGCCGTGCGGTCCTGGTCCTCGCGGTGCAGGTCGACCACCACCTCCTCGCCCAGCCCCCCCAGGGCCGACGGGAACCACGTGGCCAGGGAGTCGGCATTGACGGCCACGCCCACCCGCACCGCGCCTGTGCCTGCGCCGGTGCCGATCCCGATACCCGTCCCGATGCCCGTCCCGACACCCAGCGCCGCCGCTGCATCCGCGTCGAGGGTGGTCAGCTGCCCGGCGAGCCGCACGAGCACCGCGCCGGCCGGCGTCGGCCGGCACGGCCTGGTGCGCAGCACGAGCACCTGTCCGGCCTGCCGCTCGAGGGCCCGCACGCGCTGGCTCACCGCGGACGGCGTCACGTGCAGCGCGGCCGCGGCGGCGTCGAACGTGCCGCCCTCGACGACGGCAGCGAGGGCGGCGAGCTGGTCGGGATCGAATTTCATGCAGCAACGCTACAGGTTGTCCAGAAACATGAAGCGTTCTTAACGCGGTCGCAGGCCTAGCGTCCTCGACCGTGGTCGTCTTCCAAGGCCTGCTGGCCGGGCTGTCGCTGATCGTCGCCATCGGCGCGCAGAACGCCTTCGTGCTGCGGCAGGGCCTGCGGGGCGAGCACGTCGCTGCCGTCGTGGCGGTGTGCACCGGAGCCGACCTGGCACTGATCGCGGCCGGGACGGCGGGGCTCGGTGAGCTCGTCGGCGGCCATGCCGGCGCGCTGACCGTGGCCAGGTTCGCCGGCGCTGCCCTGCTGCTGGCGCTCGGCGCCGCGGCCGTCCACCGTGCGCTGCGCCCCGAACGGCTCGAGCCGGCCG